>JAYVYH010000265.1:0-16785 GCA_043784385.1 Caulobacteraceae bacterium | reverse complement strand
TCGCCGAACTCATCGGCGCCCTCTTCATCTTTGTAGAGCGGCAGGCTGATCGTGAAGGTGGTTCCGATGTCGACTTCACTCTCGCAATCGATGTGCCCGTTGTGCCGGGTCACGACCGTATGAACAACCGCAAGGCCTAGGCCGACGCTGTCAAATCGCACGGGCCGGCTGCGACCGTCCGCGCCATGGGTGGTGGTTCGGGCGAAACGCTTGAACAGATTCGCCCGTTGGTCGCGGCTCATACCATAGGCTTTGTCGGCTACGGTCAGGGCTACGGCGAGTCGGCCATGCAGTCGTGTGGGACCGAGGGTGCATATCACAGACTTTCCAGGAGAGCTGGCCTTGATGGCGTTGTCGATCAGATTGATTAGAGCGCGTGACAGAAGACCACGGTCTGCGGAGACCACGTATTCGCGGCCAGGATCGTGAATGACTACTTCAATCGAGGCCGCCTGGGCGATTGACCAAAGCGCGTCTGTGGCGTCGCTCAGCGTATGAAACAGGTCAATGGGCTCGAACGTATAGTCTGTGGATTCCGCCTGCGCCAAGCGCACCCATCCGTCCGCCAAACTAAGGGTCCGCAGTGCGTTTCTCTGGATACCTTCGCGCAAAGCCGCCGGCACACTCTGGAATTCCTTATGGTCAAGAGCCGCCAGGATCGCCGATTGAGGCGCGCGCATGTCGTGAGTGAATAGCTTCAGCGCCTCTTCACGCTGGCGCATGGCGGAAACCAGCGCGGTGACATCGACCAATTGTATTGTCCACCCTCTCGGTTTTCCTTCGATCTCACCCGTTATGGTGTAACGGGCCTCAAGAATTCGTCCACCAGGGCCAACGCCCCTCGGGGTCTCTTCGCCCGGAACCAAGAGAGGCGGCCAAAGCCGCCGGCCATCACCAGCCGCCGTTTCAAGACCTTCCAGCAGGGGCTGGATCTGGGAGCCAATCTCGATGGTATGGCCGAGGCGATGTCCAAGTAGGGTGGCGGCCTGATTGAATGTCAGAATCCTGCCTCGGGCGCTTACGACCATGACCGGATCGGGGAAATTGGCCAGGACGTCGTTGACGAACCGGCGCAGCGCGCGGATGCGATCTCGGGTTTCGTCGATAAGTATCATCTGACGTGAGACGCTATCGCCGATGATCGGTCCCGAATGTTCCATACCAGGCACGATAGCACCGCCCGCGCGGCTCTGAAGATCCGCCAGTTCGCGGGCCAGGTAGTCGCTGGCCGCTTGCAGACGCCGGGACGCCCAGACGACCTGCAGCAGGGTTCCGGTGATCAGCACCGGTGTCGGTGGAAGCCAGACGCGGAGCCAGAGAATGCCCGCCACCGCGCCACCAAGGCAAACTACGGCCCCAAGGAGGCCCTGGATGACCAGGTGGTGAGGTTTAAGCCTTAGAATTCCGTAGCAAAACACCCACAAAGAACCCAACGACAAGGCAAGTTGAGCGGGCAGGGGCGCCGCGCGGACCAGCAATCCGCGAAGCACGGCGTCTAGTATATTCGCATCAATCTCGACATTGGGCATGCCCGCAACGCCGGATAGTGGTGTTGGGTAGTTATCGAGAAGTCCCGGCGCGGTCCCTCCTACCAGGACAAATTTATTTCGGAAAAAGCCAGGCGCGACCTTGTTATCAATAACATCCAGCGCGGAGATATGAGCATAGCGACCGGGGGGTCCAGCATAGGGAATAAGGGCTTCGTCGGGAGGTGGGATGGCGCCGCGCGGGTAGGCTTGAGAAGTGTTTTCTCGCGCAATCCGGTTCACCGTCTTATCGCCGGCGGCCGACACCATCAGATGCGGTAGCGGCTTGCCCTGGACCTGGGAGAGTAGAACGGCCCGTCGAACGATCCCATCGCTGTCCGGAGTGGGATTGCTCCGCCCCAATCCCGCGGCCGCCCCCGCGAGCTCGCCTGTAGGGCTGGTCAAATAACCGCCAGCGCCTGGCCCTCGTTCGTCAAGCAGTTCTGGAAGGAAGATCGGAGCCCGCCGCATGACTTCGAGAAGGGCCTTGTTCCCCGATGCGGAGCCCTTCATCGCCAGCAGGACTTCGAAGATGATGGATCTGGGCCTGTCGCGCGCTATTTTCGAAAGGATCGAGGCGTGAAATTGACGCGGCCATGGCCACTCGCCTTGCTTGCGCATGGTCTGGTCGTCGAAACCGACAATGACGATATCCGCCGGCGCCGGCCGCTGGTGTAGCTTAAGCGCGAAATCATAGATGCCGTTGTCAAGGCGCGCCGTCGCTCCGGTCAAAAGCAAGATGGCCACCAAAGCGGAGGCGGCTATGGTTAGGCCTAGCCATTCAAGGACAAGCCGACTGCGCGTCGGGAAAACTGATCTAACTGCGGGGCCTTCGTCCGCCGCGATGTCCGCCACCGTAGCGCCCTACATTGACGGGTCGTTTCAGCTAGTGGCCATCTCGGCCATCGCCGGCGCGGCTTTTTCCAGACGGTAACCGAACCCATAGACTGGAGTGAAATTGTATCCACTGGCCGGGGTCAGCCCGAGCTTTGTCTTCAGCCGGCACACATGGGTGTCGAGAGTGCGGGACGAGGCGGTCGCAGTGGCGCCCCAAACCTCTTCCATCAAGTAGGTCCGCGCCAATGGGCGTTGCAGGTTGCGGAAAAACAGCAACGCCAAGTTGAATTCCTTGGCGGTCAGCACACTCGATTCATCGCCCCTGGTGACTGTTTCCGTCGAGCGATCAAAACTGAATTCGCCATAGGTCTCAATCCGATCTGTCATAGCCGGAGCCAGCCGCCGGAGGAGCGTCTCAATCCTGGCGCCGAGCACCACCGCGCGGACAGGCTTGGTGACATAGTCGTCTGCGCCCGAAACCAATCCCGCCACGACATCCTCATCGGAACTTCGGGCCGTGATCAGGACGATGGGAAGGGTGGGCGCTTGGCCACCGCTCCTTATGCGCTCGACCAGTTCCACACCGGTCATTTCCGGGAGATTCCAGTCGATGCAGGCCAAGTCAAAAGTGTCTCGGTGCAAAGCGCGAAGAAAGGACTCGCCGTCGCCGAACACGACGCATCGCCCATGAGCGGCCAGAATCTCGGTCAGCCGACCAAGTTCGGCGGCATCGTCTTCAACAATTGCTATTTTGCGCATTCAGCGTCCCGCGTTTCTTTGTTCCCAGGCAGCGAACTTGCCTGCCCACTTGTCAGCACACCTTCCGAGCCGACCCCATAGGCTTTGAATTTCAAAGCCAGCCTTCAAGGGGAACTCAGAAATAATCCTCGTTCGATCCAACCAAGAAGCCCGATCCGTACGCGAAACCCACTCACAACGGTTGACCTTGAGTGTCGATCGAAACGCAAGGTTCTACAATGTCACGTTTAGTCAAAAATCCTAAGGCAGTCTAACGGATATTTCGCATTGACGCCAAGGTTCGGACGTCGGCGGCGCATGGGATTTTTGAGCTAATCATGAGCTTCGACGGTCAAACCAGGACACCAAGCATCTGAAGTTGGGGAAAAATTGCACACTGGCGGGATTTGGCCAATGCCGTACTTTCCACGGCCGACATCGGGGCGACATTTCAGCGCTCCCGCGCGAGCAGGGTCGCGAGCGCTTGCGACATATTGCCACCTGCCGCCACTTCAATGCCGCCCAGTCCAAGCCAACGGCTCATGGTCAGAAGCTCGGCGCCGAGCGCCGGGGTCGCCTCATCCGCATCCACACCTTGTTCCAGATGAGCCGCCTGGACCCGCAGCCGACCCGCCTTTCGATCCGCCTTGAGGTCAACGCGTGCGACGATCCTATCGCCGAGCAGGACAGGCAACACGTAGTAACCATGCTCGCGTTTGTGGGCTGGGGTGTAGATTTCCAGTCGGATTCTGGTCCCAAATAGTCTTTCGGCCCTCTCGCGCCGCCAGATCAGATTGTCGAACGGCGACAGAAGCACCGCTGCGTCTAATTTCGATCTTGAGCCGGCCTTCGCGGCTAAATAGGCGGGTTGCTTCCAACCTTGCACCGACACGCGAGTGAGGCCGCCGCCTTCGACCAACTCGTTCACTCGGTCGCGGATTCCCGCGGCCGGCATACGAAAGTAGTCCCTCAGGTCGCCGGCGGTCGCGACGCCCAAAGCCCTGGCGGCGATGAGCAGCAACGCGCGATGAGCTTCGGGCTCGGTCGGCGTCGGCGCGTCGAGCACCGCCCGCGGGATGACCCGCTCAGTCAGGTCGTAGACCCGCTCAAATCCCCGGCGGGTCCGGGTGGTGATCAATCCGGCCCAGAACAACCACTCCAGCGCGCGCTTGCCGCGGCTCCAGTTCCACCAGCCGACCGCGTGCGGCGCTTCGGCGAAATCGCCTCCCGTCACCGGTCCGTCGCGTTCGATGCGTTTCAGGACGGCGTCGATGAAATCCGATTGGTCCCTACGAAAGATGGCAAGGCCGGTCCAGGTCTCGCCCGCCCTTGCTCGGGCCATTCGCCAGCGGAACAGGGGTTGCATCGCCAGGGGCATAAGCGACGCCTCATGACCCCAATATTCGAACAGCGAAGGTTTTGTTCCCCAGGGCCTGGGCTTCCAGCAGCTTTCGCTGATAGGGACCCAGCCTCGAAAACAGAGGCAGATAGTGGCTGCGGACAAGGACGTTGACCGAGTCCATCTGCACCACGCCGAGAGCCTTGATGACACGCTGCATGACTTGCCGATCCGGTTCCGCGGCCGGTCGCTCACGACCGAAGCCCTGAGCTTTGATCGCGATCCGCCGGGCCTGCAGGCCGGATAGCGAGACTTCAGCCAACTCTGGCCCCGATAGTCTGGTCCGGATGGGTGGAAAACCAGACCATTTCCCCCAACAGGTCCCGCCACGCCGTGTCCACGTCCGCCGTCCAGCCAGCGCCGAGACTCTCCTTGAGCGCGTCGGCGACCGTTGAGAAAAAGATTCCGAACACTTCAGGAGGCACGCCATAGCCCTGATGGGTGACCACCTCGCATTGGATCATCTGAGCGGCGTAGGCGCGGCGGTCGATGAAATCGAGGATCATCTCGAATACCCGGGCAAGCATCTCGCCCCTGACCGAGCCATTGGTGTCGCGGATGAAGAGGGCTTCCATTTCCGGGTGTGCGGCGAAGAGGCGCAGGTAGACCCGCGAGGTTAGATCCTCGCCCCGCTCACCCACGATCTCCAGAGTTCTTTCGATCAGATCGACGCCCATTTATGCAATTTCCTCTCTGAGTCCGTCTCTCCGCCCGTCCCTTAAGACCACTCGAGGGGGAAACACGCGGGCGACAACCCGTCGCGGAACAATTGTTGACATTTAAGGTTTTCGGCGCCGACGCTGTTCTCCTTTCGCGACGGGGGCCGTGCCCGGCTGGGCGGACCATAGAGGCATAGCTTTGAACCAAGATCTGGACGACGGATTTGACGTCGCGCTAATTCAGATGCCGTTCGCCGTGACGTCATGGCCTTCGCTTGGCCTTGGCCTTCTCAAATCGGCCCTTACGGCAGTAGGTATTACCAGCCGGGTCATCTATTTCAACGCCAGCTTTGCCGATCTTGTCGGCGAAACGGTCTACGCTACACCGTCCAACGGTGCGCCGCACAACACCGATTTGATCGGAGAATGGATATTCGCCGAGGCGCTCTGGGGGCCATCTGCATCAAAGGACGATAGCTACTATCAGGATGTCATTCTGGGTGGGCATCCGGCCCACCTGAAAAACACGTCACCTGAGAAACTGGCGGAGGCTTGGGCTCATGCTCGGCTTTGCCGGTCCCGGGTCGAGGCGTTTCTTGGAGACTGTATCAAGCTACACGACTGGAACACGATCAGGATCGTCGGATTTACCTCCGTCTTCCAGCAACATGTGGCGTCCCTGACGCTCGCCAAGCGTCTCAAGGCGCAATTCCCCCACCTTCACATCGTCTTCGGAGGGGCGAACTGTGAGGGGCCGATGGGCTTGGCGACCATGAAGTCCTTCGCGTTCATCGACGCGGTCTGTGTCGGCGAGGGCGACACGGCGTTTCCGACCTATGTTCGGGAGGTCCTGGAGGGGCGTCCAACGACGGCGAACAACATTGTAACCCGCGATCACTTCCAGGGTTGCGTCGATGGCGAGCCGGATGTCGTCCCCGAACCCGAGCAGACGGTGGACATGAACCGGCTGCCTTTCCCTGACTTCGATGACTTCTTCGCACAGCACGATCGCCGTGGAGAGGACGACAGGCCGCCGGCTCGCGTGATTTTCGAAACATCGCGCGGGTGCTGGTGGGGGCAAAAGAACCACTGCACGTTTTGCGGTTTAAATGGCACTACGATGGCGTTTCGATATAAATCACCTGGCCGGGCCATCGAAGAAATACAATATCTTCTGGAAAAATATGGCGATAAAACTCGCAATTTGTCCGCTGCCGACAACATTATACCATATCAATATTTTGATGAATTTTTACCAAAATTAGTAGAGTTAAATATGGATTTATCGTTATTTTATGAAACCAAGGCAAATTTGCGTAAAGAGCAGCTAATTGTCTATAAAAAAGCTGGATTAAGCGAAATTCAACCGGGAATAGAGAATTTAGATACCGATATATTGAAATTAATGCGAAAAGGGGTTTCGGGAATACAGAATATACAATTGTTAAAATGGTGCAAAGAGCTTGCAATTACGCCGTTATGGAATTTGATATTTGGTTTTCCAGGAGAAAGGCCGTCTGCCTATAACGAGATGGCGCGGCGAATGGCCGCACTGTCACATTTGGAACCGCCCAGCGGTTTTGGAAGGCTGCGTTTCGATAGATTCAGCCCTTACGTCTCAAGCCCTGCGTCGTTTGGCGTGGTCAATCTCCAGCCGTTTCCCGCCTATGACTACGTTTATCGAGGGGTGTCCTCGTCGGCCCGGGTGGACATGGCCTATTATTTTACAGGTAGTTTCGCCGGCGATGAGTCAATCGCAGAATATACGTTGGAGCTTAGAGTCGCCATCGATCGGTGGCGCCAAGACGCAGGGGAAAGTTTGTTGGCGCACATAGAAGATGATTCGAGGTTCGTTATATTTGATACGCGGTATGAAGGCGCGACCAAAGCCTTCTCTCTTAAGGGGACATACCGGAAGGTCATCACTCAGTCGGATGGTATTGTCTCGTTTGACCAACTCGTATTGGACGGGACGGAGCGAGAGCATCTGCCGCTGGTGATCAACGAATTGAGTCGCCATGGACTGATCTATGTTGAGGGCGAGCGGATATTGCGTCTATCGGTTCCGCTAGACTCTGCCTACCAGCCAGCGCCTGCGGCCCTTGACCGGTTGCGGGATATTATGATTGACGAGATCGAGGATAATGGTAACAATCAAATTGTTAAGTTATGTCAGAAAAGCGTGATTTCTCTCGAAATTTAAACATTTACGGAGTTTAGGATATAACCATGGAAACGAAAATCACCGATTCGCAAATGGTCACTGAAGACGGTCAAGGCAATCTGTTGTTCCGTAACGCTAGCCTGTTGAAAGTGTTAAAGATGATGAAATCAGCGCCGTCGAATTCACAAAAGCCGAACGCACACCCCACACCACGTATCCTGCCCGGCGTCTAGGGAAGCGTTCCTGGCGCGTTGGCGCCAGCGTCCGCCTCTACTTTGATAGGCATAGCTATTGGTAGAGACCACTCTTCGCCAGCAGCTTGGCATATGCCGTTGGCGAAGCTATTTGGCCAGTCGTCCGTCGACTAGCGCCGTCGTCTCGAACGGGAAGGCGACGCTGGGATCCGGAGGGGCGAAATCGGTCCGGATTTCGGCCGGCGACAGAGCCTGAAGCAGAAGGCGGATTACGTTCAGTCTAGTAGCCCGCTTGTGATTGGCGCGCACGCAGGCCCAGGGAGTCAGGTCCGTATGGGTGCGCGAAAGCATTTCGTCGCGGGCTGTGGAATAGGCTTTCCACTTGCGTTGGGCGACAGTGTCCAGGTCGCTTATCTTTAGACGCTTGATCGGGTCTTCCTGACGGGCGCGAAGTCTCGATGCTTGCTCGTGTTTAGTGATGTCGAGCCAGACTTTGACAAGCTTGATGCCGGCGCCCTGCACCATGGCTTCGAAACCCGCGACCTCACGCAGGAACTGTTCATGTTCGGTTGGCGTGCAGAAGCCCATTACAGGTTCGACGCCGGCGCGGTTGTACCAAGAACGGTTGAAGATCACCAATTCGCCGGCCGCGGGCAGCCATCTGACATAGCGCTGGAAATACCATTCGGAGTGCTCGCGGTCGGAGGGCTTGGGGAGTGACACTACCCTCGTATTTCTTGGGGCCAGGTGCTCGGTTATCCTCGCAATCGCCCCGTCCTTGCCCGCCCCGTCGCGGCCTTCGAGAATGACCAGGGCCTTTGCGCCCTCGGCCATGGCCCAGATCTGGTGTCGTACCAGACCGATCTGCAGTTCGCGCAGTTCGCTCTTATAGTCGGTGATCCTAGACATTCAGCCTTTATAGACGAAAAAACTCGCCGCGGACGGCGCCGTGGCGAGCTTTATAGGTCTGTATCGGTCGCGGTCCGTATGGGCGTTCCCTCCTCGAAACGCTGGAGACATCGGCTTTGTAAGAACAGCCTTTCACGTCTCACGCTAAGAGGGATAGGTCATTTCATCCCCAAGTCAACGGAAATTTGAAACCGGACGCAACGAAATGTGATAGCGATCCCGGTCGGGTGAACGAGTTTACCCTTTTCGTGCCTGTTGGTTCACTGCCGTGTCCAGGCGGTCGGCGGCGGGACACGCAGCTTCGAACACGAAGGCGGGCCCTTCGACCGTTACCGGACCGATACCGGCGGCCGTTAGTGCGTTGGCTGTTTCGAACAGTTTAGACCGTTCGATCAGGGCGCCGTTGGTGCGGGCAAGATACCCGGGCCCCACGGCCCCCACCAAGGCGGCCCTGGCTTCGGTATCTTGGCCTGACGGCCAGGTCAGGCTGGCCAGGGTCTTGCCCCGCGCGCGGGCGTCGAAAATTGTCAGCAAGCGGCGGCAGGTTTCCAAATGGCTCGCCTGCCATCGCGCGCTCAGCCCCGCGGCGAGATGCGTCTGGCTCTTGAGGATCAGTCCATCGGACAGGATTTTCAGGCCATTGGCCGCCAGCGTGGCTCCCGTCGTGGTGATATCCACCACCAGTTCGGCGGTCCCGGCCGCCGGCGCGCCCTCCGTCGCTCCGCCAGACTCTGCCAAGCGGTAGTCGGCTATGCCGTGTTTGGCGAAAAAGAGCCGGGTCTGGGTCAGATATTTCGTGGCCACTCTCAACCTGCGGCCGGTCCGCGCCAGATATAGATGCGCGACATCGTCAATATCGGCCATGGTTTCCACGTCGACCCAGCTCTTCGGCGCCGCCACCACGAGATCGGCTCGTCCGAACCCCAGGGCCGCGAGCAGCATGACGCCGGTCTCGACCCCATCGCCGGATTCCCGGAGCAGATCCTCACCGGTGACGCCAAGATGAATCTCACCTGTATTGAGGTCAGATGCGATATCGGAGGCGGACGCCAATCGGACCTGAACATCGTTGAAGCCATCGAGGGTGGCGGAATATCCGCGAACACCGCCGGCTGTCCTCAACGTAAGGCCGCAATCGGTTAGCCAACTATCCACCTGTTCCTTCAGCCGGCCCTTTGAAGGAATGGCGATGACCAACGGCTCCGTCATTCGCCAGCCCCCACCCAGGCCCGGCCAGGTCGAACCATGCAACCTACCGCTCCTGTCGGCAGTGATGTCCCCAGTCTGGCTGGAAGACTGTCATAGCGCCCGCCGGCCGCCACAGGCCGATCGTCTCCGAGAGCCTCGCTATGCACTTCAAACAGCACGCCGTCGTAGTAACCAAAGGCGCGGCCAAACGCCGCGGAAAACCGCATGGACCCGGATGGAACACCGGCGTCGATCAGGGCGGCGACCCGGCGATCCCAGGCCGTTCGCGCGGCCTCGAGGTTTGGCGACGTAGTCCGAACGAGGCGCGTCACCGCCGCGAGCGATTCCGCCGGATCGCCCGCAATAGCTAGGAAGCGGCGCACCAGATCAGCCTGCTCCGGGCTCAGCCGGGTGGACGCGGCCAGGGCCGCACGTTCGGCCAGGCGGTGAACGATTTCCGCGGCCGAACGGCCTCCTACGGGATCAATTCCGGCCAGGGTCCAGATCTCCTCAAGGACGCCGGCGGCCTCTGTCTCTGAAAGACCCGCTAAAAGGCCAGCCAGCCGCCCGGCCGCCCCAGGGGTTTCTCCCGACCCGGCGATAGCGCCGCTAAGCTCGGCGCGAAGACGGCGCGGCGTCGAAAGCAATCGCTTGAGGCGCAGCGCCAGCGGTGGAGCCACCGTCAGGGCGTCGACGAAAACTCCAAACAGCCCCACGTCGCCAAGCAGCAAGGTCAGGTCGCACCGCCCTCCGGCAATCGCCGATCGCCAGGCGACGGCCGCCATCTCCGCGTCAGCCAGAGCGTCATCACCGGCCTCGAAGACTTCGACCCCAATCTGGGGAAATTCTTCCGACCGCAGGGTGCCCCGGGGGGCTACACGGAATGCGTGACCGCTATAGAAGTAGCGTCCTTCCGCCCGGCCGCTCTCGAGATGCGCGCGCAGGGCCGGCAAGGTGAAATCCGTTCTCAGACAGGCCTCCGGCCCGTCGCCCTGGACCACGAATAGCCGCTCGCGGAGGGTCTCCCCCGCCAGATCCAGCAATTGACCCAGCGGCTGGAGGACCGGCGCGTCGAACAGATGGGCCGGCGTCTCAAGGAATGGCGCCTGGATCGCGGCTAACACTTCCGATGGGATGGGGGGCTCCAGCCTCACTCCACCGCCTCGACGATACGCCGCACGCGCGCCAGCCAATCGGCGCGTGGCACTGTGATCTGCCCAGGTCGGTCATCGCGCCAGGTCCGATTGTCGGTGACGGAACCGGCGAGGCTTCGGCCAAGGTCGAGGTCCTTGATGGTGACGGTTCCGGCGGCCATTTCGTCGCCACCCATGATCACCGCGGCCGGCGAAAGGCGGCGGTCGGCATATTTCATTTGGGCTCTCATTCCCGACGCCCCCAAATAGACCTCCGCCGCAACGCCACAGGCGCGAAGCTCTCCGGCCAAGGCGAAATATTCCCCCATCAGCGCGCCATCGAGCGCCAGGATGACCACGGGGCCGCGGGCCTTCTTCAGCCCGCCGCCCGCCGCCGCCAGGGCTGCGGCAAGGCGCGATACGCCGAAGGAGAAACCCGTCGCCGGCATCCGCTGACCGGTAAATCGGGCTATGAGGTCGTCGTATCGTCCGCCGCCACCAATCGAACCGAACCGGACCGGCTCGCCATGGTCTCCGGGCGTCTGGAGCGAAAGCTCGGCCTCGAAGACAGCGCCGGTATAGTATTCTAGGCCGCGGACGATGGATGGGTCGAAAACCGCCTGGCAGTCAGCCACCCCAAGGCGGGTCAAGGCGTCGCCGATACGCGAAAGCTCCGTCAGGCCTTCGTCGCCCTCCATGGAACCCCCGACGATCTGGGCCAGCCGATCCAGCGTAGCGGCGCGCGTTTCTCGCGCCGCTACGACAAAGGCGAGAACGGAGTCGATGGCGGTCGACGCGATCCCAGCCCCTTTGGTGAAGGCGCCCGACTCGTCCTTGCGACCTGAGCCCAGCAAGGCCGCGACACCTGTCGCGCCCAGACGGTCCAGCTTATCCACCGCCCGGAGCACGGCCAGCTTCTGGCCGGGATCGCCGACGCCGGCGGCGGTCAGCAGACCGTTCAGCAGCTTTCGGTTATTGATGCGAAGGGTAAACGCCGAGGATGGAAGGCCGGCCGCGCCATAGCCCTCAACCGCCATCGCGATCATCTCGGCGTCGGCTTCGGGCCTATCCGAACCAATCGTGTCGGCGTCGCACTGCAGGAATTCGCGGTAGCGGCCAGGTCCCGGCTTCTCGTTTCGCCATACCGGCCCGAAGGCATAGCGCCGGAAAGGCTTGGAAAGGCTGTCGTTCTGTTCGGCAACGAACCGGGCCAGGGGCGCGGTCAAGTCATAGCGCAGTGCCAACCACTGGTCGTCGTCGTCCTGAAGGGCGAACACGCCCTCGTTGGGACGGTCGGCGTCGGGCAGGAATTTCCCCAGGGCGTCGGCATGTTCGAGAGCGCCGGTTTCAAGCAGCTCGAATCCATAGGTCTCATAAACCCCGGATACCGCCGTCAGGATCTTGCGTTCGACCGCCAGGGCGTCGGCCCGCCGATCCTGGAACCCGCGCGGCGCCCGCGCTTTGGGCCGTGGTGGAGCGTCGGTGGTCATGAGGGGGCGCTTATCGGTTCGCGGTCAGGGGGGCAAGTCGCAAGGCGGCGGTCCGGCAGTCAGGCGGCCGGCTTCGTGGCATGGTCCAGGGCCTCCGCCACCAGGGCGGGGGTAAGCAGTTGGGGAAGTACCTTGGGCTCGCCCCCGTCGGCTCCATACAACAGATAGAGTGGAACCCCGATCCGTCCCTGCTCGCCGAGTGCCTTGGCGATGGCGCCGTTTCGGTTGGTCCAGTCAGCGACCAGATAGACCGCGCCCGACCGCTTGAAGGCCGCAGCCACCTCGCTGGTAGAGAACACCACCCGCTCATTGACCTGGCAAGTAACACACCAGGCTGCAGTGAAATTCACCAGAACCGGTTTGTGCGCGGCGCGCAGGGCGCTCAGGGCCTCCACGCTCCAGGGTTGCGACGGCAGATTGCCCGCCGAAACCTTGACGCCCGGCGCAGCGCCGGCCGGCGGACCATAGGCGCCCACGGCGACCAGGGCGATGGCGCCGGCTAAGCTCAGCGTGGCGGCGGCGGAAAGGGCGATCACGCCTCCATCCCGGCCCGTCGCGCCCCGCCGTTGGCCCAAGCCAAACAGCCAGGCGGCAATGGCCAGCACGACCATCGCCGCCATCATTCGCGCTAGCCCATCCGGTCCGGTCTGCTGAGCCAGCACCCAAACCAGCCATGCGGCGGCGGCATACATCGGAAAGGCCAGCGCCTTCTTGAACAAGTCCATCCAGGCTCCGGGCCTGGGCAGGCGCCGGATCAGCGCCGGACTCAAGGACAACAGGGTGAACGGAGCCGCGAAACCCAAGCCGAGGGCCAGGAAGATGGCCAGGGCCGCCGGCGCCGATTGGGTGAGCGCGAAGCCGAGGGCCGGACCCATGAAGGGGGCGGTGCACGGGGCTGCGACGATCACCGCCAGCACGCCGGTGAACACCGAGCCGATGAGGTCGCCGCGCGATGCCAATCCCGAACCCATTCCCTGGGTCGAGGTTCCGATTTCAAACAAACCCGATAGATTCAGCGCCGCGGCGAGCATAACCAGACCCAGCAGCGCCACGGCCAATGGTGACTGAAGCTGAAAGCCCCAGCCGACCGCCGCACCTGCGGCGCGCGCTGCCACCAGCGCCCCGGCCAACCCCAGGAAACTCACCAGAACCCCGGCGAGAAAAGCCAGGGCCTGGGTGCGGGCCAGACCAGGTTCGGCGGCGTGACTGGCCAGCGCGGCGGCCTTCATCGACAATATCGGGAACACGCAGGGCATAAGGTTCAGGATGAGTCCGCCCATAAAGGCGCCGCCCAGCGCCAGGACCAAGCTCGATCCCGGATCCGCTCCGAAGCTGGGCGCGGCCGCTCCCGTTGGTGGGCCGAGCCCCGCCGCGCCCGTCGGAGGCGGCCCGGGTGTGGCGCTGACCTCATAGGCCTCGCCGTCGAGGGCCAGGACGCCCGCCGCAATCTTCGGTGTCGCGCCTTTGGCGAAGTCGCTTCCGGCCGTCATCGAGACGGTTAGCCCTCTCGCCCCTCGGTCGATGGTCTGGGGTTTGCCGTGGTCGATCAGCGACTCGTCGTAGGGATAGAAATAGGCGTCGATGGCCGGTGCGCCGGCCAGTACGGGGCCGGCGATGGCCATTTTCACCTTTGTGGCGGTGGTCTCGAAGGTCGCCGTCAGACCAGCGGGCTTCGGCGCCGCGGCGAGTGTTTCGGCGATCAATGGGCCAAACGCAGGGTCGGTCGCCGGCGCGCCGCCGACCACGGGAACCGCCAAGCTGACCGTGGCGATCCCCGGCACGCATACCTCCGCGCAAACCAGATAGTCGACTATCGCGGAAAGCGTGGCCTTGTCGCCGGGCTTGGCCGACAGCGGGACCTGTAGCGGGACTGGCAGCACCACCTTGCCCTCATAGCCATAGTTCATGATCGGTCCGACCGGCAGCCGCTTGGGGGTCGGCCAGATGATCTCACCGGCCCGCCAGCCAGTCGGCAGAGTCCAGCGCAGCGCTGTGGCCTCCCCAGCGTCACCGGGGTTGCGCCAATAGGTATGCCAGCCCTTGTCGAGGGTCTGAACCACGGCGACCCAGAGCGTCGAGCCCGGCGCGGCGCCAGCGGTCTCGGCCGCCAGTTCGGTCGTCGCGTGGGCGGAGGCGACCGGAGCCGCTCGCGCGGGGGCGACCACAAGCGCCGCTGCGGCCAGTATCAGGGCGACCAAGTGTTTCATGCGGGTGCTTTCTAGGCCGACTGGCGGTTGCGACCAAGGGCCGCCGCTTGCCTAGAAGACGCGTCCCGCCGCATAATTGTTCCGTCGTCCACTCTGGGCGCGTTGGAGTCGCTCATGCCCGCCCCGTTCGATGATCTCCAGATCGGCATGGTCACCCATATCGGAGCCACTGTGGTCGATGAGCGCGCGCTACGGGCCTTCATCCAAGCCTTTGCGCCGGACTGGTCGATCGATCGAGGGGCGCCGGACGCCATGGTGTTCGCCATCTGGTCGCGCCTGGACACGGACGCGGCCGCCAAATGGCCACAGACCAAGCGCGTCGGAGTCGACGCTCTTCGCTGGGCTCGCAATCCTCCGGTGGACCAATTGCTTCGCGGTCGGATGACCGTCATGGGCAAGGACCCGGTCGGTGAAGACAAAGGCATCGTCATCGCCCAGCATGACTTGCTCGACGAGGCGGGACGGCTGGTGTTCTCCTGCCTGACCCGCAGTGTTTTCGCCAGATAGGGTTTAGTTCAGGTTCGCCGGTCCGGGCGCCGCGTTCTGGCGCGCCAGGGCGATAGAGATCAGCTTGTCCCAGCCGGCGAGGGAGTTGAGATGCGCGTAAATCTGGCTGAGCGCGCCATTGTCCAGCAGGGCTCTGATCTTATCGTCAGGCAGGGCCTTAAGGCGTTCGTCCGACACCGCGAAATATTCGGCGATTTCCTGCGGCGGACCTTGGTTCCCGTCAGGGTTGGTCGGCGTATAGGTGGTCTTGCGGGTGTCCAGGAGGTCGTACTCTATCAAGAGAGCCACGAAAGATTCGGTGCGGCGAATCTCGGTCTCATAGTCATTGCAGAACTGGATGCAGTTCTTGGTGTAATCGGTCGGCTGGCCAGCGGGATCGAACAACGGCAGGTCCGGCAGGTCGCCCAGCATCGCCGCCGCGCGATCTATGCAGACCACCATTTGCTCCCGCGCCTCGTCATTGGCCAGGACGAACGGATAGCGGCGGATATAGGCCGGCACGTAGACACCGACCTCAAAATATCCGTTGGCCTGGATAAACATGTTGGATTCGCCGGTAATGCCCATGACGGCTAGCGGCTGCTTGCGGTCGCCAGCGAAGATGATCGGGTAGGAGAGCGAGGCCACGCCAAATTCGGTCACCGTCAGCGGAACCGCCTGAGCGCCCGCCGCAAAGGCGAAGGGCCGATCGATCCGGCGGAGCCCGATCTTGCCATGGGTTTCATTGCTGAGAGGCTCTGGCCTCGAATAGAACAACACATTGCCGGAGAGCTGGGCGTTGTCGGGCTGGGCGGTCGTGGCCATGTCATCAATCCAGGAATGTTCGCGTCATCGGGGCCGGCGCGCGTCGCGACCGGGGCGGCGCGCGCTTTTAGCCGATTGGCCGTGGAGCAGCAATGCGGCCCGTTCGCATTGAAGACGCCACACGAGCTGTCTTCGGGCGGCGGTGTTTTTCAGCTAGGGATGGCCGCCATGGCTTCCGATCCTCCCAAGACGTCGCATCGCGACGCGCCGCGGTTCCTCAATGTTGGGGTCGCCATTATCGTGGTGATCTTGTCGACTTTCGCCATGTGGGCGCTACGTCACGTACTGACGCCATTCATCCTGGCGGTGTTTCTGTTCCTGGTGATCGGGGGTCTCGAACGCGCCCTGACCGAGCGGACGCGCCTCCCAGACAAAGCCATCCTGCCGGCGGCGATCACCGTAGTAGTCACCCTCTTCGGGTTATCGATCTGGTTGATCGCTGAGAACGGCGCCCAGATTGTCAGTGAATCGGGCAGCTACGCGACACGGCTCGACGTGCTTATCAAGATGGGCGCAGACAAGCTTGGGCTTCAAGCCGCGCCGACCATTGATCAGCTCTTCCACCAACTCAATCCCGGCCATTACGTTGCCGGGATCGCCGCCGCCGCCGGCGATGTGGCGGAAAAGGCGGTGCTTGTCCTGATCTACCTGGGTTTTCTGCTGGCCTCGAGGGCTGGTTTCGGGAGCAAGCTTGCGGAGTTGTTCGAGGCGGGCCGGCACGCCGAGGCGGTGTTGATCATGGGCCGCATCCAACATGGCGTTGAGGGGTATATCTGGCTTCAAACCCTCGTGGGGGTGATGGTCGCCGCCGGATCGGCGCTGATCATGTGGGGTATGGGCCTGTCCCACGTGCTGTTCTGGGCGTTCCTGATCTTTGTGACCAACTATATCCCGGTGATCGGGGTCGCTATCGCGGTGATGCTGCCGACAATGTTCGGGCTGATTGAACTGGATGCGATCTGGAAGCCGCTGGTGATCTTCGTGGCCATGGAGGTGGTGCATTTCGTCGCCGCCCATGTCGTGATGCCGC
>JAYVYH010000264.1:0-1633 GCA_043784385.1 Caulobacteraceae bacterium | reverse complement strand
CTTTGCGGCGATCTTCCTCATTCTCTTCATGGCGCTCGGCGGACTGCGCGCGGCCGCGGCCGTGTTCGCAGCCATCCCCCTTGGACTCTCCGGCGGCGTATTCGCCCTCTTGTTCTCGGGGATCTCGTTTTCGGTCTCAGCTGCCGTCGGCTTTATCGTGCTTGCCGGCGTCGCCGTCCTGAACGGCTTGGTGGTGATGACCAGCATCCGCGAACGGATCGCGGCTGGCCGCGAACCTGCGACGGCGATCTACGAGGGTGCGATGGAACGGGTCCGGCCCGTCTTGATGACCGGACTGGTTCCCGCGATCGGCTTCATTCCCATGGCGATCGCGCACGGCACCGGCGCCGAGGTCCAGAAGCCTTTGGCGATCGTGGTCATCGGGGGGCTGATGACCGCAACGGCCGTCACCCTTCTCGTGTTGCCGGCCATTTCCGTCCTGCTCCTCGGCCGCAGCGGGCGAGCGCGGGACGGAGCCGGTGCGCCTGTGTCTCCAGATCCGGTTGCGCTGTAAGCTGCGGAGGGACCCATGAAACAGTTTGCGAAACCCACTCTGCTCCGCATCTACACCGATGAGGACGCCCTTCACGGCGACCAGGCCATCTTCGCGGTCATCGTGGCCCGAGCGCGCGAGGCCAAGCTTGCCGGCTCGACCGTGCTGCGCGGACGCATGGGTTTTGGCGAGGCGAGCCACGTTCACGCCCACCGGCCTTTCGACTTGAGCGACAACCTGCCGATGGTGGTCGAACTGGTGGACGAAGAGGACAAGCTGCGCGCATTTCTGGCGGCGCTCTCTGACCTTGCCGGGATCGGGTTGGCGACCTTCGAAAAAGTCGAGGTCGTCCGTTACGGCCGTCCCGACTCCTGAGGCGGCTACCGGACGGTCCGCCGTGCCGGCTGGGCAATCACGCGCCGGGGAGTGGCGACGAAGCCCGTTCTGTATCGTTCTTGACCTCCGACGCACTGCGCAGGATCTCGATACCCTCCTTGACGACATAGAGGCCGATGGCCGCGCCGACGATCAGGTCCGCATAGCGGAATGGGGTCAGGAGCACGATCAGGCCGGAGACGATTACGCCGAGATTGGCGATCACATCGACGCGGGTGAAGATCCAGGTGGCGTTGAGGTGCACGCCCTGGCCTCGCACGCGGCCGAGCATTCGCAGCACGGTCGCGTTCACCGCCAGCGAGACCAACGCCACGGCGACCATGATGCCGCCCTCGGGGTCCGATCCCAGCCATCCGCGTCGTGCAACGTCCGCCAGGACACCGAAGCCCAGCACTGTCAGGAGAACACCGCTGGCCCGCGCGGCGCCGGCCTTGAACCGAACGCTGCGGCTGACGGCCAGGAGCGCGATCGCGTAGGCTGAGGCGTCCGCGAGCATGTCGAGGGAGTCCGCCACCAGGCCGCTTGACCGGCCGACCAGCCCGGCGGCCATGCCCACCCCAAACATGATGGCATTGAGGGCAAGGGCGATCCGCAGCACGCGGCGTTGGGCTTCGCTGTCGGCGGCGTCCACGTGGCAGCCGCAGTCTGAGGATTCGGACGAAGACATCAATCCAGCCTAGATGCTCCAGTGGCATGAGGATCAAGCGGATATCGCACTCGAACCAAACGCGCCGGGAATCAGGC
>JAYVYH010000263.1:0-3570 GCA_043784385.1 Caulobacteraceae bacterium | reverse complement strand
TCCTCCGGACCGTGGTGGTAGAGCTCGGCCAGAGAGAATAGGTCGTTGGAAAGCTGTGACATCAGCTGGCCACCCAAGGTGGGGCCGATAATACGATAGGAATTTGCGCCACCGCCTGGAGCGGTGAAGCCGGGGTGAAGCGGTTTTAGCGGCGTCAGCGCGCGCTGGCGCTCCCATGACGGACAATTGCATTGTTGCTCATGTCCTTGTGGTGGTCTGACTCTCCCTTCTGGTTGGACATGACGGTTTTCATCTGCGATCTCCTCTTGAGGCGCCCCGGACCTTAAAAGCGAGGCTCAAGGGGACAAGCCGGCTACGGCCCTAGAGCCTAGCCACGGAACCGTTCGCCGCGAAGCCGCGGAAGGGCTAAGATGTCGTGGGAAACGCTGAACAATGCGGGAGACGAAGGCATGTCCACGAAGATCGAGGTCGGCGGGGCGAACTGGACCGAAGCCCATCTGGAACTCTACCAACGCACGAACGGGGCCGAGGGCCACATTGTGGACTTCAGCCGCGTGGGCGCCTCCGCGGAAACACCCTGTCTGATCCTGAAGACCACCGGACGGAAAAGCGGCGAAGCCAAGCTGCTCCCTCTGATCTATGGCCAGGACGGCGACAACTTCGTGATCGTCGCATCGAAAGGCGGGGCGCCGAAGCATCCGGCCTGGTATCTGAACCTCGCCGAAAACCCAGAGGTGGGCTTCCAGGTCGGCGCCAAGAAATATAGAGGCAACGCGAGCACTGCGACGGGCGCGGAACGCGAGCGGCTGTTCAAGATGATGGCCGGCGTCTTCCCGCCCTACAACGCCTACCAGGCCAAAACCGACCGCGAAATCCCGGTCGTGGTGCTCGAACCAGGGGCCGAAGTCGAGCAACTGTAGCGACGCGGATCAAAAAATTTCTGGGACGCGAGCGTCCTCGCCCGCAAGGCGAGATTTCGAAGATAGTTTTGCGGGCGAGGACGCCCGCGCTCCGGGAGGAAACCACCCATGCCCCGCATGCCCGCAATTCACCTCGCAGCCTCTCCCGGCCGCCGCCTGCAGGTGCTTGAGTTCGCCAAGGAGGCCGAGACGCGAGGTTTCGCCGGCATCTATTGCGCGACGGCCGGGGCGGGCGACTGCGTGGGGCTGTGCCAGGCGATCGCCCAGGCCACCCACACCATCTCCATGGGGACGACGATCCAGCCGATCTACTACCGGCTGCCGGCCGAGATGGCCCGGGGCGCGGCCTTCATTCACGAGATCAGCGGCGGGCGATTCCGCCTGGGCATCGGCGTCAGCCACGCCCCTTCCCATGCGGCGCACGGCGTGACGGTGGGCAAGCCGCTGGGCGATATGCGCGCCTATGTCGCCGCGATGCGCGCCGCCGAGCCGACCACCGGTCCACTGCCGCCGATCGTGCTGGCCACGTTGCGAAGCAAGATGCTGGGTCTGGCCGGCGAGATCGGCGACGGCGCGGTCTGGGCCAACGGCAGCCGCAGCTACATGTCGACACAGCTGAAGCTGATCCCCGAGGCCAAGCGCAAGGCCGGCTTCTTCCTCGGCGACATGGCCCCGACCGTGATCGACGCCGACGAGGCGGCGGCCAAGGCGGTGCTGAAAAAGACCCTGACGATGTACTGCCGGCTGCCGAACTATCGCAACTACTGGAAGGAAGCCGGCTATCTCGAAGAGATGACGGCGATCGAGGCGGCGATCGAGGCCAAGGACTTCGACCGCGTGCCCGGCCTGATGACCGACCGCTGGCTGGCCGACAACACCCTGTTCGGCTCGCCGACCAAGGTGCGCGACGGCATCGAGGCGTGGTTCGACGCCGGCATCTCCACGCCGATCATCGTCCCCTCGTCCACCACTGGCGGACAGGCCAAGGCCGTCGCCGAACTGTTCGCCGCCTTCGAGTAGCACGGCGTAGTCTGCCGCCAGAATTGGGTGGAAGTTTTACGGAGAAAACGATGGCCGAATCCAAGAGTCACGCGGAACGCCACGCCAGCGCGGCGGTGACCTTCAAGGCCTTCGCGCCCGGCGTCAAGCCGGAGCGGATTTCCGAGAGCTTCACCCGCCGCATGGGTCCGCTGGGCAGCATGGCCTTCGACGTGGTCGGGGCCATGTGGTCGCGCCCGCAACTGAACCGGCGCGACCGCTCGCTGCTGGTGATCTCGGTGCTGGCCGCCCAGGCTCGCGACGAGGAACTTGAGGCGCACACCGGTAACGGCCTGCGCAACGGCCTCACTCCCGAGGAGATCAGGGAGGTTCTTTTGCACGTCGCCGCCTATGCCGGTTACCCGGCCGCCATGGCTTCCAGCCGGCGCATCGACGCGGCCCTGCTGGCAGCTTCGGGCGAGGAGGCGCTGCCGGCTCGCACCGCTTCGGCCCCAAAGTCGGACGAGGAACGCGACCGCGATGGGGCCGAGGTGCTGGCCACCATCGCCGGCTGGTCAAGCCCGTTGGACCCGGCCGAAGGTCTGGCGCGCATGGAGGCCATGCTTGGCGAGGTCGGGGTCGTGGCCTACCGCTGGGCGTTCGGCGAGATCTGGTGTCGGCCGCAGCTTTCCCGGCGCGACCGCTCGATCGTCGTCATCGCCATCCTGGTGTCCCTGGGCGCGGTCGCCGAACTGGCGGTTCACGCCCCCGCCGGCTTGCGCCACGGCCTGACCCGCGTGGAGATCGAAGAGATCGTTTCGCACCTGTCGCTGTACGCCGGCATTCCCCGGGCGGTAGAGGCGATGCGGGCGGTGAGAGAAGCGTTCGGGAAGATCGACGAGGCGGCGTAAGCCGCGCCCGATCAACGCCCGAGCAGGTCGGGATCGTTGGCGAACGGCGGCCGGCCATAGGTTTGCCGGAACAACCCGAGGAGTTTCGCCTTGACCTCCTCTGGCGCCTGTCCAGGCATCTCCTTCCAGGCGACCAAAAGTTTTGACACATCGGGCAGTTGCCAGATCAGGCGGCCCCCCCAGCGACTGATCGGCTCTCCAGCGCCAAAGTCGGCAAACAGCCGGAGGGCGCGTCGCAACTGTCCGGACATGCCGATGTAGACGACTTCGGCGTCATCGACCCAGTTGGCGGCCAACACGGCCGGCGGTACGGTGGGATCCTGGCCTTTGAACCAGCCGCCACGGCTCTTGCCGGCGAATTCTCTCGGTGTGTCGCCGCTGCAGGTCACGACACAGACGCCCGCGGTGGCCGGACATAGGCTGGACCTGACCTCGGCGAACGGGAGCCAGCCGGCAAAACCGAGTTGTTCGAGGTTTTGCCGCGTGAAGAGCATTGGGGGCAAATGGCGCGCCGTAAAATCGGTGTCCACAGATATCAGGTTGAATTTATAGCGCATTTAAGCATTGTCATCTCGGTATACGCCCAGCCCATCGCGTCACGCGTTCCAGCCCCGGCCGTAGGGAGGTTCCTAATGAGGGTAAAGATGATGCCCCAGCCCACCAGTCTGGACGTGGTTCCGGGGTCGGCTGGCGAAGCCAGTGGCCGGCAGAGGTGGGTTACGGTGGCCAAGCCGGACGACCTTCTGGAGATGCTCGCGCCGTTCGACGAGGTGCTGAAGACCCTCAATTTCGACCCGTCA
>JAYVYH010000262.1:0-2627 GCA_043784385.1 Caulobacteraceae bacterium | reverse complement strand
GACGATCGACTCGCACGATAGGCCGTGAAAACCATAGCGTTGTATGCCATCGGCCCGTAAGGCCTTGGCGATCGGCAGGGTCCGCGCGACCTCCGGCAGGTCGGCATGAAACGCGGTGTCGAAGCAGGCCACCTGCGCGGCCTCGGGGAAATGCTCCCGCGCGAAGCGGATCACCGATAGCGCCGCCGGCAAATGTAGCGGCGCGTAGGCGGTGGCCGCTTTCAGCTCGCGCAAGACGCTTTGGTCGATCAGACAGTGGTGTCGGAGCCGGGGTCCGCCATGGACTATGCGGTGTCCGATCGCGGTTGGCGCAGGCAGGTCGTGGTTGGCTAGACACTCCCCGATCTGTCGGATCTCCTCGATTTGGCCGGAGATCAGCATCTCAGCCGAGGAAGCTGTGACCCGATACAGTCCGAATTTCAGCGACGACGAGCCACTGTTGAGCGCCAGAACAATCACGCTGTCCAGCGCCAGTCGCTGACCTCCGGCAGGTCGCGGCCGTGCTCGCTGATATAGAGCTTGTGGCGTTCCATGGTGGCCCAGTAGCGGTTGGTGGCCCGGCCGACCTGGTCGGCGAGGCGCGGAATGCGCCTGATGGCGTCGAGCGTCAGTTGATAGCGGTCGAGGTTGTTGAGCACGACCATGTCGAAGGGTGTGGTGGTAGTGCCCTCCTCTTTGAAACCCCGCACATGAATATTGGCATGGTTGCGCCGCCGATAGGTGAGCTTGTGGATCATCGCGGGATAGCCGTGAAAGGCGAAGATCACCGGTTTGTCAGTCGTGAACATCTCATCGAAGTCCTCGTCCCGTAGGCCATGGGGATGTTCGGACCAGGGTTCGAGCACCATTAGATCGACCACATTCACGACCCTGATGCGAATGTCGGGGATCTCGGCGCGCAGCAGCGTGACAGCGGCCAACGTCTCAAGGGTCGGCACATCGCCAGCGCAGGCCATGACGACGTCGGGATCGCCACCGTCGTTGCTGGCCCATTCCCAGACACCCGCGCCGGCCTCGCAGTGGCGGACCGCGGAGTCGATATCAAGCCACTGCAACTCCGGCTGCTTGCCGGCGATGATCAGGTTGACGTAGTCGCGGCTACGCAGGCAGTGGTCGGCAACCGACAGCAGGCAATTGGCGTCGGGCGGCAGATAGATCCTGATGACGTTGGATTTCTTATTCGCCACCAGATCCATAAAACCAGGGTCCTGATGGGAAAAGCCGTTGTGATCCTGGCGCCAAACATGGGAGGTGAGCAGGTAGTTGAGCGAAGCGATGGGCTTGCGCCAAGCAATTTCCCGGCTCCGCTTCAGCCACTTGGCGTGCTGATTGAACATCGAATCGATGACGTGGATGAACGCCTCGTAGCAGGAAAACAGACCGTGTCGGCCGGTCAGCAAATAGCCCTCAAGCCAGCCTTCGCAGAGGTGCTCGCTAAGCACCTCCATGACGCGGCCATCGGCGCTGAGGTCGATATCGACCGCTTCGATGTTCGCCATCCATGTCTTCCCGGTGACTTCATAAACTGCTTCCAGCCGGTTCGAAGCCGTCTCGTCAGGGCCGAACAGGCGAAAGTTCCGCGCGTTCTGGCTGAGTTTCATCACGTCGCGCAGGAATTTCCCGAGCACGCGCGTGGACTCCGCCTCAACCGCGCCTGGCGAGCCGATCTCGACGGCGTAGCGCCGGAAATGGGGCATCACCAAGGGCTCCAGCAATTCACCTCCGTTGGCGTGGGGGTTGGAGCCCATGCGACGATGCCCGGTGGGCGCCAGGGCGGCCAGGTCTTCGCGGAATTTCCCCTGCTCGTCGAACAGTTCACCCGGCCGATAGCTCAGCATCCAGTTTTCAAGTTGCTTGAGATGTTCAGGTTTCCGGAGGTCCGAGATCGGAAGTTGGTGGGCGCGCCAAGTGCCCTCGACTGGCACACCGTCGACGAATTTTGGTCCAGTCCAGCCCTTTGGGGTTTTGAAGACAATCATCGGCCAGTGCGGACGCTCGGGCGAGGCCCCACGCCCGCGGGCGGTCTTCTGAATTTCGCCGATCCGCGCCAGGGCCGCGTCGAGCGCCTGGGCCAAGCTCTGGTGCATCAGCGCCGGATCGTCGCCTTCGACGAAATGTGGCTGATAGCCGTAGCCCTGTAACAGCGCCGTGAGATCCTCATGGCCGATCCGCGCCAGGACCGTCGGGTTAGCGATCTTGAACCCGTTCAGATGCAGGATCGGCAACACGGCCCCGTCGCGCGCGGGGTTGAGGAACTTGTTGGAGTGCCAGCTGGCGGCTAGGGGACCTGTCTCCGCCTCGCCATCGCCGATGACACAAGCGACGACAAGATCGGGATTGTCGAACGCCGCGCCATAGGCGTGGACCAGGGAGTAGCCCAGTTCGCCGCCTTCCTGGATGGCGCCGGGCGTTTCCGGCGAGACGTGACTTGGCGCGCCACTGGGCCAGGAAAACTGGCGAAACAACCGGCGCAAACCGTTCCGGTCACGCTCGATGGCCGGATAGCGCTCGGTGTAGGAGCCTTCGAGGTAGGTGTTTGCCAGCAAGCCTGGGCCACCATGTCCAGGGCCAATAACGTAGATCATGTTGAGGTCGTGCTCGACGATCAACCGGTTCAGATGCACGTA
>JAYVYH010000261.1:0-3374 GCA_043784385.1 Caulobacteraceae bacterium | reverse complement strand
CCAGGGGTTGTAGCGGGGCGTGAAGTGAGTTTCGACGTCGTAGTCGGGGCCGAGCTGGGCACGAACGCCAGACAGCATCAGCGCCTTGATCTTGTCGGGCTTGGCCCGGGTCTGGCGATAAAAATAGCCACCCATGGTGACGTTTTTCCAGCGGGTCAGGTGATAGGCAAGCTTCTCCGGCAGGAACTTGCGCAGCGTGTTGGCGATAGCGTCCTCGGCCGGGCGCGACACCACATAGGTGGGCGAGCGCTGCAGCATGGTGACGTGAGCGGCGTTGTCGGCCATGGCCGGGATCAGGGTCATGGCGGTGGCGCCCGAACCGATCACGACCACCGACTTGCCGGCATAGTCGAGATCTTCTGGCCATTTCTGGGGGTGGATCAGCTGGCCCTTGTAGGTTTCGACGCCGGGGAACGGTGGCGTGAAGCCGCCCTTGTAGCTGTAGTAGCCCGCGCACATGAACAGGAAATTGCAGGTGTAGGCGGCGGTCTCACCCGTATTCTTCAGGTCGGCGGTGACGGTCCAGGTGGAGGTGGCGCTGTCCCAGGCGGCGGCCTTGACCAGGTGGTCGTAGCGGATCGACTTGTCGACGCCGTATTGCTTGGCGGTCTCGTTGACATAGTTCAGGATCGAGGGGCCGTCGGCGATCGACTTGGCTTCACGCCAGGGTTTGAAGCTGTAACCCAGGGTATGCATGTCGCTGTCGGAGCGGATGCCTGGATAGCGGAACAGGTCCCAGGTGCCGCCCATCGACGGCCGGCCCTCCAGGATCGCATAGGTCTTTTTCGGACAATTTTCATGCAGGTGGACCCCGGCGCCCACGCCGGACAGGCCGGCGCCGATGATCAAAACGTCGAAATGTTGCACTGTCATATTTGTTCCCTAGGACCGGTAACCCTGCAACCCTATTGTCGCCGACAATGCAAGCGGCGTGCTATCAGGCCGGAATCGACAAAATCCGGGAAACGCCCTTGCCAGCAGCCGTCATCGCCGCCACCGGCCTCTACACACCGCCGCAATCGGTATCGAATGCCGAACTGGTCACCGCCTTCAACGCTTACGTGGCCTTGTTCAATGAAGAGCACGCAGGCGCCATAGCGGCGGGCGAGATCGCGGCCCTGACGCCGTCTTCCGAGGCGTTCATCGAGAAGGCCTCGGGCGTCAAGTCGCGCTATGTGGTGGACAAGGCCGGGGTGATCGATCCGCGCGTAATGCGCCCGAGCATACCCGAACGACCCAACGACCAGATCTCGATCATGGCCGAGATCGGCGTGGCGGCGGCTCGGCAGGCGATCGATCGGTGGGGCAAAGGCGCCCACAAAATCGGCGCGGTGATCTGCGCGGCGTCCAACATGCAGCGCGCCTATCCGGCCATGGCCATCGAGATTCAGCAGGCGCTGGGGATCGACGGCTTTGGCTTTGATATGAACGTGGCCTGCTCCTCGGCCACCTTTGGGATCAAGACCGCCGCCGACTACATCACCGCCGGCGACGCGCGGGCGGTACTGGTCGTCAACCCGGAGATCACCTCCGGCCACCTGAATTTCCGGGACCGGGACAGCCATTTCATCTTCGGCGACGTGGCCACGGCGTTGGTGGTCGAGGCGACGGATGAGGCGACAAGCGGCTGGGACATTATCGGCACGCGGCTCAAGACCCAGTTTTCCAACAATATCCGCAACAATTTCGGCTTCCTCAATCGCACGGCGCCGGAGGGGATCGGCGCGGACGACAAGCTGTTCGTGCAGGAGGGCCGCAAGGTGTTCCGCGAGGTGGTGCCGATGGTGGCGGAGATGATCATCGCCCACGCGGCCGACCTGGGCATAGATCCGACGGTCCTCAAGCGCCTCTGGCTTCACCAGGCCAATATCAACATGAACGAGCTAATCGCCCGGCGGGTGCTGGGCCGGGAGCCGACCGCGGAGGAAAACGTGATTATCCTGGATGAGTTCGCCAACACCAGTTCGGCCGGCTCGATCATCGCTTTCCATCGAACCAACGACGACTTTATGACCGGCGACCTCGGCCTTATTTGTTCCTTCGGCGCGGGCTATTCGGCTGGAACCGTATTCGTGCGGAAGCGTTAGACGCCCGCTCGCAATTCAACCGCCAAGGACGTGTTCATGAAGGCTCCCGCCGCGATCCTCGCCGCTTCGGTTCTGATATTCAGTCTGGCTCTGTCCGGAACCAGCCTGGCCCGTGGCGCGGACGCCGCGGCCCAGGTTGGCGAGCCGCTGCCCTCCGGCGCGCCGACCCAGCCTTATGAACTGGCCGCCTGGTGCTTTGGCGCGATGAGTGAATACTTGGATATCTACGATAAGGTGAAGCCGGACCTGAGGGATATCGACAAACTGTTCGGTTCGGAGGTCAAGAACGAGAAGGACCCCTATACCCAGGATATCGCTGCGGCCCGGGAAGAATTGAAGATTCTGTCCGGGGCCGTGGAGGCGGCCGAGAAGGCCAGTCCGCAGGTGATCGCGCCGCAAGGCTCTCAGGCGGTGAAACTTGGTCGTTCGATCTGGGTGGTGGCCGAACAGGGGTCGCACCGCGAACTGGCCCGGGCTTGGCTGTCCTGGGCGATGCCCGACCGCTGCGCATCCAACGCCCGCGAACTGGCGACCAAGTCGGCTCTGATGGGTCAACTGTTGAAATATAATGCCCCCTCGGCCACCGACACCCCGCCGCCGGAACCCGCGGCCCCGCCGGAGCCAGAGCCCGCCCCCAAGCCCTGAGCCCGCGGACGGTGGTCCGAACGAGTGGCGCCAAATGGCAACATTCTGGCCACATCCAGGCCACATCCGGGCCGCGGCATGGCCGCTGAACGGCAACCTATTGGCCGCATCCTGGCTACATATGGGCCTCGGGCAGGCCGCATTCTGGCAGCGGAATGGCCGCCGAACATGTTCGCGAGAAACCATAATCTATTGTTTATATTAGATAAAATTCGGTAATCTCGATGGTCTGGGCGCCTTTGGTCCGGGACTTAGCGAACGCCTGTTGAAGAGTTTGTGACATCAGACACCAGATCATTTCGATTTGTGGGCGTTTTTCGGGGCCAGTGGCCAACTATATTTCATAATGCAATTTTTTGGGCGAAAAAGCAAGAGGGTCGCACGTAGCTCGCGGACAGCACACTAAATGCCCGCCCCCCCTACCCCCGGATCAGCGCCATCAACTCATTCTCCCCGAGCACGCCAGCGGCTTCGGAGTCTTCCAGGATGTCGGCGGAGAGGGTGCGCTTGGCCGCGTGGAGGCTCAGGATCTGTTCCTCGATGCTGTCCTTCGACACCAACCGATAGACGGTGACCGGGCGGGTCTGGCCGATGCGGTGGGCGCGGTCGGTGGCCTGGTCCTCGACGGCGGGGTTCCACCAC
>JAYVYH010000260.1:0-6920 GCA_043784385.1 Caulobacteraceae bacterium | reverse complement strand
TCGATCAGCTCAGCCTTGCTCAGAAGCTCAAGATCCAACCGGCCCATGCCATCTTGAATCAGCCTTCACACCCCGCCGCAAGGGGGTGGGTAATTACGCTCACTGTTTAGAATCGGTGAAAGCACACAGGGAACTCGGATTGGGGATGGAGCCTCTATTCGGGCTGAGAAGCAAGTTAGGCAGCTTTTCAAACAGACAGGCGATACGTATAGACCTGAAATCAGGAAGACATTTTCTGACAAGGCTTCGGCCCGTGCTTATGAAACTTGTTTCATTAAAACCTATACAAAATTTTATGGGAGACCACCGGGAAACCCGACAAACAGGTGACCTTCCATAATGACGCACAATCGCAAACTAGTGATAGGATCAGTGTCGTTGACCACGATCAAATTACCTGTGGTAAGACTAATTTCTACTATAAGTAATACCCGAGATAAAGTTGAATCCATGATTGATAATTATGATTATTTCGAAGGTGCTCCTTTTCAGTGGATCGGTGTAATAACACGAGAAGGAACAATTGACAAGTTTCGTCGAAAATATGGAAAAATAGATGCTAAAGATGGAAAGTTACTGATCTTAATAGAAGTTGACATCAGAAAAATAATTAGACGCACGACCGAGGATATAGAAAGGAAATTTTTTGACGCTATAATTTACACCTTAACAAATATAGTAAAAAGATATAATCTAAATGTAAAATGTATAAAGGGTTTATAATGTTACAAAGTGTTATGTTGTAATACTTCTCCGTTCGCCCTGATTTTATACTTACTTAAGCGCATGGCGGGATAGCTGTCTGGGTAGGTCATGAGACCGTATTCGCCAAATAGGGGACGCAGACCAATTTCCAATTGGCGAAATTTGATCGCGAGTCGAGGCGGGACGCCCAAAAAATCCGACAAAACCTATCCTCCAAACCGGACCTCAAACATTCCCTGCCCCCCTCCCGCCAGATACGGGGTGCAGGCCGTCACCGCCGCCAGTGCCAGCGCTTCGGCAATCAACCTTCGTTCGTCCAGCGCCGCGCCTCTTGGCCTCACGATTTGGGGCGGCTTGGCGATCCGCCCTTCGTTATCCAGTTTGATCACCAGCGTCACCAATACGATCGAGACCGAGGGCAACTGGTCCCAACACGGCTTGATTTGGCCCCACAAATCGCCGGCGCTGGCTCTGGGCTTTCCGCCCCATCGGCTCTTCGTGGTCGGCACTCCGGCGGTGGGGACAACGACCGGATAAAAAAATACGATATAAGACAAAGACTTAACTATTTCGAGACCGGCCATTTCGGGCCATTGGAGGGCCGTTTCGGGCCAGGGACCGGCCAAGCAAAGGCCGACCAAGGGCCACCAAAGGGCCAGCCGGAGGCCAAAAGGGCCATGAAAGGGCCAAAACAGGCCAGCTAAGGGCCAGTGGCAATCGGCGCCTGGGCTAAATCGCCGAGGTCAGGCCCAGGTGCTTGACGAAGGGATCGAAGTCCCTGTCACTGTAGAGCGGGGTCAGGCGATCCTCAATGCACCGGGTGGCGATCAACGTATCGATCGTCTTGCGTACGGTGATGCCCAGGACCCGTAGCGCGCGAAAGTTCCGCGCCGCCTGAATGGCGACATCCCGGCCGCGGATTTCGATCAGATCCAGCGACGTCATCAGGCCAAGCGCTTGGTTGAAGTCGCCGTCGCTGTTGAAGCCTTGCAGAACCTCGGCCAGGACAATGTCGCCGATCGCTAGTGGCTGGCTTCCAAGCAGGGCGTCGAGCTTGTCGGATTGGGGTGTGGAGGCGCCTCGAAAATAATCGATCCAGACGCTTGAATCGACCAGGATCACCCGTCGGTCCTAATGGCCTCCAGATCGCCGGACCAGTCGAGCTTGCCTCGGAACCGCCGAATATCCCCCTGCTTGCCAAGCCGCAGCAGTGTTTTCAATCCAAGCTCGACCGCCTCGCGCTTGGTCTTGAGTCCGGTGACACGCATCGCGTCCACAATGAGATCGTCATCGATCACGATATTGGTTCTCATGATGGGTATCCCTGTCGAGAATTATACACGTAGAGAATGGCGAAGCCTCGTCAATGCCGGATGTTCGGTCGGGCGGCTCAGGCCGGAACGCCCTCGGTGGCGACGACATTAGCCACCGCCGCGTCGAACTGTCCCTCCAGCCAGGGATTGGTTCCCCGGCAGCCGGCCACGACATCGACGGCCCAGGCCAGATACTCGGCCCGCCGCGCCGCTGGCCATCCCTTCGGTGGGCTGACCGCCAGGGCGCGCAGGTTGGAGGTCTTGTCGGCCAGCTTGATCACCTTGGCGCCGGGGCTGGCGTGGGCGGCGTGTTCGATCTGCAGGCGCTTGCGCTCGGCATAGGGCAGCGTCTGATCGTCGGTTACTTCGGCGACCAGGCCTGCGATACGCTCGCCGAAGCGGTCGGCGATCTCGGCGAAGCTCGTTTCCGTATCCTCCACCGTGTCATGCAGCACCGCCGCCACGATAGCGTCGGTATCGGCGCCCGCCGTGGCCCGCGCCACCAAATCCGCCACCTCGGTCAGGTGGTTCACATAAGGCTCTTCGGCCACGCCCTTGCGGCGCTGGCCGACATGTTTGGCGGCGGCGAAGTGATAGGCGTCGGTAATGATCAGGATCGGATTCACGAGTGTGCTGACTTAGGGGCGCGGCTCCGCGAACGCAACGGGCATTTCCGCGGCGCCGACTACTTCAGCGCGAGCGGATTCACCGGCGAGCCGAAGGCGTTGGTGAAGGCGATCGGCGGGGCGGACAGCAGGAACGAATACCGTCCGTCCCGCGCGCAATCGGCGGCCAGCGCGTCGAGGTTGAACATCTCGCCCAGCGGACAGCCCATGTCTCTCAAGCATAGCATGTGGAAGGCCAGCGGCATGTCGGATGTCAGGCCCTCCATCGCCATCACCTCCACGGCCAGATTGTCGGCGCAGACCGCGGCCAGGGAATGGTCATGCACCCACTCGGCGCACAACGGGCTCAGGCCCGGCTGCATGCCGGTGAAGGCGGCCCTGTCCTTCTCCACCGTAAATCGCTGGATGTGGCCGGTGCGGACCAGCACGATGTCGCCCTTGCGCATCGACACGCCTTGGGCGGCGCAGGCGGCGTTGAGGTCGTCGACGGTGATCGCGTAATCGATTGGCAGCCGATCGGCGTTCTTCAGGCGAAGGATGTCCAGCAGCACGCCCCGGGACATGATCCCCGGCATGGCCAGATGCTCGATCCCCAGCCGCGCGGCGCCCTTTTCGCTCAACGTGTCGCACGCCTTGCAGTTGTTATAGAGCACTCCGTCGTAGTGGACGTGACCCAGGGCGTCTCACTGGGTGGCGGCCTGCAGGGGCATGTGGATCACGTCGTCGGAATAGACCGCGCTGGGCTTGGCCGGATTGAGCGGCGTGAACAGGTCGGTGGCGTAGAGCTTGGGATTAAACCGGCCTGACCCAACCTGTGGGCCGTTCTTGTCGAAGTTCAGGCCCAGGTTGAACAGCTTGCCGTCGGTAACCGTCGCCGCCGCGTCGCGCAGGGTTTCCGGGCCGATATGGTTGAGTGTGCCGCGCTGGTCCTCGGGACCCCAGCGGCCCCAGTTGCGCAGACGGTCGGCGATAGCGTCGAAATCCTGGCGCTGCATGTCCTTGGGTTTCCTATGATTTTGTTCTTGAATCCGCTGACGCGGTTGTCCGCAGGCCTAGGCAGAGGGGTCGGGAGCGTCAACCCACGGGGAGCGCGGGGCTCACAGCCCCGCCGCAACCCAGCTTCCGCCGACGCACAGCACCGCCTCCAGGGCTAACCAGTCGGGAGCGGTGGCTTCGGTAATGCCTCCCGTGGGGCAGAAGCGGATGTTGGCGAACGGCGCGGCCAGGGCCTTGAGGGCGGGGATGCCACCGGCCGCTACCGCCGGGAAGAACTTGAACCGGTCGAGCCCAAGATCGATGCCGCGCATGATGTCGCCGGCCGTGGCGACGCCGGGAAGAAACGGGACGCCGCGGGCGATGGCGTGGCGGGTAAGGGATTCGGTCAGGCCCGGGCTGACGATGAAGCGCGCGCCGGCCGTCAGGCTGGCGTCTAGGTCGGCGGGATTCAGGACCGTTCCCGCGCCGACGATCGCGCCATCGACCTTGGCCATTTCGGCGATCACGTCCAGCGCCGCCGGGGTGCGAAGAGTGACCTCCATGACGGGATGGCCCTTGGCGACCAGGCTTCGCGCCAGGGGCTGGGCCTTGGCGAGGTCGTTGATGATCAGCACCGGAATGACACTCGAGAGCCGCATCAGGTCGTCGATGTTGGTCACGTCTTATAGTCCCGCCGCCGCCAACATCGCCGAGGCGCCCTGTTCGGGTCCATCGGCGCCAAATCGCATGAACGCGAACAGTTCGCGGCCGGTTCCCACGGCGCCGGGCGGCGGCGCGGCGTGTGGGCGGGCGGCCCACTCATCGGGATCGACCTTGGCGCGGAGCTCGCCGGTGCGCGCGCACAGGCGCACTATGTCGCCATCCCGCAGCTTGCCTATCGGCCCGCCGCCCAGGCTTTCGGGCGTCAGGTGGATGGCGGCGGGAACCTTGCCGCTGGCCCCCGACATCCGCCCATCGGTGACCAGGGCGACCTTGAATCCCCGGTCCAGGAGCACGCCCAGGGGTGGGGTCAAGTTGTGAAGTTCTGGCATGCCGTTGGCGCGGGGGCCCTGGAAGCGGACCACCACCACCACGTCTCGGTCCAGTTCACCCGCCACGAACGCAGCCCGCACCGCCTCCTGGTCGGTGAACACCCGGGCGGGCGCCTGGATGGTCAACAGGGACTCGGCCACGGCGCTGGTCTTGATGATGGCGCGACCCAGATTGCCGGTGACCAGCCGCATGCCGCCGTCAGGCGCGAACGGCGCCGCCGCGCCGCGCAGCATGGTCTCGTTGCGGCTTTTGGCTGGTGCGTCCGACCAGTCCACGGTGTCGCCGGTCAGGCTGGGTGAGCGGCCATAACTCGCGAGGCCATCACCGGCCACGGTGAGGATGTCGCCATGCAGCAGGCCGGCGCCGAGCAGTTCCCTGATCACAAAGGCCATGCCGCCCGCCGCCTCGAACTGGTTCACGTCTCCCGCGCCATTGGGGTAGATCCGGGCCAACAGGGGCGTGACCTGGGACAGCTGATCCATATCTTCCCAGTCGATGATGATCCCCGCCGCTCGGGCGATAGCCGGCAGGTGGATGGCGTGGTTGGTCGATCCGGCGGTAGCCATCAGGCCGACCACGGCGTTGACGATGGCCTTCTCGTCGACGCAAAGCCCCAGCGGGCGATAGTCGGCGCCTTTCCAGCCGATGGCCGCCAGCCGGTGCACGGCCGCCCGCGTCAGGGCCGTCCGCAGCTTGGCGCCTGGGTTAACGAAGGCGGCGCCTGGCAGATGCAGGCCCATCACCTCCATCATCATCTGGTTGGAGTTGGCGGTGCCGAAAAACGTGCAGGTGCCGGCGCCGTGATAGCTGGCGCTCTCCGCCTCCATCAGTTCGTCCCGGCTGGCTTGGCCCTGGGCGTAGAGCGCGCGCACCCGTTGCTTCTCCCGGTTGGCCAAGCCCGAGGGCATCGGTCCGGCGGGAACCATGATCATTGGCAGGTGGCCGAACCGCAGGGCGCCGATCAGCAGGCCCGGCACGATCTTGTCGCAGATGCCCAGCAGCAGTACGCCCTCGAACATGCCATGGCTCAGCGCCACCGACGTCGACAGCGCGATGGTGTCGCGGCTGAACAGTGACAGCTCCATGCCGGCCATGCCCTGGGTGACCCCGTCACACATGGCCGGCACGCCGCCCGCCACCTGGGCGGTGACCCCGACCTCTCGGGCGTACAGCTTGATAGCCTCGGGATAGCGCGCATAGGGCTGATGAGCCGACAGCATGTCGTTGTAGGCGGTCACTACGCCGATGTTCATCGCCTTGCCCGAGCGGATCGCTGGCTTGTCCTCGCCGGCGGCCGCGAAGCCGTGGGCCAGGTTGGCGCAACTCATCACCGGGCGATCGACGCCGTTTTCCCGCTCGCGGGCGATCAGGTCGAGATATGTGCGCCGGGTCGGGGCGCTGCGCCAGACGATCCGCTCGGTTACGGCCGCCAGGGTCGAATGGATCGCCGTTTCAATCATGCCACGTCACTCCATCGCGTTCCGTCAGGGCGATGGCCGCCGAGGGACCCCAGGTGCCGGCGGCATAGGGTCGGGGCGTCATGCCGTTGGCCGCCCAGCCGGCGCGGATGCCGTCGACCCAGGTCCATTGGCCTTCGACCTCGTCGCGCCGCACGAACAGCGTCGGATCGCCGTCCAGAAGGTCGAGCAGCAGGCGCTCATAGGCAATCCGGCGGCGGGAATCGGCGAAGGCGTTGGGAATACTGATATCTAGTGGGGCCTCGCGCAGGCGCATGCCGGCCCGGTCCAGGCCCGGCTCCTTCATCATCACCCGCAAGGTGATGGCTTCCTCGGGCTGCAGGCGGATGATCAGCTTGTTGGGCTGCAAGGCCGCGCCAGCGCCGGCGAAGATCGAATGCGGCACCGCCTTGAACTGGATGAAAATCTCGGTCTGCCGGGCGGGCAAGCGCTTGCCGGTGCGCAGATAAAACGGGATGCCCCGCCACCGCCAGTTGTCCACATGCACCTTCAGAGCCACGAAGGTCTCGGTGGTCGAGGCCCGGCCCAGCTCCTCTGCGTAGGCCCTCACCGGCTGGCCACCTACCGCGCCGGCGCCGTATTGACCGATGACCGTATGGGTGGGGGCGGTGTGGCGATCAATGGGCCGCAGGGAGCGCAGTACCTTGACCTTTTCATCGCGAACGCTGGTGGCGTCGAACCGCGCCGGTGGCTCCATCGCCGTCAGGGCCAGCAGCTGCAGCATGTGGTTCTGAACCATGTCGCGAAGCGCGCCGGCATCGTCATAGAAA
>JAYVYH010000259.1:0-7677 GCA_043784385.1 Caulobacteraceae bacterium | reverse complement strand
GGGGCGGGGGATCGGGCCGGCGTACGAGGACAAGATTGCGCGACGCGGCGTGCGCGTGCTGGACCTGCGCAACCCGGCACGGTTGCGCGAGGTGGTGGCTTACTATGTGTTGTCCGCGGGGGGTGGCGTCAATATGTCCTGCCACAATTTTTTCCATGTTTTCACAATTCGCCGCCCAATCACGGCTGGGCGCCGAGCTTTTAGGTGTTGGGTCGTAGCACCAAGGCCCGTGGCGGTTATGAGCCTTAAGATCAGGCTCTCTGGCTGAGACTGCGGAGCAGATTCGCATTGAACCGCTGAAAGGCCGGATTGACGAAGCCTTCCTTGCCCAGGCCCCAGACCCAGCGCACCGACCCGGCGTTGAACACCTGCGCACCGGCCGGCGATTTGAACAGGGTGGCCTCGGCGACGCCGCGCTCGCCATCGTCGCCGACAGCCTCGCCGCGAAACAGCACGGTGACCCGACCGGGATCGATCGCCGGATCAAGCGACTGACCGGCCGCCCACAGGCGTTTGCCGTCGCCGTCGGGGTCCCGGTTGTCCCACTCATAGCCCATCACATCCGCCGCGACATCGCCGACCTTCCAGCCCGTGCCGGCGAAGAACGGCAGATCGGTGCGCACCACCTTGAAGGCTGGCCGCCTCGGGCTGGCGCCTTCGAACCAGTTCTGGAACGCGGCGCCCAACAGCATGGTCTCGGGTCGCCGGCCGTCGGTGCGGAACAGGTTGGTGGTCAGGCGGCGGGGATCGAGCTTGCCGGCGCGGCCGGCGATGGGGTCGGAGGAGGTCTTGTAGCAAACCAGTTGCCGGCCAAGATCCGGGCCGCCAGGCGCACGGTTGAGGTCGCCATAGCGGACCTGGCAATAGGCGGTGTTGGCGCCCAGAAAGGCGACGTTGCGGCCCAGCTTGAAGATCCGCCGGTGAAACGCCTCGAATTCCTCGCCACTCCAATATTCGTCGTGAGAGCCGGTGATCACCAACGGGTATCGATCCAGGATGGTTGGATCGGCGTGGACATCGAAGTTGCTGGCGTAGTCGACACCGCCCAGGCCCGGGGCCAGGGCCTCGATCCAGTTGACCAGATAGGCGTCATATTCGAAGAAGGTGGGCTCACAGGGCCGGTCGAAGGAAACTATAAGACCACGCTTTTCGTCATCGTCGCTGGGGTAGAGGCTGTGGCCGCCCCAGGGGTTGTAGGCTTGATAGGTGTTGGTTCCGAGCCGGATCAGGACGGCGCCCGAGCGCTTGGGATTGACCACGATCCAGCAGGCGGCCTTGACGTCACGGGTGGCGGTGATCTGCTCGACAATGTCGGCAAAGTAGCAGCCGGGCGGCCAGGCGCTGGTGTCGATATCGGGGAAGGTCGGCGGCCAACCCGGCCCGATGGCGGAGGCCGACGCGGTCGCGGCGCGATAGCTGATCTCGGCGAACGGGCTGGTCCACACCAGGATCGGCGCGGGCGCGGCAACCCTGAAGACTTCCAGCCGCGCGCGCCGAAGCGGCTGACCGGGACCGCCAGCCGCCATGATATTGAGGCGATCACCCGGCCTGACACTATGGCGGTCCGCATAGGCCCAGATTCGCTGGCCCTTGAAGAACTCGGTCCAAATGGTCGATTGGGGCGTCGCGCTCCGAGCGGCCCTGGATTCGGTGCGCGCATAACCGGGCATGGGATTGGCCGCCAGCCCGGCGCCGACACCGGCGAGGCTTAGCAAAAGGCGTCTTGGAATCGAAGGCCAACCAGACATAACGGCAGTCTACAGCCTGCCGGACCAGAACGGGAGGCCCGAGGTGCTGGTCTCGATCCAGGCCCTGCGTGCGCTGGCGGCCCTGACGGTCGCGACCTATCACGCCCTGCAGTGGGGGGACGGCGGCTTCGACGTCGGGCGCGCGGGCGTAGACGTATTCTTCGTCATCAGCGGCTTCATCATGTGGCATGTCACTGCCGGGCGCGACATGGCGCCGGCCGCTTTCCTCTGGCGGCGGCTGACCCGCGTGGCGCCGCTCTACTGGCTGTCGACCCTTGGCGTCCTGGCCGTGGCCCTGGTATCGCCGGGCTCCCTGCCGGAGGTGCGGCCGGGCTGGGCGCATCTGGCGCTGTCCCTGGCGTTCATTCCCCACCTCGATCCTCAGAACCTGCCGTTTCCGACCCTGCCGCCGGGCTGGACCCTCAACTACGAGGCGGTGTTCTATCTGATCTTCGCCGCCGCCCTGACCGGACCTCGCGCCTGGCGCGGCCGGGTGGTGGTCAGCGCGCTGACGGCGGTCACCGCCTTCGGGTTTCTGCAACCCGAGCCGTTCTATTTTCTCGGGGCCAACCCGATGCTGCTGCAATTCGCCGCCGGCCTGGGCTTGGGCCTAGCGGTCGAGCATCGCCGGCTGCCCGCGCCGACGGTCGGAGCGGCTATGATCGCCGGCGGGCTCGGCCTCTGGATACTGGAAGGCGTCCTGGGGATTTTTACCGAGCTGTGGCGGCCACTGCTATGGGGCGTCCCCGCATTTCTGGTGGTCGGCGGCGCCCTGAGCCTGGAGGTAGGAGGCGGCTTGGCTCACCTTCCCCGATCGCTGAAACGGGGCTTCGAGGCTACCGGAGAGGCTTCCTACGCGATCTACCTGTTGCACCTGCCCGCCACCGCGCTGATCGCCCACAGCCTTGGCTGGGCTCATCTCTGGCTGTTCGCGCCCGCCTCCCTCGCGGCCTCGATTCTGGCCGGCCTGGCGGGCCGGGCTTATGTCGAGCGGCCGCTGCTGCTGGCTCTCAGGCGGAGATTCAGGGCCGTTTGAGGTTCATGGCCATTTGACCTCAGGCGGCATCGACGAGAGGATCGATTCGATATTGCCGCCAGTTTTCAGGCCGAACATCGTGCCGCGGTCATAGAGCAGGTTGAACTCCACATAGCGCCCGCGGCGGATAAGTTGTTCCTCGCGTTCCTCGGGCGTCCAAGGCTCGCCCATCCGGCCCCGGACAATGCGCGGATAGACCCCCAGCAGCGCTTTGCCGACATCCTGGGTAAAGGCGAAATCCCGCTCCCAGTCGCCCGAGTCGTGGCGGTCGTAGAAGATGCCGCCGATTCCGCGGGGTTCGTTGCGGTGGGGCAGAAAGAAATAGGTGTCGCACTCGGCCTTGAACCTTGGATACCAGGCCGGATCGTGCGGCTCGCAGGCGCCGCGCATGGCTTCGTGAAACGCCACTGCGTCCGGGTCGTCCTGCCGGCGCTGCCAGTCCAGCAGGGGTGTCAGGTCGGCGCCGCCGCCGAACCAGCCGCTGGTGGTGGCCAGATAGCGGGTGTTCATATGCACCGCCGGCACCCGGGGGTTCCTCATATGAGCGATCAGGCTGACGCCAGTGGCGACGAAGCGCGGGTCGTCCTGGGCGCCGGGCATGGTTGAGGCCATTTCCGGCGTGAAGGTTCCGTGCACCTCACTGACATGCAGGCCGCATTTTTCGAACAGCCGCCCGTGGAGGAACCCCATGACACCGCCGCCGCCGCCCTCGCGCACCCAAGGCTTCAAGGTGAAGCGGCCGGCCTCACCCGGATAGAGACCGGCTGGGGCCTCGTCCTCAAGGGTGTGGAACGCCGCGACCAGCGAGTCGCGCAGCGTGTCGAACCAGGCCCGGGCGCGGGTGGCGTGCGTCAAGTTGGAGACGGTTTCGGGAAGCATATCGGCGATCATGGAGGCGTGTTCCGATTCACGGATAGGCGTTGTTTTGCCGCAGCGCCTCGCCGAGCGCCAGAGTCGCGGCGGTGACGACGTTTAGCGACCGCGCGGCCTTGGCGATCGGGATGCGCAGCCGGGCCGTCGCCGCCTGGTGAACCGCGTCTGGCACACCGGCGCTCTCCGAGCCCATAAGGATGATATCGTCGGGGCCGAAAACGAAGTCCGGAAACAGCGCCTCCGCCTTGGTGGTTAGAAGGACGAGGGTCTGGGCCGGAGCCAGGCTTGCGTGAAAGACGGCCCAGGATTCATGGCGGGTAACGTGGGCCAAGGGCCCGTAGTCGAGGGCGGCGCGCTTGAGCGATCGGTCGTCCATGCGGAACGTACAGGGCTCGATAATGTCCAGCCCAACATTTAGGCAGGCGCAAAGCCGAATGGCCGCCCCAACGTTTTGCGGAATGTCTGGTTGAAAAAGAGCGAGACGCATTCTAATCCACCGCCTTATAGACATGGCTCCTCAAGGGGCCCACTGGCCGCTTGCTATCGTGCAAGGTCCGAACAAACCGAAAATGAGCATCAAGGTGGCAGACATCCTGGCGCATCCGACGTCCAGTCCGGAAGAGCCCGCCGATCCGGGCCGGCGCGATTTCATTCATATCGCGGCCACGGCGGTGGCCCTGGGTGGAATCGCAGCCGTGGCTTGGCCGTTGGTCGACCAGATGAATCCGGCCGCCGACACCCTGGCCGTGGCGTCGATCGAATTCGACATCGCCAAGGTGGCGCTGGGCCAGCAAGTCGAGATCATCTGGCGAAAACAGCCGGTGTTCATCCGTCACCGAACCCCGGCGGAAATCGCCAAGGCCGTGGCCGCCGACCATGCGTCGGATATGAAGGATCCGGAACTGGATTCCCAGCGAGTGAAGCCCGGTCACGCCGAATGGTTGATCGTTCTGGCCAGCTGCACCCACCTCGGCTGTGTGCCGACCTTCGCCCAGGGCGATTACGGCGGTTGGCTGTGCCCATGCCATGGTTCGCAATACGATACGTCGGCGCGTATTCGTAAGGGTCCAGCCCCCAAGAACCTTGTCGTGCCGGACTATGCCTTCATCAGCCCCACCAAAGTGAAGATTGGGTAGACAGCAGATGAGCGACCATCCAAGCACCTATCAGCCGGGCTCGGCCGTCGAGCGCTGGCTAGACACCCGCCTTCCGATCGTCCGCTTCGGCGCCGATCTGATGACCTTCCCGACGCCTCGTAACCTGAACTACTGGTACACCTTTGGGGGCATCCTGGCGTTTTGCCTTGGGGTGCAGATCGTCACAGGCATCGTCCTGGCCATGCACTACGACGCCAGCGGCGCGGGGGCCTTTCTCTCGGTCAATCGCGGTATCATGCGCGACGTCAACTATGGCTGGCTGATCCGCGGCCTGCACGCCAACGGCGCGTCGATGTTCTTCATCGCCGTCTATCTGCATATCCTGCGAGGCCTCTACTACGGCTCCTACAAGGCGCCGCGCGAGGTGCTCTGGCTGCTGGGCTGCACTATCTACGTGCTGATGATGGCCACCGCCTTCATGGGCTATGTGCTGCCATGGGGCCAGATGAGCTTCTGGGGCGCGAAGGTGATCACCAGCCTGTTCGGCGCCTTCCCGGTGATCGGCAAGCCGCTGACCGGCCTGCTGTGGGGGGGGTTCGCGGTCGATGATCCCACCCTCAACCGCTTCTTCTCACTGCATTACCTGCTGCCGTTCGTGATCGCCGCCGTGGTTGGCCTGCACATCTGGGCCTTGCATGTTCCGGGCAACAACAATCCCGTCGGCATCGAGGTGAAGACCAAGGCCGACACCCTGCCCTTCCACCCGTACTATACGGTCAAGGACCTGTTTGCGATTTCGGTGTTCTTGATCCTGTTCGCGGTCTTCGTGTTCTTCATGCCCGAGGCCCTGGGCAAGGTCGACAATCAGGTGATGGCCGACCCGCTGAAGACCCCGGCTCACATCGTACCGGAATGGTACCTGCTGCCGTTCTACGCGATCCTGCGCGCCATTCCCGACAAGTTGCTGGGCGTACTGGGCCTGGCCGGCGCGCTTGGCGTGCTGTTCGCCATGCCCTGGCTCGACTTCTCCAAGGTCAAGTCGATGCGCTATCGTCCGACCTACCGGACGTTCTTCTTCGCCTGGATCCTCGCCTGCGCGGCGTTGGGTTGGTGCGGATCCCAGGAGCCCGACGGCCAGATCATCAAGGGGTTCGCCGGACCGATGCTGATAGACTACGACATCAACAGCGTAACTTGGCTCAGTCGGATCGCGTCGATCTATTATTTCGCCTACTTCCTGGTCATCACCCCGCTCCTGGGCCTGATCGAGACACCATTACCCGTGCCCGACTCGCTGTTCACGCCGGTGCTGTCGCACCCCGCCAGCATGCCTTTGGGCGCCGCGGCGGCTCCCGAAACGAAGGGTTGAGAAAACATGCTTCGCAAACTCTTCATCGCGGCTACCGCCGCGGTTGTCCTCTCCGTGGCCGCTCCCGTCCTGGCCGGCAGCAGCCAGGCGCCGCTCAAGGATGATGTGCACTGGTCGTTCGAGAGCCCGTTGGGCATGTATGACCAGCGCCAGCTTCAGCGCGGGTTCAAAGTCTACAAGGAGGTCTGCTCGGCCTGTCACTCGATGAATCTGGTGGCGTTCCGCAACTTGGGCGATCCGGGTGGTCCGTTCTGGAATCCCAAGTACGCCAATCCCAACGAGAACCCCGTCGTCAAGGCGATCGCCAAGGACTACCAGATCGCCGATATCGACAACGACAGCGGCGATGCGACCAAGCGGCCGGGGACCAGCGCTGACTATTTCGTCCCCCCGTTCGCCAACAAGGCGGCCGCAGCCGCCGCCAACGGCGGCGCCGTGCCACCCGACATGTCACTACTGGCTGCGGCCCGCGAAGGCGGCCCGCGCTACATCTATTCGGTGGTCACCGGCGATGGGACAGACGCCCCCAGCGGCCTGACGATCCCGGACGGCAAATATTACGACCCCTGGATGAATGGCGACGTCAGCTCGTACTACAAGGGTGATCCCCACAAGGTTCCGGTCGGTGGGTTCATCGCCATGCCGCCGCCCCTGATCAACGACCGAGTGGCCTACGACGATGGCACCAAGGCCACCACCAAACAGGAAGCTGAGGACGTGGCGGCCTTCCTGCAGTGGACGTCCGACCCAAAGATGGAAGAGCGCAAACAGCTCGGCGTCTCCGTGCTGATCTTCCTGCTGATCTTCTCGGGCATCCTCTACGCCAGCTATCGCCAGATCTGGAGCAAGGTCGGCCACGCATAGACCCGAGCTAGAGCGGGATCACCGGGCTTCGAGGTCGAGCCAGCCGTATCGCATGTCCAGGCGCAGACGCCAGGACGACCATACCGCCATGCCGATCGAGCCTGTAGATTCGCCATCGCCGCCGGTGTTGATGAACGCCGGCGCCTGTTCGAACAGCTTTCCGCCCAGCTCCAAGGCTCGCAGGCGTGTCGGGACCGGCGGCTGATCTGGGTCCGCGGCCGGCGTCCGCGACAGCCGGGCGTCAGCCACGCCGGTCGCCCATCGGCCTGTGTCAATCGCGAACAGCCCGGTCCTCACACGAACCCCATCCGAGATCGTCGCGCCTACCAGCGGCCGACCATCCACCAGCTTGACGGAGAGCCGAACGCCGCCCCGAAAGCGGCGCGTCCGGACCGACGAGAGTCGAATCCGACAAGGTGAGGTCTCAATGTCCACGGTGTAGCGGCCAAGCACGTCGGCGCCGATCACGCCGTTGATCGAGGTGTCGAACGCCCTGGTTCGCGCATCCAGATCGGCCACCGCCATATCGACCCCGGCGACCCGTTTCCCCGCGATCGTCAGGTCCCGTCTAATCACCGGCGCTTCGAGCCCGGCGAGTTCGGCGCGTGTGTTGTGCAGCTGGCTAACCGGCGATGACAGGTCGATCAGAAAATCCCCGGCGATATCGCCGAACGCCGCCGACGCCACCAG
>JAYVYH010000258.1:0-5082 GCA_043784385.1 Caulobacteraceae bacterium | reverse complement strand
GCGCAGCGCCGCCTCGGGCGCGTCCGCCTCAATGTCATGGGCCAAATTTGGACAGGCCTCGGAGAATACCGCCACGTCCTGACGGCGCTTGTCGATCTCGATTTCATAGACCCGGCTCCTGGCCGTGGCGGGGGTTGAAAATATGCCCAGCACGTCCAGTTGTTCGACCTTATCGCCCCCATATCTGTCATCGGGCCTCACGGCCTCATGCTCCCAAGGCACGCCCGTGGCCGCCTCGATGGTGGGAACGATGATGCCCAGCACGTTGACCGGCCGGCCCAGCGCGCGGCGATAGCCGGGGAGCCAGGTCTGCTGCAGCCGGCGCAGGGCCACAGAGGCGGCGGTGTTGCAGGCCAGGATCACTAGGTCGCAACCAGTCTCGAACAGCCGTTCGCACCCCGCCCGGGTCAGGTCGACGATCTCCTCTCCCATCCGCCCGCCGTAGGGGGTCATCGCCTGGTCGGCCAGATAGACGAAGTCGGCCGAGGGCAGGCGCGCCACCAGGGCGTGATGGACGCTGAGTCCCCCGATGCCGGAATCGAATACGCCTATGGCCATGGCGCCCTTTAGCGACGCCCCCGCCTCGCGTCCACCGCGCCAGCCGCGCTTATGGAGCGCCCGGCAGGTCGATTTAGCTGGCTGCGCCAGGGACGTGGAACACCCGCTGAGTCGCCTTCACATAGTCAACTGGCTTGGCGAAAAAGATGTTGTCGACGAAGGTCTGAGGATTGCGGTCATAGAGCGGGAACCAGCTCGACTGGATCTGCACGATGATCCGATGCTCGGGCAGGAACATACGGTCGGCGTTTGGCAGCTTGAGCTGATAAGCCACCACCTTGCCCGCCGGGCCCGCCGGGCCCGTCGCGCATCGCGATCATCACGTCGCGCTTGATGTAGTCGTCGGCCTCGGTCGACTTCGCGAAGGTTGCGGGGGTATCGCCCGTAGCCGGTGCGGGCGGCGCCATCGAAGGGGCTGTCGAAAGAACATGTGCGGTGGGTGGATCGGCGCAGCCCGCGGTCGCCGCCATTGTCGCTAAGAGCCCCGCCAGGGCTGCGACGGCCGGCCAATTCAACCCGTCTCTCATCGCCCAAACCCCTGCCTTGCCTTGCGATCGCCGTGACATGACCCCGCGGCGATGACAAGCCGCGCGGGACTTTGTAGGGTTCGCGCCAATTTGATTTCCGGAGCCGTTCGATGGATCGACGCACCTTTCTGGCGGCTTCCGCCGCCGCCACAACCTTGGCCGGAGCCGCGCCCATGACCAAAGCCGCGCCCTCCACCCTGCCGCTGCTGGCGGCCTGGATCGGACCGCACAACGGCGCGCCGCCGTTCGACAAGATCGCCGTCGCCGACTTCAAGCCGGCTCTGCTGGTGGCGATGGAGGAGAACCGCGCCGAAATCGCCGCCATCGTCGGCAATCCGGCCCCGCCGACTTTCGCCAATACCATTGAGGCCCTGGAAAAATCGGGCCAGACCCTGAATCGTGCCGCGTCCTTGTTTGGCGTCTGGGTCTCGACCCTGAACGACAAGCCGATGCAGGCGGTGGCACAGGAGATGGCCCCGATCCTGGCGGGCTTTCAGGACGAGATCGTACAGAATGGCCCTCTGTTTGCCCGGGTCAAGGCGGTCCATGACGCTCGCGAGACCTCGGGCCTGACCCCGGAACAGCGGCGGCTGACCCTGGTGATCTATCGCCAGTTCGCCCGCCAGGGCGCGGCGCTCGGCCCCGAGCAAAAGACCCGGATGGCAGCGATCAACCAGCGCCTGGCGACCCTTTCCACCACCTTCAGCCAGAACGAACTGGCCGACGAGGAGAGTTATGTCCTGACTCTGACCGGCGAGGCCGATCTCGCCGGCCTGCCGACCCAGGTTGTGGCGGGCGCCGCGGCGGCGGCTAAAGGCAAGGGACTGAACGGCCAGTGGCTGATCACCAACACTCGCTCGTCGATGGAGCCGTTCCTGACTTATTCCAGCCGCCGGGATCTGCGGGAAAAGGGTTTCCGGATGTGGACCATGCGTGGCGACAACGGCGGCGCCCACGACAACAACGCCATCATCACCGAGATTCTCAAGCTGCGCGCCGAGAAGGCCAAGCTGCTCGGCTTCCCGACCTTCGCTCACTGGATCACCGACGACCAGATGTCGAAGACGCCGGACGCGGCCATGGTTCTGATGATCAAGGTCTGGGCGCCGGCCAAGGCGCGCGTGGCCCAGGAAGTGGCCGACATGCAGACTTCCGCCGACGTCGAGACGCCGGGGACGAAGATCGAGGCCTGGGACTACCGCTACTATTCGGAAAAAGTGCGTAAAGCCAAATATGATCTCGATGAGAACGAGATCAAACCTTACCTCCAGCTTGAGAAGCTGCGCGAGGGTATGTTCTGGGCCGCCGGCCAGCTCTACGGTTTCGAGTTCGTGCCGGTTCACGATCTGCCAGTCGCCCACCCCGATGTCCGGACCTTCGAGGTGCGCCGTGACGGGGTCCAGGTTGGTCTCTGGTATTTCGACCCCTATGCACGCGCCGGCAAGAATTCCGGCGCGTGGATGAGCGAATACCGCACCCAGAAACGGTTGGCCGGCGCGGTCATGCCGATCGTTTCCAATAACGCCAACTTCGTCAAGGCCGCGCCGGGCGAACCCATACTGGTCTCCTGGGACGACGCGACGACCATGTTCCATGAGTTCGGCCACGCCCTGCACGGACTGAATTCCGACGTCACCTACGCCACCCTGGCTGGCACCAACGTGGCGCGGGACTTCGTGGAATTCCCCAGCCAGCTCAACGAACACTGGCTGCCCACCCATGAGGTGCTGTCGCGCTTCGCCCTGCACTACAAGACCGGCGAGGCCATGCCTGACGCCTTGGTGGCCAAGATCAAGAAGGCCCATACCTTCAACAAGGGCTTCGACACGGTGGAATATCTGGCCTCGGCCATCGTCGACATGAAGGCCCATCTGGCCGGCTCGACGCCGATCGAGCCCCGGGCCTTCGAGGCGGTGACCCTCAAGGAGATCGGCATGCCGCGCGAGATCGTCATGCGCCATAGGATGCCGCAGTTCGGGCATATCTTCGCCGGCGAGGGCTACGCGGCCGGCTACTACGACTACATTTGGGCCGACACCCTGACCGCCGACGCGGCCGAGGCCTTTTCCGAGGCCCCGGGCGGGTTCTATGACAAGGCGGTGGCTAAGCGGCTGCATGACAGCATCATGAGCGTCGGTAACACCATCGACGCGGCCGAGGCCTTCCGCCGCTTCCGCGGCCGTGACGTAACCATCGACGCCCTGATGCGCGACCGCGGCTTCCCGGCTCCCGCCAAGGCCTGAGACCGCCGCGAGGGAGCCCTCCGATGCGCATCGCCATCCTCGGCACGTCGGGTTCAGGCAAAAGCACATTGTCGCGCGCGCTTGGCGTTCGGCTCGGGATTCCGGTGATCGAGCTGGACGCCATCAACTGGCGCGCCGGCTGGAGCGACCTCAACGCCGATGATCCCGAGGAATTTCTGCGGCTCGTCCTGGCGGCGACGTCCGGTGAAGCCTGGGTGTGCGACGGCAACTATTCGAAGGTGCGGGACCACGTGCTGGCGCGGGCCAGCGACGTGGTCTGGCTCGACTATCCTCGCTCGGTGGTGATGCGCCGGGTTATCGGCCGATCCTTCGCCCGCGCCATCTCGGGCCGCGAGCTATGGCCCGGCACCGGCAACACCGAGACCTTCGCCCGCTGGTTCAGCCCCGACCACCCGATCCGCTGGGCCTGGGACACCTATGCCGACCGTTGTAGTCGATACGGCGAGCTGTTCGCCGACCCGCGGCTCGCCCATGCCAGGCGTCACAGGGTTTCGCGCCCCGACGACGCGGCGGCGCTGGTCGAAACGCTCGCACGGGCGCAGACTGACAAAATCTGAACAGAGGCTCGAGGGACTGGGACCATATGGCCTGGCGGCGGAAATCGCTCTAGGGCTGATGGCGGGGCAAAAGAAAAAGCCCTCCTTCCCGATATGGGAAGGAGGGCTCTGCAGTTATTCAACGGACGGTGAAGCTTATTCGGCCGCCTTGGCGGGCGTGTAGCCGAGCACCGCCTTGATTTCGAGATATTCGGTGAAGCCGTGGTCGCCCCACTCGCGGCCGTTGCCGCTCATCTTGTAGCCGCCGAACGGGGCGGTCATGTCGCCGCCGCCGCCGTTGATCGACACTTGGCCCGCGCGCAGCTTGGAGGCCACTTCGCGGATCTTGGTCATGTCGGTCCCGGAGATGTAGGCCGCCAGACCATATTCGGTGTCGTTGCCGACCGTGACGGCTTCATCCACGGTTTCGTAACCGAGGATCGAGACCACTGGGCCGAAGATTTCTTCCTTGGCCACGGTCATCTCGTTGGTCACGTTGGCGAACACGGTGGGCTTTACATAGAAGCCCTTGTCCAGGCCTTCGGGACGGCCGACCCCGCCGGTGACCAGGGTTGCGCCCTCGTCGATGCCGGCCTGGATCAGCTTCTGGATCTTGTTCCACTGGGTGCGGTTGACCACCGGACCCATCTGCGAGTTGCCGTTGGGATCGCCTACCGTGGTGGATTCCGCGGCGGCCTTGGCGATCACGATCGCCTCATCCATTTTCGCCGACGGCACCAGCATCCGGGTCGGAGCGTTGCAGGACTGACCGGAGTTCTGCATCACATGCTTCACGCCGCCGCCTACCGCGGAGGGCATGTCGGCGTCGGGCAGGATGATGTTGGGGCTCTTGCCGCCCAGTTCCTGCGACACGCGCTTGACGGTGGTGGCCGCGGCCTTGGCCACTTCGATGCCGGCGCGGGTCGAGCCGGTGAACGAAACCATGTCGACGCCCGGGTGGCTGGAGATGGCCGCGCCGACTTCGGCGCCGAGGCCGTTGACCAGGTTGAACACGCCGGCCGGGACGCCGGCGGCGTGCATCACTTCGGCCCACAGGATGGCCGAGAACGGCGATTCCTCGGAAGGCTTCAGGACCATGGTGCAACCCGTGGCGATGGCCGGGACCACCTTGCAGGCGATCTGGTTGATCGGCCAGTTCCAGGGGGTGATCAGGCCGCAGACGCCGATCGGTTCCTT
>JAYVYH010000257.1:0-4860 GCA_043784385.1 Caulobacteraceae bacterium | reverse complement strand
CTCGGGCGCAACGACGTGGGCCGGGTGGCGCGGCTGCGCGACGCCGGCCGCAACGCGCCCGCCGGATCGGCGGGCCGGGCGACGGTCAGAGTCACCGAGAGCTTCACCATCGAGCGCTACAGCCATGTCATGCACATCGTCTCCAACGTCGAAGGCGACGCTCCCGAGGGGCTCGACCCGGTGGATGTGCTGATGGCCGCCCTTCCCGCCGGCACGCTTTCCGGAGCGCCAAAGATTCGCGCCATGCAGATCATCGACGAACTGGAGAGCGTGAAGCGGGGCGTCGTTTATGCCGGGGCGGTGGGCTATTTCGGGGCCGACGGATCGGTGGACACCTGCATCGTCCTGCGCACCGGCCTGATCAAGGATGGCGCACTTTATGTCCAGGCGGGCGGTGGCGTGGTCGCCGACAGCGACCCCTTGGCGGAATATCAAGAGACCCTTCAGAAATCCGGCGCGCTCAAGCGGGCAGCCGAAGAGGCTTGGCGTTTCGCATGATTCTGATGGTCGATAACTACGACAGCTTCACCTATAATCTGGTTCACTATCTGGACGAGTTAGGCGCCGAAACGCGGGTCTATCGCAACGACGCCCTGACGGTGCGCGAAGCCCTGGGCCTGAAGCCTGAGGCCATCGTTCTTTCGCCGGGTCCGTGCACGCCCAATGAGGCCGGTATCTGCCTGCAACTGATCGCCGAGGCTCCGGCCGACCTGCCGATTCTTGGCGTCTGCCTGGGTCATCAGGCTATCGGACAGGCGTTCGGCGGCGAAGTGGTGCGCGCCAAGACGCTGATGCACGGCAAGACCAGCAAGATCCACCATGCCAATCAGAATGGCGGAGTTTTCGACGGCTTGGCCGATGGTTTCATAGCCACGCGCTATCATAGCCTCGCCGTGGCGCGAGACACCCTGCCCGATTGTCTGGAAGTCACCGCGTGGACCGACGATGGCGAGATCATGGGACTTTCCCATCGGACACGACCGATCCACGGGGTGCAGTTTCATCCTGAATCCATCGCCACCGATGGTGGCCACCGGTTGCTGGGCAATTTCCTTAAGATCGCCAGTGTCCACGCCATGGCGGCCGTCTGAAAAGACCATGTCCGACGCGTTCAAACCCCTGCTCGCCCGCCTGGCCGACGGCGCCACCATGACGCCCGAGGACGCCGACAGCTTCTTCACCGCCTGCCTGCGCGGCGAACCGACGCCCGCCCAGATCGCCGCCGCGATCACGGCCATGCGTCTGCGGGGCGAGACAGTGGGGGAAATCACCGCCTGCGCCCGGGCGATGCGCGGCGAGGCCCTGAAGCTGGAGCACCCGTACGATGTCGTGGACGTCTGCGGGACGGGTGGCGACGGGGCTCACACGCTGAATATCTCCACCGCCGTGGCCTTCGTGGCGGCGGGCGGGGGCCTGAAAATCGCCAAGCACGGGACCCGCGCCGTCTCTTCGAAGTCAGGCTCGTCCGACGTGCTCACGGCCCTGGGCGTCAACATTCATGCTGGTCACGCGCAGCAACGCCAGGCGCTCGACGAAGCGGGCATCTGCTTCCTGTTCGCGCCGGCCCATCATGGCGCCATGCGTCACGTTATGCTGATCCGCGAAGAGCTCGGATTCCGCACGATCTTCAACATCCTCGGGCCACTTTCCAACCCAGCCGGCGCCCGGCGGCAGGTTTTGGGCGTCTATGACGTGCGCTGGGTCGAGCCGCTGGCCCGAGTGCTGGGGGCCCTTGGCGCCATCAGAGCCTGGGTGGTCTATGGTGATGGTCTTGACGAAATCACCACCGCCGGTTCGACCCACGTCGCCGAATGGTCCGACGGTCGGGTCCGGCTGTTCACCATCACACCGGAAGCCGTCGGTCTGGAGCGTAGCGCAAGGGGCGATCTGCGGGGCGGCGGACCGGCGCAAAACGCTCAGGCCATAGATAATTTGCTGGCGGGCCAAACCGGCCCCTTTCGAGATATCGTGATGATGAACGCCGCCGCGGCCTTTCTGGTCGCAGATCGCGTGGAGACGCTGCGCGAAGGCATCGCCCTGGCGGCCGAAGCCATCGACACCGGCGCAGCTCGCCGGGCGCTCGACGGCCTGATCGAGGCCACGAACACACCGTGAGCGACAACGTTCTCGCAGCGATCGCCGCCTACAAACGCCTGGAAGTCCAGGAACGCCGCACCAAAATTGGGAGCGACGATCTGGAGGCGCGGGCGCGCCTGGCGACGCCGCCGCGCGGGTTTCGTGGCGCTTTGCTCAAGGCGCATGGACCAGGCCGTCTGGCGCTGATCGCCGAAATCAAGAAGGCTTCGCCATCCAAAGGCCTGATCCGAGAGGATTTCGATCCGACGGCGATCGCCGTGGCCTACGAAGCCGGCGGCGCGGCCTGCCTGTCGGTGTTGACCGATACCCCCAGCTTCCAAGGCGCTGATGAGAACCTGGTGCTGGCCCGTCGCGCAACCGCCCTGCCCTGCCTGAGGAAGGAATTCCTGGTCGATGCATGGCAGGTGGCCGAATCGCGCGCGCTTGGCGCGGACGCCATATTGGTGATTCTGGCTATGGTGGATGATTCTCTGGCGCGGGATTTGATGGCTGAATCCGTTCGCTGGGGCATGGACACGCTGGTAGAAACCCACGATGAAGCCGAAATCGAACGGGCGGTGGCGCTAGGGGCGACCACGATCGGGATCAACAACCGTGACCTGCGGACCTTTGTCACCGACCTCGCAGTGACCGAGCGGCTGGCCTCGAAAATTCCTCTAAACACCTTGATTATAACGGAAAGCGGCATTTTCAACGCGGCCGACGCGGCCCGCCTCGAACGCGCCGGCGCGAAAGCGATGCTGGTGGGCGAAAGCCTTATGCGGCAGGCGGATGTCGAGACGGCGACCCGCGCTCTTTTGCGATAGGTGCGGCGCCGCCAACTTGACAACCGCGGAGAACACTCAGAGAACACATCCATTGTTTTTGGTTTGTTCCCGGTTTCCGGGTGATGCGAGGCGGCGATGCTCACGCGCAAACAGCATGAATTGCTGATGTTCATTCACGAACGGATCAAGGAGACCGGCGTGTCTCCATCGTTCGATGAGATGAAGGAGGCCCTGGACCTAGCCTCCAAGTCGGGGATCCACCGTCTGATCACCGCGCTGGAAGAACGTGGTTTCCTCAGGCGTCTGGCGCACCGGGCCCGGGCGCTTGAGGTGGTCAAACTGCCTCAACAGGCTACGACGTCGGCCCCCGCGGGTGGCCGCGGCGCGTTCCAGCCTAAGTTAGTAGAAGCGTCGCGGACTTCGGTCCCAATGGCCGCCAACGAGACGAGAGAGCTGTCTGTTCTAGGTCGGATCGCGGCTGGCACGCCGATCGCCGCCATCCAGCATGAACGAGAAAAGCTGCATGTTCCGGAATCGATACTCGGCGCCGGAGAGCACTATGTGCTTCAGGTCGAGGGAGATTCGATGATCCAGGCCGGGATTCTGGATGGCGACTATGCCGTGATCCGCAAGGTCAGCACCGCCAACTCGGGCGAGATCATCGTCGCCCTGGTAATGGGTGAGGAAGCCACTCTGAAGCGCCTGCGCCGCAAGGGCGCTTCGCTGGCGCTGGAAGCCGCCAATCCCGCATATGAGACCCGAATATTCGGTCCTGATCAGGTGCAGGTGCAGGGTAAGCTGGTCGGGCTCATTCGCCGCTACCAGTGATAGGTATGTTGGAACCCGTCCAAGGTCGCGACCCGCGCAAGGGTTGAGACCAAACCAGCCGCCAGCCCGACTTCGTCGCGAAGACTTCGGCGGCGCCGCTATGATCAAAGTCGCCTCGGGCAAGGACTATGGCCGCGCCGCAAGTCTGATCCGGTGAGGTTGCGCTGCGAAGCACCACGATGTCGGCGCGATCGCACATCTCGCGGTAGCGGTCCTCGGTAGGTGGCTTATGAGTCCAGGACGCCGCGACCGCCGGCCGGGCGTCGCCAATGGGTAGACACCCTTTCCGGTTGCAATCGAACACCATTCGCTGGGCCGCCGCCGGATCCGTGGGCAGCGTGAAACCACGCCGTTGCGCCCAAAGCTGGGTGGCGTATCGGCGCGCGGTTGGCTTCATGGGGATTTCCTGGCCGGCGACAACCACCGCGGCGTCATCGCCATCGGCGGCGATCCAGGCCACCGGGGACGCGGGCCGGGGCCAGAGAGCGACAGCGGCGGACATCGGCAGGCCGATCCATCGCAACCGGCCCTGCCATAGGCAGCAGAAGACGATACCGATGTAGGAAATCGCCAGGGCGATCTCCGGCGCGCTGGAGAAGGTCATCAATGCCCCCGGAGCCGTGGTGAAGACGTGGCCGATGGCGATTACCAGCTTGGCGGCCTGACCCGCGACCCAGAGAATGGGCGCGGTGGTCGTCGAATCCAGGCCCAGCGCCTGAGTCAGGAGCGTCAGGGCCAGCGAGGGCATCAACACCGCGCTGGCCACGAAGTCGGCTGTCAGATTGGCCAGCACACCGTAGTTGGCGACGCGGTTGAAGTGCTGGATCGTGAACGGACCTGTCGCCGCGCCGGCCACGAAACTGACAATTGAAAGTCCGATCAGCCCCTCCCCGACTTTCCTTATGGCCGCCAACGGCCAGAAGGTTGTCGGTGCGTGCGCCTTGGGTTGTCGCCAGATCTCGGCCAGGGCAACCAGCGACGCAGTAGCGCAGAAGGACATTTCGAAACCCGGCTGCACCACGACATCGGGTTCGATGAACAGGATGATCAGCGCCGCGATAGCCAACGAGTGCAGGCTGACCGCCCGCCGATCCACCACGATGGCCAGAAAGGCGACGGCGGCCGTAATGGCGGCCCGCCTGGCCGGCGGATGGGCGCCGGAGAGCAC
>JAYVYH010000256.1:0-11765 GCA_043784385.1 Caulobacteraceae bacterium | reverse complement strand
ATCGCCTTGGGCGCCACGAACCGGAATCCAGCGACGATCAGCCATGGCCGGGCTTCGCCGGCAAGACGCCCCGTCGGACCTGGTCGGCTTCGATGGATTCGAACAGGGCGCGGAAATTGCCTTCGCCGAAACCCTCGTTGCCCTTGCGCTGGATCAGCTCGAAGAAGATCGGCCCGATCATGTTCCGGGTGAAGATCTGCAGCAGCAGTCCCTGGCCCTCGGTCGGGGCGCCGTCGACCAGGATACGGTCGGCGCGCAGCCGTTGCAGGTTCTCACCGTGGTCTGGCACCCGCGCATCAAGCATATCGTAGTAGGTGTCAGGACTTTCCTGGAATTTCACCGCCCGCGCCGCCATGGTCTCGACAGCGGCATAGATGTCGGTGGTTCCCAGCGCGATGTGCTGGATTCCCTCACCCTTGTAGTCGCGCAGGAACTCCTCGATCTGGGAGTGATCGTCACGGCTTTCGTTCAGCGGGATACGGATCTTGCCGCAGGGGCTGGTCATGGCCTTGGAAAGTAGGCCGGTCTGGGCGCCCTCGATGTCGAAATAGCGGATCTCGCGAAAGTTGAAGATGCGCTCATAGAAATCCGCCCAATGGGCCATCTGGCCGCGATGGACGTTGTGGGTCAGGTGATCGAGGTAGGTCAGGCCAACGCTGGCCACGCTCTGGGCCGCCCCGGGGATAGGCACGAAGTCGACGTCATAGATCGCCTGGGCGCCGTAGCGGTCGACCAGATAAAGGTTCGAGCCGCCGATCCCCTCGATGGCCGGGATATTAAGCTCCATCGGACCGACCAGACCGCGCACTGGCGTGGCGCCACGTTCCACCGCCAGCTTCAGCGCCTTGGCGGCGTCCTTGACCCGAAAGGCCATGGCGTTGGCCGAGGGGCCATGCACCTCACGGAATTCGGCGCCCTGGCCTTGGGGCTCCATGTTGAGGATGAAATTGATGTCGCCCTGGGCGAAGCGCAGCACGTTCTTTGAGCGGTGGCGGGAGACCGCCGCGAAACCCATGCGCTCGAACAGGTCCTTCAGCCGCTGGGGCTCGGGCGAGGTGAACTCGACGAATTCGAATCCATCGGTCCCCAGCGGGTTGTCGAAAAGGTCGGTGGGAGGAGAAACGGTCGCATTCATGGCGGGGCTCCGAAAGCGCACACCATTGTGTCAGGCTGAACGCCTTTGCGGAAGACATCGCCGATCTGCTAGCAGAGACCGCAGGCTGCGCATCGGCGCCAGCCGGCGTCCAGGGACTTTACCAAACGATGCTGCGACGCCTGTATGACTGGGTGATGAGGCTGGCGGCGTCCCGCCACGCGGGTCTGGCGCTATTCGCCATCGCGTTCGCCGAGAGCTCGTTTTTCCCCGTTCCGCCAGACACCATGCTGGCGCCGATGGTGCTGGCCCGGCCCGCACGGGCCTGGCGATACGCGGCCATCTGCACGGCCGGCTCAATCGTCGGCGGCATGCTTGGCTATGCGATCGGCTACAGTCTTGGACCTGTCGGCCACTGGATATTGGCGGTCACCGGTCACCCGGGCGGCGAGGATGCGTTGCGGGCGCAGTTCGCCAGATACGGCGTCGGCGTGATCCTGATCCAGGGCCTGCTGCCGGTGCCCTATAAGCTGGTCACGATCACCACGGGCCTGGCGCATTTCAGTCTGTGGCAATTCGTGGCGGCGTCCTGCGTGACCAGAGGCGCCCGGTTCTTCGGGGTAACCTGGCTGGTCAAGCGCTTCGGACCCGGCCTGCTGCCGGTCATCGAGAAGCGCATGGCCCTGGTCGCGGGCGTGGTTGTGCTGATCATCGTCCTCGCGGTCGTGATCCTGAAATTCATCCCCCACCACTGATCTGGCCGATACCCTTACGCTTGGCGGCTTTTTCAACCATATAAAGGTTTGTGAAATCCGTTCTCAAACACTGGCCGTGGGTGGCGCTGTTCAGCAGCCTGCTGATGCTGGCGATCGCCCACGCCTTCGAAACCTTCGGCCGCATGGCGCCGTGCGAGCTGTGTCTCAAGGAGCGACAGATTTACTGGTTGGCGGCCGGGATTGCCGCCGTCGGCATGGTGTCAATTCGGGGACACGATGCTTATATCGCCGCCCAATTGAGCCACGCCAACGAACCCGAACGATATAAATATCGTGTCCCTGGATTGACGGCCTTATCAACCCCGCTCGCCCTGGTGTTCCTCGGGGGCGCGGCTCTGGCCGCCTATCACGCCGGGGCGGAGTGGGAATTCTGGCCGGGGCCTGCTAGCTGTACCGGCGCCCATGTGCAGGTCAACGCCGCGGACCTCGCCCGTCTGTTGAACGGCGGCCCGATCGCCGTTCCAGCCTGCGACAAGCCGGCCTGGGTGTTCCTGGGCATTTCCATGGCGGGCTGGAACGCCCTGATATCAATGCAACTGGCCGTGTTCAGCGCCCTGGCGGCCTGGCGCGGTTTTTCGGAGGCTCGCGCGCGATGACCGACCTGACTACCCCTCTCCGTCCCGTCCCACCGAGGCCTGGCCCCGGCGGCCAGGCGATGCGGCTGGCCCAGATCCTGCGCGTCGACCATGCCGGCGAACTGGGCGCGGTGCACATTTATCGTGGGCAGCGCGCGGTTCTGGGCGCGGCCAGCGGACATGAGGCGATCAGCGAACAGCTGGAGCGGATGGAAAGCCACGAGTCCCGCCACCTCGCCCGCTTCGACGCCCTGCTGAACGAGACGCGCACCCGCCCGACCTTGCTCGCGCCACTGTGGCGCGCGGCCGGCTTCGCCTTGGGCGCAGGAACGGCCTTGCTGGGGGAAAAGGCCGCCCATGCCTGCACCGACGCCGTGGAGACCGTCATTGAGGCCCACTACGCGGCTCAGATCGCCGAGCTGGAGACCCAGGCCCCCGCCCTGGCGGCCGAACTCAGCGGCTTTCGCGACGATGAGCTGGCCCATCAGCGGGAGGCGATCGATTCCGGGGCCCGCGAGGCGCCGGGCGGCGCGCTGCTATCGGCGGTGATCCGTGCCGGCTGCCGGGCCGCCATCAAGATCACCGAGCGCATCTGATGGATATCGCGGCCTTGAGGCGCGGCGCCGAAGCTCCGATCCAGGCAGCCAAGGCCGACCTTCCAAGTGTCTCCGCAGATCTGGCAGATGCTTTCACCGACGATGTCATGTTCGACTGGTTCCTGCGGACCGACTTCCGGCGCGACGCCGCCCGACTAGCGTTCTTCAAGTTCATCATCGCCAACATGGCGTTCGGCCACGGCTCGATCGAGCGCCCCGCCACCGGCGGCGCGGCGGCGGTCTGGCTGCCGTTCGAGGCTCTGTCGCCACTACCCCTGATGACCGAGCTTCGCGCCTTGCCGGTACTGCTGCGGGCCACTGGCCTGGCTCGCTTCGGGCGTCTGGCTGAGGTGCGGGCGATCATGGATAAGCATCACCCGATGGACCGGCCGCACGCCTATCTGATGTTCCTGGGTGTCGCCCGCTCGGCCCAGGGCCATGGCGTCGGTTCACGTCTGCTGAAGGTCGGGACCGACCGCTGCGACGCCGCCGGCCTGCCCGCCTATCTGGAGACCCAGACCGAACGCAATATCGCCCTCTACCGCCGCCACGGCTTCGAAGTGATCTCGGAAAACCGGCCCCGCCCCGACGCGCCGATGCTGTGGAGCATGTGGCGCGAACCCCTGCCGGTGGAGTAATTCGACGGTCCGCCCGTTGCGGTTGACGAACCCACAGGCCGGCGGAGACGACCCTTCGGCGTCAGGCGGCTCAGGCCTTCTCCTTCGGCTTTTTGGACCGCAGGCCGATCCCCGCCATACCCCCCGAGCTCAACAGGCCAACATCGGCCAGAAGCATCGGTATGGCCCATTTGTTCGGCGCGGCGATGTAGCGGGGCTGCCAGAGCGGATCGTATTTGTCCTTGAAGCGATGGACGCCCTGAAAATTATAGATTTCCTCGCCCCGCTCAAACAGCAGGCGGCCGACGCGAGACATGATCGGCGCCAGGGGCCGGTCTTCAAGGCCCGCCAGCGGCGCCATGCCGAATTCGAACGCCACATAGCCCTGTTCCTTGCCCCAGTTCAGCAACTCGACGAACAGGAAATCCATCACATCCTTTGGAGCGTCGTCGGCGTAGCGCATCAGATCGATGGAAAATGACGTCCGCGCGGCCGTCGTCCAAAGCGTGGCGAAGGCCAGCACGCGGTTTCCGACCCGCACCACGGCGACGGGAAACTGCCAGACATATGGCTCCTCGAATCCCCCCATCGAAAAGCCCTTCTCGCCCCCGGCGTGATGGGCCAGCCACTGATCGGACACCGCTCGCAGTTCGCCGGCTAGGCATTGGGCGCCGCCCACGGGAACGACCTCGAAACAGGCCCCTACTTCGCCGGTCTTGCGCCAGCTGCGGCGCAGGTTGCCCTTACGGCGGCCCTCGAGGGAAAAGGTGTCGAGCGGCACCGCGGCCGATTCCCCGACCTTCTGGATCGAGAACCCCAGCTCCACCAGATCGGGCAGATCTTCGGGACCGACGCCATAGATTCCGGCCCGGGCCGCGTTGACGTCGGCCATTTCGCGAAAGCGCCAGAGCAGGTCGAGCTTCTCGTCCCGCCGGCCGACCGGCGCGCCAAGGGCGATCCACGACCGGCCCCGCACGCCGAACATCAGGAAGCTTTCGCACGATGGCGAAAACAGAAATCGCTTGTCGCTGCGCAGGGCGAGGTTGGCCCAGGGCTCTGCGCATTCGGCTTCGGCGAGGATGGCGCGAACGCGGGAATATTCAGGGTCGGTCTCACCCACCACTCGCGGCTTGGCCGGCGTGACCAGCAGCCGCCACACGCCGAAGCCCAACAACAGCACGGCCGCGCCGGCCGACGATCGCAGGGCCCGTTCGGCGTCCTGGTCGGCCATCACCTTCAGCACCGATACATTGCCGTAATCGAGATTCTGGAACGACCACCATCCGGCCAGCCCCGCCCCGCCGAGCGCCGCCGCCGCAGACAGCAGCCAGCCCGGGGTGATTTCCAGCCGCGACAGCCGCGCCGGGCGGTGAAACGCTCCGCGGCATGGCAATAGAACCACCGTCAGGGTGACCAGCGCCAGGGACTCTTCCCACATGAACCCTTTGAAAAGCGCCAGGATTGCCGCCGCGATCAGCACGACGGCGGTGGCGCCCCAGGCGCCGTCGAGGCGGCGCGACAGACCGAAGGCCAGCACGATCAGCACCAGCCCAAGGATGCTCGACAGGAAATGGCTGATCTCGATCAGGATGATCGGCGCGTGTTCGGCCAGCCACATGAAGCGCGCCGGGTCGGAGGGCGTGGCTCCAGACGTCAGCAGCATCACTCCTGCGGCGACCGTCAGCAGAGCCATCACGCCAGGCGCGCCGGCCATGGCCATGGGACGCAGATCGCGGAACCAGTCCATTCAGCTCCCGGGGCAATGTCGGCCGGGACGCGTCCGGCGAGATGATTATAACCACTTTCAACGCATTGGCAGGGCCGACCGTTCAAATGACAGGGAGGCGCAACGCCGCGGACTTGCCCGGTCGGGCCATGGCGCTATTAAAGACGGGCAAAATTCATCTGCGGAGGACGACATGGCCGATTTTGGCGCCACTGAGCTTGACACTTTCCAGGCCGAGGTCCGCGATTGGCTGGCGGCCAACTACCCCGCCGAACTGCGCGCCTCGAAGACCGCCAGCGACCCGGAGGCCCAGTGGGGCGGCCGCGCCTTCATCGGCAGCGACGATCCCCAGATCGTCTGGATGCGCCGGATGGCCGCGCGCGGCTGGACCGCCCCGACCTGGCCGACCGAATACGGCGGCGGCGGGCTCTCGGCCGAACAGGCGCGGGTCCTGGACTCCGAAATCAGCGCCGGCAAATACCGCTCGCCTCTGGCCTCGTTCGGCCTGTGGATGTTGGGTCCGGTGCTGCTTGAATACGCCAACGACGCCCAGAAGCGCGAATACCTGCCCAGGATCGTGGCCGGCGAAGCGCGCTGGTGCCAGGGCTATTCGGAACCGGGCGCCGGCTCGGATCTGGCCAGCCTCGCCACGCGCTGCGAGGACGCCGGCGATCACTGGCTGATCAACGGCCAGAAGATCTGGACCTCCTACGCCAACAAGGCCGACTGGTGCTTCTGCCTGGTGCGCACCGACACGACCAAGAAGCACGAGGGCATCAGCTTCGTGCTCATCGACATGCGTACGCCCGGCGTCGAGACCCGGCCGATCCAGCTGATCAGCGGCGAGTCGCCGTTCTGCGAGACGTTCTTCACTGATGTGAAGATCCCCAAGCAAAACCTCGTCGGCCGCATCAACGGCGGCTGGGAGATCGCCAAGCGGCTGCTGCAGTATGAGCGCCAGAACATCTCCGGCGGCTTCGCCGGGGGCGAGGGCGGGGCTGGCGGCGCGGCGGGGGACGTGGCCCATATCGCCCGCGAGTACATCGGTGTCGACGAGACCGGCGCCCTGGCCGATGCCGACCTGCGCACCCGCATCACCCAGAACCGCATCGACCTGAAGGCCTTCTTCCTCACCCTCACCCGCGTCGCCGCCGAGGCCAAGGTCAGCAACGGTCCCGGCGCCGCCACCTCGATCATCAAATACGCCGCCGCCACCCTGGCCCAGCAGCGCGCCGAACTGATGGTCGAAGCCATGGGCCACCAGGCCCTGGGCTGGGACGGCGACGGCTTCAGCCCCTTCGAAAAGACGGTGTCCCGCGGGTGGCTGCGCTCGAAGGGAAATTCGATCGAGGGCGGTTCGTCGGAAGTGAACCTGAACGTGGTGTCGAAGCGCGTGCTGGGTCTGCCGGATCCGAAATAGCGGACCCATTTTCACCCGGGGATACACACAGCCATTTTGCGGAGTATAACCGGCTTCAATAGTGTCAAGGTTGCTCCGGGCCAATGCTCCGGGCCGGTCGATGATAAGCAGGGAGACGGCGATGGACCATGCGGCTGATCTGGTGATCCGGGGTGGGACAGTGTTCGACGGTGACGGCGGCGCGCCGTTCGTGGCCGACGTGGCGATCGCGGGCGGCCAGATCATCGCCGTGGGCGCCTTCGCCGGCAAAGGCCTCGAGGAGATCGACGCGGCGGGCAAGATGGTCACGCCCGGCTTCATCGATGTCCACACCCACTATGACGGCCAGCTGATCTGGGCCAGCCGCATGTCCCCGTCCTCTTCCCACGGCGTGACCACGGTGGTCACCGGTAACTGTGGGGTCGGTTTTGCCCCCTGCCGGCCGCAAGACCATACCCGGCTGATCAAGCTGCTGGAGGGCGTGGAAGACATGCCCGAAGTGGTGCTGGCCGACGGCTTGACCTGGGACTGGGAGACATTCCCGGAATTTGTCGATGCGCTCAAGCGCCGGCGCCACGATATTGATTTCGCGGTGCAGCTGCCGCATTCGGCCCTGCGGATGTATGTGATGGGTGAGCGGGCGGTGGACAAGGAAGTCGCCACCGAAGCCGACCTGATCCTGATGCGCGCCCTGGCCAAGGAAGCCATCGAGGCGGGAGCCCTCGGCCTTGGCACCTCGCGCAACATCTTCCACACCACCCTCGACGGCGTGGTGATCCCCACCGCCCACACGCCAGAAGCCGAGCTCAAGGCCATCGCCGAGGGCATGCGCGACGCCGGCGGCGGGGTGCTGCAGGCGATTCTCAATATCGAGACACCCAAGGACGATCTGGAGATGTTCAGCCGGGTCGCCGCCCAGACCGGCTCGCCGCTATCCTTCAGCCTGTTCCAGGCCGGTTTCGACAAAGACGACTGGAAGGATCTGCTGGCCATGACCGCGGCGGCCAACCAGAACGGCTCGCGCGTAACCGCCCAGGTGTTCGCCCGCCCCGTGGGCGTGCTGCTGGGCCTCGACGCCTCATACCACCCGTTCTCGGCCCATCCGGCCTATGTGGAGATCGCCGACCTGCCCCTGGCCGAGCGCGTGGCGGAAATGCGCAAGCCGCAAGTGCGCGCGGCGATCCTGGCCGACAAGCCCGAGCCCCGGAGCATGGTGTTCTTCAAAGCGGCCCGCGCCTACGGCAAGATCTATCAGCTGGGCGCCGCGCCGGACTACGAGCCCGACGCCTCCATGAGCATCAAGGCCCAGGCCCAGGCACGGGGCGTCACGCCGGATGAAGTCGCCTACGACATGTTGTTGGAAGACGATGGCCACGCCTTGTTGCTGCACACCGCCGCCAACTATGAGAACAAGAACCTCGACGCCGTGCGGGTGATGCTGACCCATCCCAACACCGTGCCGGCCCTGGGCGACGGCGGCGCGCATTATGGGATGATCTGCGATTCCACCTACACCACCTTCCTGCTGACCCACTGGGGTCGTGACCGGAAAGGCGAGCGGATCGACCTGCCGACCATCGTCAACGCCATGACCGCTCGCCCGGCGGCCGTGCTAGGCCTCAAGGACCGCGGGCGGCTCGCGCCTGGGATGAAAGCCGACGTCAATGTGATCGACTTCGACCGCCTGACCCTGCACGCGCCGCGGATGGTCCGCGACCTGCCCTCGAACGGCCGACGCCTGACCCAGGACGCCGAGGGTTATGTCGCCACCATCGTCAGCGGCGAGGTGATCATGCGCGGCGGCGAGCCCACCGGCGCGCTTCCCGGGCGGATGGTGGAGCGCTCGGCCATGGCCCCGCGCCTGCTCGCGGCGGAATAGCTGCCTCTTCTCGGACGGGAAGCCTTGATGTCTGTAGTCGGTATTGGCGGCGACCCCGAGGCCTTGCAGGCGTGGTATCAAAAACACCTGGGCGTGGTCGTCGATTACGCATCGCCCTGGGTGCAGCAGTCCGGTCCAACCCTGTTCATGCCCTTCCCGCGGGACACGGACCATTTTCCCGCGGGCAAGCAGTAGATGATCAACTTTCGGGTAACCGAGCTGGATAGGCTCCTATCAGCGCTCCGCGAGGCCGGGAAAAAGGTCACCACCAACCCCGACTGGGACACGCCGGAGACAGGCAGGTTTGCCCGCATCCACGATCCCGAAGGAAATCCGGTGGAGTTGTGGGAGCCGCCGTCCTAATAGGATTCGCCTTCCGGCGCCCATCGCCACTGGCATCCTAGCCCTGATCGAGCGCCTGTCGCCGGGGAATGGGCTGTGCCATTGCGACCTTCACTCCGGCGACGTGATCATGACGGCGGAGGGTCCTAGACTCATCGACTGGACCGGTATGCTACGCGCGCCCGCCGCCCTCGACTTTCGGTCTGCCACATTCTCCATTCCGAGCTCGCCCCGGCATTGGTCGACAATCCGGAGCGGCCGCGCGCCGTCAATGAGGCCCTGGAGTCCGAATACGCGCCGCTGGCCGGCCTGTCCCCCGCAGTGCTGACGGCGGCGAGGAGCCCTACCTGCTCATCGTCCGCGTCTAAGCCCTCCTCGCGGGGGCGTTTCCCACCCAGCGGGAGCGGCTGATCCCGCGCGTCGAAGCGGCCCTGCGCTCGGAGAACTGATTTGTTCAGTCGGGGTCCCCGTCACCAGACCTTCACCCTGTCTTTCGGCGCCAGATACAGGGCCTCGCCAGGTTTGACGTCATAGGCAAGGTACCAGGCGTCCAGGTTGCGCACCGTTTCCGCGCGGTACTGCGCGGGCGCGTGGCCGTCGGTCAGGATTTGCTGGCGAAGCGCCTCCTCGCGGGTCTTGTTGCGCCAGCTCTGGGCGAAGGCCAGAAAGAACTGTTGATCGGTCGACAGCCCATCCAGCGCCGCGGCGGGTTGGCCCTGCTGCGACGCGCGATAGGCGTCATAGGCCGCGAAGAGCCCGGCCACGTCGGCGATGTTTTCCGACAGCGTCTGCTCGCCGTTCACGGAGACGTCCGGGAATGGATGATAGCCATCGAATTGCTTGGCCAGGGCCGCGCCGGAGGCGGTGAAATGCGCCAGGTCTTCGGGCGTCCACCAGTTGCGCCGCCGTCCTTGGGCGTCGAACTGGGCGCCGTCGTTATCGAAGCTGTGGCTGATTTCGTGGCCGATCGTCGCGCCCGTGGCCCCATAGTTCATCGCCGCCGGCGCCTTGGCGTCGAAATACGGCGGCTGCAGAATCGCCGCCGGGAAGTTCAGGGCGTTCAGGATAGGTAAATTGACCGCGTTGACCAGTTGCGCGTTCATCACCCACTCGCCGCGATCCACCGGCTGGCCAAGCCTGGCGACCTTTTGCCGGCTGTCGAAGACGGCGGCGCGCTGAGCGTTGCCCCACGCGTCGTCGGCCGTGATCTCCAACCCCTCATAGCTGCGCCAATGGTCGGGATAGCCGACGCCCACCCTGAGCGCCTTCAGCTTGGCGTGGGCGGTGGCCTTGGTGGCGGTGGTCATCCAATCGAGCTGATCGATGCGCCGGTCGAAGGCGGCCAGCAGGTTGCGCACCATGCCTTCGACCGCCGCCTTGGACTCTGGCGGAAAGTATTTGGCCACATAGAGCTTGCCCACCGCCTCGCCAAGCGAAGCGTTCGTCGACGCCACGCCCCGCTTCCAGCGAGCGGCCAGCTCGGGCACGCCCGACAGAATCTTTCTGTAAAAGGCGAAACGCTCGTCCACGAAAGCCTTTGGCAAAAACTCCGAATTGCGGTCGATATAATGGAAGGCCAGATAATCCCTCCACGTCGCCAAGGGTGTGGAGGCGACCAGGGACGCCTCTCCGGTGAAGGCCGCCGGCTGCCAGACCACGAAGGTCGTTTGTCCGCCCAGGCCGGCTCGCTCGAGGAACGGCGTCCAGTCGATCCCCGGCGCCTTGGCGTCGAGATCGGCGCGCGACCAGTGGTTGTCGCCCTTGGCCGGATCTTCGGTATCGGTGACCGAGGCATGCATGCGGGCGATGCGGCTTTCCAGGTCGAAGATCGTCTCGGCCTTCGCCTTCGCCTCCGCTTCGGGCGTTCCCGCCAGCATCAGGACCTTGGCGATGTGAACCTTGAAGGCCTCACGGACCGCCACCATCCGCGGCGTGTCGGAGAGATAGTATTCCCGGTTCGGAAGGCTGAGGCCGCCCTGGAGGATGAAGGGCGCGTAGGCCGTCGGCCGATCGAAATCCGCCGCCACCCAGAGACCGAACAGATTGTCGGTCCGAAAATTGGTGGCGTTCATCACATCCACATCGGCGCGGAGCTGCGAGCCGAGATAGGCGGAAAGCGCGCGCCGATCGTGGAGGGTGGCAATCCGCGCCAGCCCAAGCTTCAGCGGCGCGGTTCCTTTCGCCTCGATTTTGCCCTCGTCCATATAGGCGGTGTAATAGGCAGCGATCTTGGCGGCTTCCATGCCCGGCTGGGGGCTGGAGGCGCCGAGGCCCTGAATCAGCTCGGCGACGTTCTTGTCCACACGCTCGGCCAGGATCTGGCCCGCGCCCCAGCTGGCCCGGTCAGCTGGAATTTCTGTGGTTTTCAGCCATGTCCCATTGGCGTAGGCGAAGAAATTCTCGCCCGGCCTGACGCTGGTGTCGCGCCCGGCAAGATCTTGGCCGGGTTCAGCCGCAAATGCGGGCGCAGCGGCAAAATGTCCAAGCAAGGCGCCCACCGCGAGTAATTGGGACATAGACCGGCGGAGAGGCATGCTTAGCAGTTCCCACGAAAACACCCGCCGTTCCGTAGGCCGGGCGATGCCTCTCGTCCAGGGCGGCGGATGTTCCCCGATCGCGGCGGCTGAATGCGTCTCGGCCGTAACTGACATATTGCAATATCTAGGCCAGTTTTCGGGTGCGCGTTTCTCTCGAAGGCCAACTTCCCCGTGCCCCGAGCGCCCTCCAAATTCCCGGACCCCACCGTATTAACGGTGGATTGA
>JAYVYH010000255.1:0-8661 GCA_043784385.1 Caulobacteraceae bacterium | reverse complement strand
CTCGCCGCCTGGGTCTCCCCGCGGCGCGCGTACATGCCGCCCAGCCCCACGGGCGCCAGCACCACCGGCATGGCCAAGGTCTGGCCGAACACCTCGGTTCCCATCGACAGTTTGGAGACATCCCTAAGAACGCGCTGACGCAAGGTCAGCGCCGCGAGATCGCCGGTGTTGGCGGCCAGGGTGGTCTCGCCATAGGAGCCGCCGTCGATGTAGTCGAACAACACCTTGGGCAATCGGCGTCTCGCCGCCTCGCGATAGTCCGCGACGCAGGCCGGGATCACGCGGCGGGCTCGCGCACCCGCCGGCCGCCAGCGGCCCGGCTGGGCGCCGCCGCAGGGTTACCCTGAACCGTCGGCGTCGGCTGCAACAGCGCCGCGCTGGCGCGGGTCACCGCCCTTGGCTCTTCCTCGAACAGCGCGGCCAGTTGTTCCGTGATCGCCCCGCCAAGCTGTTCCACATCGACGATGGTCACCGCGCGGCGGTAATATCGGGTGACGTCGTGGCCGATGCCGATAGCGATCAGTTCGACAGGCGACTTGCCCTCAATCTCAGCGATGACCCGGCGCAGATGACGTTCCAGATAGTGACCAGAATTCACCGAAAGCGTCGAGTCGTCGACCGGCGCTCCGTCCGAGATCACCATCAGGATCTTGCGCTGCTCCGAGCGCCCGATCAGCCGCTGGTGCGCCCACATCAGCGCCTCGCCGTCGATATTTTCCTTCAGCAATCCTTCGCGCATCATCAGGCCCAGGTTCTTGCGAGCCCGACGCCACGGCGCATCGGCGGCCTTGTAGACGATGTGCCTGAGATCGTTGAGGCGGCCGGGAGAGGCGGGCTTGCCGCCTTTCAACCAGTCGTCGCGCGATGCGCCGCCCTTCCAGGCGCGGGTGGTGAAGCCCAGGATCTCGGTCTTGACGCCGCAGCGCTCCAGGGTCCGGGCCAGGATGTCGGCGCAAACCGCGGCGACCATGATCGGGCGCCCCCGCATCGACCCGGAATTGTCGATCAGCAGACCGACCACGGTGTCGCGAAACTCGGTATCCTGCTCCTGTTTGAACGACAGCGGCGCGGTGGGATCGACGATCACCCGGGTCAGGCGCGCCACGTCCAGAAGCCCTTCTTCCAGGTCGAAGCTCCAGGACCGGTTCTGCTGCGCCAGCAGCTTGCGCTGCAGGCGATTGGCCAAGCGCGAAACCACATTGCTGAGACTGGCCAACTGTTGGTCCAGGTAGGCGCGCAGCCGGGTCAGTTCGTCCGGCTCGCACAGCTCCTCGGCCGAAACCACTTCGTCGTGCTGGGCGGTGAAGATCTTGTAGGCGGGCTCCGCGCGGCCGCTGTCTTTGATGTCGGGACGGGCCGGCCGATCGCCGTCGGTCATGTCGAGTTCGTCTTCGGACACCTCGGCGGTGTCGTCGTCGTCAACCTCGGTGGCCTGGCTTTCGGCACTCTCGGCCTCGCGCTGGCTGGTTTCGCCATCATCGGAGGCGTCGCTCTGGGGGGTTTGCTCCTCGCCTTCGCCCTCGCCTTCGTTGGAAGCCTCGGCCTCGCCTTCGTCGGTCTGATCATCCTCACCGTCCTGGTCAGGGGCGTCCGAGAGGTCGTCGGATATGAACAAGTCGCGCACTACGGCCCGGGCGATCCTACCGAAGGCCTTCTGATCCGATAGCGCCCCGGTCAGCCTGTCCAGGTCGGTCCCGGCCTTGGCCTCGATGGTCTCGCGCATCGAATCGACCAGCGCCCGCGCAGCCAGTGGCGGTGGCGAACCCGTCAGCCGCTCGCGCACCATCAGCGCCACCACATCGGCGATCGGCGCGCTGGCCGGATCGACCATGTGTTGCATGCCCTTCTTCTGCGCCGTCTGTTCCCAGACAGCCGCCAGATTGTCTCTCACTCCAACCAGGGCGTTGGCCCCGACCGCCTCGATGCGAGCCTGTTCGAGTGCGTCGTAGATCTCCGCGCCCTCCACCGACTTGGGCCTGGCGCGGGCATGGGCGACGCCGTCGTGATGCGCGACCCGCAACGCCATCTGGTCGGCCAGGCCGCGGATGCGGGTGGCCTCCACGCCAGAAAGTTCCCGGGGCGGATGGGGCAAGATGGCGCGGTTGCCGACAAGGCTTGGCCCATCGCCAGAAAACACCACCTCCAGGTCAGGCTGTTCGGCCAGGGAGCGGGCAGCGTTGGCCAACGCGCGCTTAAAGATTTCGCCGGGGGTCTCTTTCTGGGACATGATTGGGGACGTTAGCGCTAGCCGCCGAGCTTCGCCATGACCTCTTCGCTGATCCCGACGTTGGTCCACACGGTCTGGACGTCGTCATCGTCTTCCAATGCGCCGATCAGCTTCATCAGGGTGGTCGCCTCGGCGTCGCCGATCGAGGTCTCAGTCTTAGGTCGCCAGACGATAGCCGTGGACTTGGCGGGGCCGAGGCTGGTTTCCAAGGCCTCGATCACCGGACCGATGTCTTCGAACGCGGCGCTGATCACATGGCCGGTCTCGTCGGTCTCCGCGTTCTGGGCGCCGGCCTCGATGGCGGCCTCGAAGATCGCCTCCTCGGATCCGGCGGCCGGCGGATAGACGATCTCACCCAGGCGATCGAACATGAACGCCACCGAACCGGTGTCGCCCATGTTGCCGCCATTCTTGCCGAAGTGGGTGCGTACATTGGCGGCAACGCGGTTTCGGTTGTCGGTCAGAACCTCGACGATCAGGCCGACGCCGCCGGGCCCGAATCCCTCGTAGCGGATCTCTTCATAGGTGTCGGCGTCGCCGCCCTGGGCCTTCTTGATCGCCCGGTCGATATTGTCCTTGGGCATCGACTCGGCCTTGGCATTGGCGATCGCCAGCCGCAGCCGCGAATTGGCCGCCGGATCGGGCAGTCCATGCTTGGCGGCCAGGGTGATATCCCGCGACAGCTTGGAGAACAGCTTGGAGCGCAGCCCGTCCTGGCGATCCTTGCGGAACTGGATGTTCTTGAATTTGGAGTGGCCGGCCATCGTTCTCGACGTGTGATTTGATCAGGGTGCGCAGTTCTAGCGCCGCGCGACGGCGGACGCCAGTTGGCGGCCGACCGGCGGCGCCGTTCAGGCGACCACGGCCTCAACCGCGCTGGGGATGGATTGGCTCAGTCGTCCGCCGATCCGGATCGGTTCGATCCGGCGCGCCAGGCCGGTGGCGTCGTTGGTCTCCACATAGACCCCGCAGATAGTGGCCGGACCCTCGGCCGGCTTGTAGCGACCGCCAGAGATGCGGGTGGTGAAGCGCCGCAGCGGCTCTTCCTTCTGGTTGCCGATTACGCTGTCATAATCGGCGCACGCCCCGGCGTCGGTCTGATAGGCGGTGCCTCCGTCCAGGATTTGGCAATCCGCCGTGGGCACATGGGTATGGGTGCCGACCACCAGGCTGGCCCGCCCATCGCAGAAATGGCCCATGGCCATCTTTTCCGAGGTTGCCTCGGCGTGCATGTCGATCACCACCGCGTCGGCCACCTCGCCTAGCGGGCAGGCATTCAGCTCGGCGTCGACCGAGGCGAATGGGTCGTCCAGGGCGTCCATGTTCACCCGCCCCAGCAGATTGATCACCACGATACGCCGGCCGCCGGGCAGGTCGAATAGCTGGGCGCCCCGGCCGGGAGCCTTCGACATTTTCGGATAGTTCAGCGGACGGATCATGCGCGGCTCACGGACGATGTAGGTCATCGCCTCCTTCTGGTCCCACGAATGGTTGCCGAGGGTCAGGCAGTCGGCGCCGGCGTCGAACAGCTCCCGGGCGGTGGCCTCGGTGATGCCGAACCCAGCCGCGGCGTTCTCGGCGTTGACGATCACGAAATCCAGATCCAGGCGTCGGCGAAGGCGGGGCAAGTGCTCGGCAAGGCCTTCGCGGCCGGAACGGCCGACGATGTCGCCGAAGAAAGCTATGCGCATGAACTCTCCTTACCTGACAACGCTATAGCCCTTTTCCGTCAAAATGGCGTCCAGGCGTTCGTCATGCGCATCCATGGGGACAAGATCGATCTCCTGGCCGGCGAAGGCGAACCCGACCACCCACACCGGCTCGGTGGCGCGGAGTATGCGGAGGGTCCGATCGTAGTAGCCACCGCCCTGGCCGAGGCGCCCGCCGGCCCGGTCAAAGGCCAGCAGCGGGGCGAGGATCAGGTTGGGCCTCAGCACCGGTGATGTAGCCGGCGGCGCGGCCAGGCCGGCGGCGTCGGGCTGAAGCGCCTCTTTCGCCACTGTCTCCCGAAACACCAGCGGTTCGTCCGGAGCGATCACCACCGGTAGCACTACCCGGGCTCCGGCGGCCCCGAGGCGATCCAGCAGCGGGGCCGGGTCGATCTCGGTTTCCATCGCCAGATAGGCCGCCACGATCGGCGTTCGGGGCCAAAGATCAAGAGGCGCCAATGCGGCGGCGGCGATTGAGGCGCTATCGCGTTCGCCCGCCAGGCCAGCCCGCGCGGCGCGCATCTGCCAGCGTATCCGGGATTTTCCCGCGGGAGCAGAGGGAACCAATTGAACCGCCTCACCCTTACAAGTGGGGAAAAGGGTGACGGCGCCGCAAGGACCGTGAAGACGTTTCAATCCCCTCGAACCTGGTATTCAGGTGGGCGCCGTGTGCCCAAGACCACGGTCCTGGACAGGGACAGCTCCCTAGGAGGTGATTAAGGTCCCCGGGATGTGATGTCTTCGACGAGAGTCGCAGCAGAACCGTCACTAGGGAGAGTAATGCCGACTTGGCTCCGTCACAAGAGCAGCGGCTGTCCGGGCGACGAATCCAACGCCATTTGGTCCAGCCGGTCGGCCGCCGCGTCGAGCACATCGACCACCCGCGACTGCAGGCGCTCGAACGCCAGCCTCATCGCCTCGGCCCGGGCTTCAGACGCCTTTATCGCAGCCTCAGCAGCGGCCAGTTCGTCGGTGATCATCAACGCGGCCATCAGCAGCAACCGCGCCTCGCCCGCCGAACCCGCCTCGGGCGCGACTTGTCGAGCCTTCTCGTCAATGCGCGCGGTGAGAACCTCGAGGTGCGCCTCGCGGCCGTCCTCGCAGCCAATCACATAGGGCTTACCGTGGATTTCAACCGTGACGCGGCCCAATTTCTAGGCCTCCGCCTGACGGTCGATCGCCGCACGCAATTCGGTGATCGCGTTAGCAAGAGCCGCCGAGGCCTCCGCACCGGCCGCCTCCAGCGCCGCCTCGCGGCTGCGCGCGGCGTCCAGTTCGGCCGCCAGGCGGGCGCGATCGGCATCGACCAGGCTGCCGGAGTCGGCCTCCGCTCGCGCGGCGCCCCGGGATATTCTCTGGCCCAGAAGCGTTGCCGCAAGGTCCAGTCGTTTCACCGCCCGGTCGATCGGGCTCTCCCGATCCTGATCCTGTGCCATCCGCGCCCTCCTCGGCGTCGCGACGCTATACCCGTCGGCGCGGCGTATCGATACACCGGCCCATCTTGACCTTGAACGCCCCGGCCCGCAAAAGCGCCACACATTATGATCCGGGGACATCTGAGGCATGACCGTGCGCGTGGCGATCAATGGATTTGGCCGTATCGGCCGACTGGTTCTGCGTTCCATTGCCGAACACGCCCGGCGCGACATCGAGGTCGTGGCGATCAACGATCTGGGCTCGGTCGAGGCCAACGCCCACCTGCTGCGCTATGACTCGGTTCATGGCCGGTTCCCCGGCGTGGTCACCGTCGACGGCGACAGCCTGGACGTAGGATTCGGCAAGATCAAGGTCACCGCCATCCGCGATCCGAGCCAGCTGCCGCACAAGGAACTAAGCGTCGACATCGCCCTCGAGTGCACCGGCCTGTTCACCACCAAGGAAAAGGCCAGCGCCCACCTGGCCGCCGGCGCCCACAAAGTACTGGTCTCCGCCCCCTGTGACCACGCCGACAAGACCATCGTATTCGGCGTCAATGCCGATACCCTGACAGCCGACGACCTGATCGTCTCGAACGGCTCGTGCACCACCAACTGCTTGGCGCCGGTGGCCAAGGTGCTGCTCGACCTGTGCGGCATCGAGCGCGGCTACATGACCACCATCCACTCCTACACCGGCGATCAGCCGACCCTGGATACGCTGCATAAAGACCTCTATCGCGCGCGCGCCGCCGCGATGTCGATGATCCCCACCAGCACCGGCGCCGCCAAGGCGTTGGGTCTGGTGTTGCCGCAACTGGCCGGTAAGCTCGACGGCTCCTCGATCCGCGTGCCAACGCCGAATGTGTCGGTGGTTGACCTGAATATCGTGCCCGGCCGACCGGTCACCGTGGCCGAAATCAACGAGGCGATGTCCAGGGCCGCCGCCGAAGGCCCGCTGAAGGGCGTGCTGGCGGTGACTACCGACCCGCTGGTGTCGATGGATATGAACCATATCGCCGCCTCCGCCACCGTGGCGTTGCCCCAGACCCAGGTCGTCGACGGGACCCTGGCCCGGGTGCTGGCCTGGTATGACAATGAGTGGGGTTTCTCCACGCGGATGGCGGATACCGCCCTGGCCATGGCCAAGCTGGCTTAGCGCCGGACATGCCGTTCCGGAATCTCGACCAGGCCGACCTGGCCGGCAAGCGCGCGCTGGTGCGCGTTGATCTCAACGTGCCGATGGCCGACGGCGCGGTGACCGACGACACCCGCCTACGAGCCGCCCTGCCGACCATCGCCAAGCTGCGAGCCGGCGGGGCTAGAGTGATCCTGCTGGCCCATTTCGACCGGCCCAGGGGCGTGGTGGTCCCGTCGATGAGCCTGGCGCCCGTGACGGGGCCACTGGCCAAGGTTCTGGGCGTTGCGGTCACCTTCGTCGATGACTGCATCGGCCCGCCCGTGGCCGCCGCTGTGGCTGCAATGGCCCCGGGCGATGTAATCCTGCTGGAAAACCTGCGCTTCCATAGGGGCGAAGAGAAAAACGACGAGGCCTTCGCCGCCGCCCTGGCCGCCAATGGCGACCTGTTCGTCAATGACGCCTTCTCCGCCGCCCACCGCGCCCACGCCTCGACCGAGGCCATCACGCGCATCCTGCCGGCTTACGTGGGCGAAGCGATGCGCCGCGAGCTCGACGCGCTGGAAACCGCGCTAGGCAGCCCCAGGCGCCCGGTGCTGGGCATCGTTGGCGGCTCCAAGGTGTCCACCAAGCTCGACTTGCTGAACAATTTGGTCGCCAGGCTCGACTATCTGGCCATCGGAGGCGGCATGGCCAACACCTTCCTGTTTGCCCAGGGCCGCGACATCGCCGCCAGCTTCGCCGAAAGGGATCTGGCCCCGACCGCGCGCGAGATCATGGCGGAAGCCAAGGCCAAGGGCTGTGAACTGCTGCTGCCGATCGACGTGGTGGTGGCGGAAAAGATGGAACCCGGCGCTCCCTCCCGGACCTGCGACCTGGATCAGTTGGCCCCCGCCGACCGCATCCTCGACGCCGGCCCGAAGTCGGCGACGCGGTTGATGGCGACTATGGACACCGCCAAGACTCTGATCTGGAATGGGCCGCTCGGCGTGTTCGAAATCCCGCCCTTCGACGCGGCCACAACGGCGGCGGCCCGCCACGCGGCCGCCCTGGCCAAGGCCGGAAGCTTGATCGCCGTGGCCGGCGGCGGAGATACGGTCGCGGCCCTGCACCACGCCGGCGTTGCGGACGATTTCACCTTCGTCTCAACCGCCGGCGGGGCGTTCCTGGAATGGATGGAAGGCAAGACCCTGCCCGGCGTGGCGGCCTTGCAAGTCTAGGGCCGCGGACTAAGGTCGCGCCGCATTGCAGAAGGGAAGGAATCCAATATGGCGCGCATAACGCTCCGACAATTGCTCGACCACGCCGCCGACCGCGGCTACGGTGTTCCGGCGTTCAACATCAATAACATGGAACAGGGTCTGGCCATCATGGAAGCCGCCCAGGCGACCAATTCGCCGGTGATCATCCAGGCCAGCCGCGGCGCCCGCAGCTACGCTAACGACATCGTCCTGGCCAAGCTGATCGATGCCCTGGTCGATCTCCACCCGACCATTCCGGTGTGCATGCATCAGGACCACGGCAACAACGAAGCCACCTGCGCCACCGCCATCCAGTATGGCTTTACCAGCGTGATGATGGACGGCAGCCTAAAGGCCGACGCCAAGACCCCGGCCGACTATGACTACAACGTCGGCGTGACCCGCCGCGTGGTCGACATGGCCCATTGGGTCGGGGCCTCGGTGGAGGGCGAGCTTGGCGTGCTGGGCAGTCTGGAAACCGGCATGGGCGAAAAGGAGGATGGCCACGGTTTCGAGGGTAAGCTGTCGCACGACGAGTTGCTGACTGACCCGGGCCAAGCGGTGGACTTCGTGCGCGCCACCGAGGTCGACGCCCTTGCCATCGCCATGGGCACCAGCCACGGAGCCTACAAGTTCACCCGCCGCCCGGACGGCGACGTGCTGGCCATGGGCGTGATCGAGGAGATCCACCGCCGCCTGCCAAACACCCACCTAGTGATGCACGGCTCATCGTCGGTGCCACAGGACCTGCAGGACATTATCAATCAATACGGCGGCGAAATGCCCCAGACCTGGGGCGTGCCTGTCGAGGAGATCCAGCGTGGCATCCGCCACGGGGTGCGCAAGATCAACATCGACACCGATTGCCGGATGGCCATGACCGGCGCGATCCGCAAGGTCTTGACCGAACACCCCACCGAATTCGACCCGC
>JAYVYH010000254.1:0-3785 GCA_043784385.1 Caulobacteraceae bacterium | reverse complement strand
CGGGGTGACCCTAAAGACGCCAGCGAGCGGCGGAACCATCAAGACCAGAGTCAGGACCCCGCCGGCGGCTGCGGTGATGATCCAGTAGATCTTGCGATGCGGAGAAAAGAGCCGGCCGCTGGCCGATGAGGCGTCGGCCAACGCCAGCACCAGATTGCCGATGTCCAGGGCCACGAACGCGGCGCACCGAGCCTCGGGCTCGGGGTAGTGCCTCAACGACCAGACGTTGACGCCGAACACGCCAGTGAGAACGCCCGCTCCTTTAAACAGGGCGAGCCCGAGCTGGGCAGGGCCGAATAGCGCGTCATTGCGGCGCCTGGGCGGACGCTGCATGGCATTCGCCGCGCCCGGTTCGGCTTCAAAGACCATGGCGCAGACCGGATTAATGATGAGCTCCAGGAAGACCACGTGCATCGGGCAGAGCAGCTGTGGCAGGTCAAGGCCGATGGGGATCAAGGCAAAACCGGCGATCGGCACATGGATGGCGGTGACATAGATGAGCGCCTTGCGCAGATTGACGAAGATGCGGCGGCCAAGGCGCACCCCGCCGACGATCGAGGCGAATCTGTCGTCCATGAGGACAGGTCGTGCGGCTGAGCAGAATAGCAAGGTGTCATAAGGAGCCGTTTGACTCGATGAAGCGATAAATAGTCGCCAGGTGAACACTGAAGGTCCATGCGACGGCGCTGATGGATTAGCCCTCGAGAACGAGTTAGCGAGCGAGTTCAGCCTGATCAGGGCGCATTTTCTTCGGGCGTCCGAATGCTACGCCGCGCGCCAGCACGGCCTTTCTTCCCTCGTCGGTCCGCTTCAAGGTCAGTGACCGCTCGAACTGGGCGATCCGGGCGAAGACGGTCATGATCATCACGCCGGACGAGGACGTGCTGTCGGCCCAAGGTTCGTCAAGCGACTATAATCCCGCCTGCTTCTCCTTGATGCGCTCGGCGATGTGCAGGAGATCAAGGGTGGATCGCGCCAAGCGATCGAGGCGGGCGACCACCAGAACATCGTCCCTGCGCAGATGCCCCATCAGCTTTTCGAGTTCGGGTTGGCGGCAAGCGGCTCTGATATCTCATCCTCGAACAGCATTTCACAGCCGGCGTCGGAGAACCGACCGCGCTGGATCTCGAGGTTCTGGTCCTCGATGGAAACGCGCGCGATCAGGACGAGCCTAACGCCAACGTTAACGCCGATCCGTCCATTGCGCGCGTACCTATAGAAACCAACACGACCTCCGAATACGACGAGCGCCACGACCAAAATCGCCGGCAGCGCAAACATCTCGGGTCACCAGACGTTGCGCACTATGTCGAGAATATAGCCGTCCGAGGTGTCGATCAGCGCCACATTATTGTCGACCCAGACCCACACACAGCCGTCCGGCGGCTCGGGAAGGCCAAAGCGCCAGTAATCGGTCACCTTGAACCGCCATAACCAATTGGGCAGGTAGCTCCCAGGCGTCCAATAGCCGTGCTCGTACTGAGACGGGACCGCGATGCAGCCCATTTCCGGAATGAAGAAGTATCCGATCCTCGGTCCCAGGAAGAGCCGGAACGAACGGTCATGGCGCCACCATGGCGGATTCCACTGCCAGACCGCCCTTTGATCCCATCCCTTGTGTTCCTGGAGCCACTGGCGGCCCGCCCGGTCGCGGTCGGGGCCATGGACGTCCCGATTCTAGCTCCCGAGCCGTGGTGTGTTCCTCGACGTATGGCCGACCGGGGCGCCGCGCGTTGGGGCTTGGCCTCGCGGATGCTCGCCGCGCGGCGTTTGAACTTGGGGTCTGAGTAGCAGCGGAACAGAAAACCTACAGAAGGCAAGCCATCTGCCGCTGGTGTCTGACTCGGCGTCTGGCAACGAATTTGCCCCAGGACTCACCAATGCCCATTGAACTAACCTGCCCGCTAAATCCGCTGCTATGCGTAGGCTGACGACGTACTGCGTCGTGCGAACCACGGAGCCCGATCGACGTTGAGCCGCGACGACGAGTTGGACGGGCGCCTGCCATGGCGGATCCTGCTGGCCTATTCCGCGCCAAGCCTGCCCCAGGGCATGCTGGACGTGGCATCGAGCGTTTTCCTCATGCCATACCTCGCCACCCACGTCGGGATCGGGCTGGCGACGCTCGGGAGCGCCTTCTTCTGGGTCAGGCTGATCGACGTCGGCGTCGATCCCGTGCTCGGCCAACTCATGGACCGCACCACCACACCCCTGGGCCGCTATCGCGTCTGGACCCTGATCGGCGCCCCGATCCTGATGCTGGCCATGTACCAGCTCTTCATGGCCTCCAAGGGCATCGACGAGGCCTATATCATCGTCTGGGTGCTAGTCATGTATGTCGCCACCTCGATCATGGGTCTGGCGCAAAGCGCCTGGGGGGCCACCCTGGCGACACACTATCATGAGCGATCCCGCCTCTATGGCGTGTCCACCGTCGTCGGCATATGCGGCGCGATCATCGTGCTCGCAGCACCTGTCCTGGTACAGGCGCTCGGTCAATCGGACGCCTCGGCGGTGCAAAGTATGGGCTGGCTGATCATTGTCTCGACGCCGCTGATGGCGGTTCTGGCGGCGTGGTTGACCCCAGAGCGTCTGCGGCCGACTATCAAATCCCCCAAGTTTGCGTTCCGCGAATATCTGTCGCTGGTCACAAAGCCGGACCTGTTTCGCCTGTTCCTCGCACAGACGGCTCTGACGATGGGCCCAGGGTGGATGGGCGCGCTCTACTTGTTCTTTTTCCGAGACGTCCTCGGCTTCTCCGTGGCGCAGGCGTCGCTGTTGTTGGGTGTCTACACGGTGGTGGGCCTGATCGGTGCGCCGCTTACGGTTCGCGCCGCCAGTCGCTTTGGCAAGCATCGCACCTTGATTTTCACCACCACCGCTTATTCCGTCGGCCTTTGCGCGGTGGTTGTCCTTCCGCAAGGCGATATGAGGCTGGCAAGCGCGATCATGGCGTGGTGCGGCGTGATGGCGATCGGGTTCGGCCTGATTGTTCAATCGATGATGGCCGATGTCGCCGACGAGGTCCGCCTGGAACAGGGGAAGGAGCGCACGAGCCTGATCTATGCGGTCAACGCCCTGGCGGCCAAGGTGGCCAGCGCCTTCTCCATCATTGTGGCCTACCCTCTGCTACAGGCCTTCGGCTTCAATCCGGCCGACGGCGCGGTGAACACGCCCGCGGCGATCATGAACCTCGCCGTTATGTTTATCGCCGGTCCCATCGTCTTTGTGTTGTTGGGCGGCGCCTGCATCATCGGCTGGACCCTCACGGCCGAGCGACACGCCGAGATACGTCGCCGGCTTGCTGCCATGGACGCCACCGCCACCGGGCGTGGCGGCTGAAGCGTCACGTCGTCGAACAGCGCGCCGACGAGGAATTTCAGCGGCCCGCCTGGCCCATGTTTCATATTCGGAAACCGCTTGCTGACCGCGTCCGCCACGGCGGTCGCCCCCAGGGGTTCGATCTGCCGGTCGAGTTGTTCCTGGAACCCCGCCCAGGTCTGGCCGGCAGTGGCGTTCCAGCAGTCAATCTGCGCCGCGTTGGCGGAGGGTGAGGTGATCTCGGACATCGGCGGCTCCCTGCCGCCGCCGCGCCTGTGCTTTGAAGATTTGTATCGGCGCGGCCGCCCTGTCGACGCTCAGGCGGGACGGGCAACACCCCATTCGCACCACCCAAGCACCTTTGGCGCCTTTGGGAGGTACACCGTCTCAACGGTTTCTACCGAGAATCCCGCCGCCTTGATGGAGGCGGCGACGCGACGGGTCAGATGACAGCCGCCAGCCAG
>JAYVYH010000253.1:0-4295 GCA_043784385.1 Caulobacteraceae bacterium | reverse complement strand
CAAGCCCAGGACAACGGAAATATAAAGGGGTATCCGCAACAGTTTCTTCGATGAGCTAGTGACCCCTGAGATAGCAAAACTCAATAGGGTGCCCAGATTGTTTTTGGTTTGTCCCCCGACCCGCCGTGGGCGATCGTAGGATATTGTATCAAGGACAAAGCCGCTCTCAACCAGCATGCCCCGAAAAAATGGCTCTGGATCGCGCCACTGCTTCAGACAATCGACGACGATCCGGTCATAGAGCCCAAATCCAGTCGCGCCGGGAATCACCCGATAATCACCGAAGCGCTCGAAGAACCCATATCCCAGCGCGCGCATGATCCGAAGGCCCAGCGAGGCGTCTTCCGACCGACGCACCCCTAGTACGATCTGGGCGCCGTCTCGCCACCTAGCTATAAACTCGCCGATCAGAGCTGTAGGGTCCTGAAAGTCCGCTGAAATACCTATCACCGCGCGCCCTACGGTCTGGTAGATTCCATAAGTTGGTGACCGCATCTGACCGTAGTTCTGGTTGTTGACGATCAAGCGGATGCGGTGATCCTGGGCGCAAAGTCCCTTTATCAGATCGACCGTGCCATCAGTCGAACCGTTGTCGATAAATACGATCTCGTAGGAAACCTTGGCCGCTGTGAATTCGGCGGCGATCGCGCTGGTAATGGCGACCACGTTCTCGACCTCGTTGAGACAAGGCACCAATGCTGAAATCTCCGGGACATCAGCCATGGACTTTATCTCGACTCTTCGCGCCCACAGGTGGCGTAAGGACATAAAACTCCGTCAGAAAAGCAAGAATTATCACGATTGTAAAAAGCCCAACTGCCCAAATATTAAATTGTCTCTCTGGGTATACATAAGGTGGCTCAACGAGAGCCAGGTTCTGATCGGCTGACATTTCGTCAACGGTAACTTCTTCAAGATATTTTTTGTAGATATCATACAGGACTTCAGCGGCCTTCTCGTCACGATACAGGTTAAAATATTCCGAATTGGTCAAGGCGATCCCAGCCACGTTGGATGTTCCCTGATCTCGGGTCGCCGTCTTCTGAGCCTCAACCTGCACTCGGAGAGCGGAGAGCTCCGCCCTCGCCGATTGCAGGCTGATGTTGTCTTCCGTCGCGAAGCGGCTAAGCGTGGCGACCTCTATCTGTTTGGCCTGCAACCGGCCTTCGAGCGACGCCAATATGCCGACCGCCGATCCAAGTTGTTCCGTTGGCGCGGCCAGCTTCTTTTCGGTTCGGAAGCGCGTTATCGCTGCCTGTGCGTTGACGAGATTGACGGTTGAGTCACGCAGGCGGCTGTTCGCGACAGCGCGCTTATCCGACGCCTGCGTAAGGCTAATCGTCGACAGCCGGGACTTGATTGCCTCAGCCGCCGCCCCAACTATCAATCGTGCGAGATTGGGGTCTTTGTCCTGTCCCGTGACTTGCAGGATGCTGCCGCGAATGGCGATGATGGACAGTTTTTGCCGAAGTTTGACAGCCACCTGTTCTCTGTCCGACAACCCCGGTTGGCCAGCCAAGTGAAGTTTGTCGATAATCAGGTTTAGCACCGCGTTGCTGCGCGCGATTGTGAGATCGGCTTCAACGGGTTGTTTATTGCCCAATAGTGCTCCAAGGCTCAACATCCCCCCCGTTCCCTGTTGCGCCAGCGCAGCGCTCAGCCCGCCGCCGGAGTCCTGTGGCAGCAATTGGGCTTCAGCGATGTAGTGTCGTGGCCAAATCGAGAGTACGGCCATAACAATCGCGATCACGGCGAACGACGCCCGGCGACGCCACGAATGACGAAACCAGGGGCTGTTCAAAATCCCACCCAGGATCGTGGGGGGCGGCGTCAAAGGCCCAGCGCCTTCAGCGTGAGCGCGCTCACGCCAAACTGATAAACAACTGAAGCCACGGCGAGGATTTTCTCAAACACTCCGCCAGAAGTTTTGACTGGCACGAAGACAACATCGCCGGGCAAGGCCAGTTGATCGCCAAGATTGTGCGTCTGATGAACCGACAGGACCGAGCCGTTGGCCCTCACGACGAAGATGTCGCCACGGTCGGCGATGGCCTTTGGGCCACCCGACAACCGAAGATAGACCGAAATCCGGTCACCAGGCGTGTAGATGAAAGACCCTGTCTGATACACGGCGCCGAACACGCCCACTGTGGTCGGCCGGGGCGGCACATAGATTCTGTCGTTGTTCTCCAACGGAAGGCCGCCCGGCAGCGTGGTGGCCTGGGGACCAAGAGCCAGAATTAGTCGTCCGTCCGGCTTCCGTGCCTTGAGTCGGTCGATGATCGCCAGCGCGGCCTGCGCGCGCGTGGCGCCCGCCGCTGCGCGATCGGGCGAAAGACTGCCGACGCCTGAGAGCGGGGCCGCGGACGCCGACAACTGAAGGTCCTCAATGGCGCGGTCGAAACTCACCTGCTGCTGTTGGCGCAAGGTATCGCGGTTAACCTCGGTGCCGAAAACGAACGCCCCTCCTGTCAGTCCACCGGCTTGACTCAGCAAATCGGAAACCGTCGAGCCGGGCCTGAGATAGTAACGACCCGGATGATCTACCTCGCCCTCGATCGTCGCCAGGATTGCTTGGCGTTCGAGGGGACGCGCGACATTGGCAAGGGACAAAATGCGAACAATATCGCCTCGCTCCGCGGGAAAAGTCTTGACGGCGACCATATCCAACTGCCGCGAACCCGACCCGTCGAGGTCGGCAAGCCGGGCGACAAGCACCCGCGAATCGTCGGCCAGAGAATTGAGGCCGCCAGAAAAGCGCATCATGTCTCCAAGCGTCTCACCGGGCTTGGCTTCGTAGATCGCCTCGGCGTTGACGCTTCCGGTGATCGCCAGCTCGGGTCCCGCGGGACCGACGTTGAGGACATCCTGATTCTGGAGCACCGCGTCATGCGATTTGTCGCCGTTCAACAACAGCTCGTAAAGATCCAGAGAGGCGACTGTCAGTCCCCCCCGACGAAGTTGCACGGTGCGGAAACTTCCGCCACCGGCGGGACCACCGGCCGCCAAAACCGCGTCAACCATTGTCGAGAGACTGCTGACCGTATAGGCGCCCGGACTGACTGCATAGCCCGTCACATAAACCGTCAGCCCGTGTAGATGTCCCATAACGACAGACACAGTAACCTTCTTGAACTGTTGGTCGAAACGACGGGCCAGGGCCGCGGCGAGATCGCCATAGCGAACTCCCGCGACACTGATGGCTCCAATTCGCGGAATGAACACCCTGCCTTCGCTGTCAATCACCAGACGCAAATCGGCTTCGATTGATCCAGTTACCCCGACGATCAACTCATCACCCGGGTTGAGCGCATAGTCAGGAGGAACTGTAGTTGTCGGAGAAGTGGCGAAACCCTCAGCCCCATTCAATAGCAGTGTCGCGCCGAACCGGGGCAAGGGCCGTCCGGCGCGTTGGCTGACATATCGCTCGAACTCGCTGAGGGCTGGCGCGGTGCTGGATGCCGCCGTCCTCCCGGGCGGGCGGGCGGAAGGCCTAGCTTGCGATTCAGCTCCGCTCTGATCTGGATTGTGTGCGCTGTAGTTGGGAACCACCGTCGGATTGAAGATGTCCGGCACAGGCATGGTCAAATTGCCTATGGTTTGCCCGCCTGCACGCCCGTCACCTGTCCCTGAGCTCGACGCCGCGCCGCCGCCTCCAGACGTGTCGCCCTGCACACCGGGCGGGGCGTAAGGGTCGAAGGGGGTGGATTGCGCCTGCACATCTGCCGCCGAAGCGGCGGCCGCGAATAACATACCCGACAGCAAGCGCCCAAACCACCCACGCCGCAGTTTTCGCCTGGAACGTTGTCGTCCGTTGACCGCCAATTCATCAAACTCCATTTTTTTCGACATGCGGCGACCGCGTGACTGTAACCTAAGCGACGGCCGAGACCGCCATGAACCGAGCCGTTTCCTCGACCTGGCTGGTAAAGTCCAATGATTTTACGACAAACAGTTCGCGTAGTTTTCGATATAAAAAACCGTCGCCGACGTAGCTGTCCTGCTCGTCATACGTAAGATTTGGTCGGCACGAGCCCTGACGATGAAACAGCGCTTTGCCCACGATAACCGCTATGTCGGCCATTTCCTGGACGACATCCCCTGCGGTGTCGAACACTACCGCCCCAGCCTCGCCATCCGTGAGCGCGCCCAACACCACGCTCATCAGTTCGCTAATCGCTACGTAAGAACGAAATACCGGCCGCGTGGCACGGATTTCAATCGGCCGGCCCGCCAAGGCGTCGGCGATGAAACACGCCAGGGCGTATGAAGACTGCTTGTTGATATAAGGCCCC
>JAYVYH010000252.1:0-3921 GCA_043784385.1 Caulobacteraceae bacterium | reverse complement strand
CGCAGGGCCTCGGCGCGCTTTTCAGAGGTGCTGGTCAAGGCGACGATCGTTCCAGCCCCAAGCGCCCGGGCCAGGGTGATGATCCAGCCGCCAACCCCGCCGGAGGCCGCCGAGACCAGCACGGACTCGCCCGGCGCGAGGCGCCCGACCAGAGTCAGCAGGCTCATCGCCGTGGCGCCCTGGTTGGGCACGGCCACGGCCTCGATCGCCGACAATCCGGCGGGGATCTTGACCGCCTGGTCCTCGGGCATCACCGCCAGCTCGGCGTAACCGCCGCTACGATCGGGAAAAATCCCAGCGACCCGATCGCCGACGGCGATACGGGCCACCCCCGCGCCGATGGCCAGCACGACGCCCGCCGCCTCGGAGCCCGGAGTGAACGGCAGCGGCGTAGGTTCGAGGTAGCGGCCAGTGCGCTTGGCGATGTCGGAAAAGTTCAAGCCTCCGGCCTCGACCCGCAGCAACAGTTGACCCGGACCAAGTGTTGGGTCCGGCGCATCCTCATATTGCAACACCTCCGGCCCGCCCAGTTCATGAAATCGCACGGCTTTCATCGCGTCCCTCCTGATAGATTCCGCCGATCGCGTCGCGCCGACGGTGGCGTCGATCAACCGTTTGGGTCCATGGTGAGCTTAAAATCAACTCTCGGGGAAACCACCATGGACGACGCCGCTGCTATCCACACCCTGACCGCTCGCCAGGTCCCGGCCAAAACGCTGAACGTGCCCACGACCGTCAGCCCACAGTTGCAGCGCTCGATCTCAAACCTGGCCTCTGCGCCGCGCCTGGCGATGGACCGTATGCCCCGCACCGCCGACGAATGGCGCGCCTTCGTAGCCGTCGCCGACGCCCAGGCCGCCTCGCTCGCCCCGATCCTGGCGGCGATGTTTCCCCACACCATGAATGTGACGCAGATCGCCGGGGTGAAGGTCCGCGAGATCACGCCCGCCAGCCTGGATCCGGCCAAATCGGGCAAGGTCCTGATCAATCTCCACGGCGGCGGCTACGTGCTCAACGGCGGCGACGCCAGCACCGGAGAAGCGGTGCTGGGCGCTCACTACAGCGGCATGAAGGTGATCTCGGTCGACTATCGCATGGCGCCCGATCACCCCTATCCGGCGGCGGTCGACGACGCGTTGGCGGTCTGGCGGGCCGTGACCGCCGATCGCGACCCGGCCTCGGTCGGCGTGTTTGGCACCTCGGCCGGCGGCGGCCTGAGTCTGGCCCTGACCTTGAAGCTTAAGAGCCTGGGCCTGCCGCTGCCCGGCGCGCTGGCGCTCGGAACGCCTTGGGTCGATCTGACTGGCGCCAGTGATTCCTACGCAGTGAACGCCGAGGTGGACGGGATCTTTTCCAGCTTCGACAGCATCGGCAGATCGATGGCCGCGCTATATGCCGGATCCGCCGGCGTAAACGACCCGCTGGTCTCGCCGATCTTCGGCGACTTTGCCGGCTTCCCCCCAACCATCTTCACCACCGGCACGCGGGACATTCTGCTCAGCGACACGGTACGGGCCTACCGGTCGATGCGTGCGTCAGGTGTCGACGCGCGGCTGGAGGTTCACGAGGCCATGAGCCACGCCGAATATATCTACGCCTATGATAGCCCGGAATCGGCGGTGGCGTTCGGCGATGTCGCGGCCTTCTTCGACAAACACCTAGCGGGGTGAACATCGGGACACGTCGCTGAAGGGCATTCCTACCAGCGCGACACCAGCGGCAGAACGAGCCGCGCCAAAAGGGCGGTGCTCGCCATGGCGAGCGCATACCAGATCGCGACGAACAGAGGGTCGTCGTGCGGGCAGGTGAAGACGAACACGAACGCGCCCCAGCCCGCCGCCGCCAGCCCGCACGCCAGGGCGGTCCCGGACAAATTGGTCGCCGCCCCCCGCCGCATCAGGAACCCGAGCACCACCAGGGGCGGCAGCGACAGCGAAACCAGATGAGATAGGCAGTCGAGCCCCGCCGACAGCGGCAGGCGAGCGGCGAGGTTGGTAAGGCCCAGGCTCCAGTCCAATCCGGCCCCGATGATCAGAAAGACGACGCAGCCCACGCCAAACGCCATCAGGCCCCGCCTGGGTGAACCGACGGGAGTGAGCGACGACAGGGCCGCCGCGCAGGCGATCACGGTCAGGACACCGGCGCTCGCCAGCTTCCACCAGAAAGTCTGCGTGGTCATCGCTACCTGGGCAAGATTTTCCCGGGCGTTGTCGGTCAAGAGCCACAACGCCAGTTCGGCGGCGAACAGGGTCGCGACAACGGCGGCCTCGACCGCCGGACGCCGACGTCTCACCGGTTTCAGATCAGCGACCAGGCCGGCCATGAACTCATCCATGGGCAGGGTCTTCCTTCTCGACAAGCCCGGCCAACTTCGTCAGGCCGCGATGGATATTGACCTTGACCAGGGACACCGACTGTCCGGTCCTGGCCGCGGCTTCCTTGACACTCAGGCCATGAATCTTGACCAGCCGTATGGCCGTCGATTGCGCTGGCTTCAACTGGCCCAGAAGCGTTTCGAGAATGGTCGCGGTGATCACCGCGGTTTCGTCGCCTTCGACATGAATATCATCGGGCAGCGCCTCGGTGCTGTGGCGTTTCATTTCGCGAAGACGATCGATCCACTTGTAGCGCGCTATCGCCGCCAGCCACGCCACGAACGGCCGCGAGGAATCATAAGTGTGACGTTTTTGATGGATCGCGATCAACGTATCCTGCGCCGCGTCGTCGATCATCGACGACGGCAAACGCCGGGTATAGTAGCGACACAGCCATAAGCGCGCCTCGTCGAGAAGCCGCCGGTACGCGGCGCCGTTGCCGGCCTGCGCAGCCGCCATCAGGCCGGTCCACTCACTCTCGGCCATTCGGCCTCCCCGAAAACGCCCATGCGATAGCCACCCCGACTGATTAACCGCGGTGGCGAGGGCCGCACGACCGAAACCGTATACGCCGGGGCACGCACCAGGGTTACAGGCGCAAGGCAGTTCAATTTGTAACTCCGCGAGGACGCGCGGCGAAAGTGCGCCCACAGGGCCTTGCGGCGGAGATCGGTCGCTTTCGATACCCACCCAGTGCTAGCCCTTGGGCGGCGGAAAGTCTGTCGCGCCCCGGCGAAGACAAGCGCGCGCGGTGGCGGTGGCCCGCCGCCCCGGTGATCGGCATTTCCGCGGTCGCTATCGGTCAACCGATGGGAGCCCCGGACGCCACGCGAGCCAGTCTGGTGCTGGGCGAAAGCGCCCTGACCTGCACGGCGTGGATCGCCATCGGTTCCTTACCTCCGATGGTCGCGCTGATCCGCGTAATGCGTGGCCAGGCGCCGACACGGCCCTGGCTGGCCGGGGCGGTGGCGGAGGTGACCCGGCACATGGCGGCGACCAACTTCCACTTCGTCACCCCGACCTGCGTGCGGATCATGCTGGCGGAGGTGGGCTCGCGCCTGCTGGCGACCTTCCCCGAAGGCCTGGGCGAAGCCGCGCGCGAAGAGCGGCCGTGGCGGGCGAGTGCTCGTGGAGCCGGACCTCAGAGCGTGCCGGGCCTGCCAGCCTGGCTGATCTGGTCGACAGCCGCGCCGGCGATAAGACAATTGCCCATCGTCGCCCCTGCCCCTAGCTTGTCCCCTGCCGGCTTGAGAGCCGGTCGAGAGTCAAGCATGAGGGGAACACCATGGCCTATGAAGGCTACCGCCTGATCCATTTCGCCCGCGAGAGCCGGGTTGTCACTGCCACGGTGGATGCGCCGCCGATCAATATCATCACCCTGGAACTCTACGCCGAACTGGCGCGGCTGTCCGAAGAGCTGGCCGCCGACACGGAGGCCCTGGTGTTTGTACTCAAGAGCGCCGACCCGGATTTCTTCCTGGCCCATTTCGACGTCGGGGCGATCCTGACCTTTCCCACCGACACCCCGGCCACCCGGGAAGCCTGG
>JAYVYH010000251.1:0-8476 GCA_043784385.1 Caulobacteraceae bacterium | reverse complement strand
TTGAGGCTGGTGGGAAAAGAAGAAGGCGACAAGCAGCGGGCTCTCGAGGCCGCGCTGACGCAGATCGACCGGGCCTTCGGCAAGGGCTCGGTGATGAAGCTGGGCGACAAGGGCAAGATCGCGGACATCGAGGTGGTGCATACCGGCTCCCTCGGTCTCGACATCGCGCTCGGCATCGGCGGCCTGCCCAAGGGACGCGTCGTGGAAATCTACGGGCCGGAAAGCTCCGGCAAGACCACCCTGGCCCTGCATGTGGTGGCCGAGGTCCAGAAGGCCGGCGGCACCGCCGCTTTCATCGACGCCGAACACGCGCTCGACCCGTCCTACGCCCACAAGCTGGGCGTAAATCTCGACGACCTGCTGGTCGCCCAGCCCGACACCGGCGAACAGGCGCTGGAGATCACCGACACCCTGGTGCGGTCGGGGGCGGTGGACATCATCGTCATCGACTCGGTGGCGGCCCTGACGCCGCGGGCCGAAATCGAAGGCGAAATGGGTGATAGCCTGCCCGGGCTTCAGGCGCGCCTGATGAGCCAGGCGCTGCGCAAGCTGACCGCCTCGATCTCCAAGACCCACACCCTGGTGATCTTCATCAACCAGATTCGCATGAAGATCGGGGTGATGTACGGCAGCCCGGAAACCACGACCGGCGGCAACGCACTGAAGTTCTACGCCTCGGTGCGTCTCGATATTCGCCGCACGGGTTCGGTGAAGGTGCGCGACGAGATCATCGGCAACAATGTTCGGGTCAAGGTGGTGAAGAACAAGGTCGCCCCGCCATTCCGCGAGGTCGAGTTCGACATCATGTATGGCCAGGGCATTTCCAAGCTGGGCGAGATCATCGATCTTGGCGTCAAGGCCGGGGTGATCGACAAGTCAGGCGCGTGGTTCTCCTGGAACAGCACCCGCATCGGCCAGGGCCGCGACAACGCCCGCGAGTTCCTCAAGAACAACCCAGAGATCGCCGACCAGATCGAGGCCCAGGTCCGCGGCAATTCGACGAAGATCGAGGAGGAACTGCTGATCGGTTCGCCCGAGCCCGGCGAGGAATAGAGCCGGGGGGCTCCCCGCCCTTTGTCCCCTATTCACAAGGTGGTAGAGGGCGGCTATGCCCAGTTTGAACGAAATCCGTAGCCAGTTCCTGGCCTATTTCGGCGCCAACGATCACACGGTGCTGCCGTCCGCGCCACTGGTGCCCCAGAGCGATCCCACCCTGCTGTTCGTCAACGCCGGCATGGTGCCGTTCAAGAACATCTTCACCGGGGCCGAAACGCCGCCCGGGCCGCGCGCCACGACCTCACAGAAGTGTGTTCGCGCCGGCGGCAAGCACAACGACCTCGACAATGTCGGCTATACCGCCCGCCACCACACCTTCTTCGAGATGCTGGGGAACTTCTCGTTTGGCGACTACTTCAAGGCCGAGGCCATCGAACTGGCCTGGACCCTGATCACGCGGGATTTCGGCATCGATCCTTCGCGCCTGACGGTCACCCACCACTCCAGCGACGAGGACGCCGCCGTTCTCTGGCGCAAGATTGCCGGCCTGCCCGACAGTCGGATCATCCGCATCGATTCCAGCGACAACTTCTGGTCGATGGGCGACACCGGCCCCTGCGGGCCCTGTTCGGAAATCTTCTACGACCATGGCCCGCACGTGGCCGGCGGGCCGCCGGGCTCGCCCGACGAGGACGGCGACCGGTTTACCGAGATCTGGAACCTGGTGTTCATGCAGTTTGAACAGTTCGCTGACGGAACCCGCCGCGAACTGCCGCGTCCGTCGATCGACACCGGCATGGGGATCGAGCGCCTGGCCGCCGTGATGCAGGGCGTGCACGACAACTATGACATCGAGCTGTTCCGCGCCCTGATGGCCGCCAGCCGCGAGCTGGTGGGCGGCGGGGGCGGCGCCACCAATGGCCCGTCCCACCGGGTGATCGCCGACCATCTGCGGTCGACTTCGTTCCTGATCGCCGACGGCGTCACTCCGTCCAACGAAGGGCGCGGCTATGTGCTGCGCCGGATCATGCGCCGGGCCATGCGTCACGCCCACCTGCTGGGCGCGCAGGAGCCGCTGATGCACCGACTGGTTCCGACCCTGGTCTCGGAGATGGGCGACGCCTATCCGGAGCTGCGCCGCGCGCAGGCGACCATCGCCGACACCTTGCGCCAGGAAGAGGAGCGTTTTCATCGCACGCTGGGCCGGGGCATGGCCCTGCTGGAGGAAGCCACGGCGCATCTGGGCGACGGTGACACCCTGTCGGGCGAGACCGCATTCAAGCTCTATGACACCTATGGCTTTCCCCTCGACCTGACCCAGGATGCCGTGCGCCCGCGCGGCATCGCCGTGGACTTGGTCGGGTTCGACACAGCGATGGCGGCCCAGCGGGCGTTGGCCCGGGAAAACTGGGCGGGATCGGGCCAGCAGGCGCAGGGTGCGGTGTGGCTGGCGCTGCGCGACCGCCTGGGTCCAACGGCCTTCATCGGTCACGCCGACAGCGAGACCACCGCCGAGACCCTGGCGCTGGTCCGGGGCGGCCAGGAGGTCGAGGCGGCCGGCGCGGGCGAAACCGTGCAGGCCCTGTTCGACACTACCCCGTTCTACGCCGAAAGCGGCGGCCAGGCGGGGGATCGCGGCGAGGTCGAATGGGAAGGCGGCGCCGCCGAGGTGACCGACACCCAAAAGCTAGCCGGCGACCTGCATGTTCACGCGCTGAAAATCACGCGTGGAACGTTGGGGAGCGGTGATCGTGTCCGCCTGGCCCTAGACGCGGATCGGCGCGCACGCACCCGGCTCAACCACTCGGCCGCCCACCTGGCCCACGCGGCCTTGCGTCATGTGTTGGGCGCTCACGTGGCGCAGAAGGGCCAGATGGTCGACACCGACCGCATGCGGTTCGATTTCAGCCACGGCGCGCCGCTCAGCCTTGCCGAGATCGACGCGATCGAAACCGAGGTCAATGCGGTGATCCGCCAGAACCTGCCCGCCGATACCCGGGAGATGGCGCCCCAGGCGGCCATCAAGGCCGGCGCCATGGCGCTGTTCGGCGAGAAATACGGCGACAGCGTGCGAGTGCTGACCCTGGGCCGGGCGTTGGAAGGGGAGGGGACCTATTCGGTGGAGTTGTGCGGCGGCACCCATGTGGCCCGCACGGGGGACATCGCGCTGTTCAAGATCATCTCCGAACAGGGCATCGCCGCCGGTGTGCGGCGGATCGAGGCCCTGACCGGCGAACCGGCGCGGCGATGGCTGCTGGACCAGGCGGCGGTGGCCAAGGGTCTCGCCGACCAGTTCAAGGTTCCCGTGGCTGACGTTGCCGCGCGAATCGACGCGCTGGAAGCTCAGCGCCGCAAGCTGGAAAAGGAACTGGCCGACGCCAAGCGCCAACTAGCCGTGGGCGGTGGCGGCTCGGCCGACCAGGGAGCGGAAGATATCGCGGGCGTGGCCTTCATCGGCCGCGTGCTGCAGGGCGTCGGCGGCAAGGATTTGCGGCCGATCGCCGAGGATTTCCGCAAACAGGCTCCCGACGGCGTGGTGGCGCTGTTCGGCGTGCAGGACGGCAAGGTCGCCGCCACGGTGGTGGTCAGCGGCGCGGCCAAGGATCGATTCAGCGCGGTGGATCTGGCCCGAGCAGCGGTCACCGCCATGGGCGGCCAGGGCGCGGGTGGCAAGCCAGACTTCGCGCAGGGCGGCGCGCCGGACGGATCAAAAGCGGCCGACGGACTGGCGAGCGTGAAGGCTTTGCTGGCCGGTTAACCGGGGGCTTTCCGCTAAGCCTCGGCCTCTAAAGCGGCGGTCAGGTTCTCGGCCACCTTGTCGAGGAAGCCCTCCGTGGTCAGCCATCCTTGGTGATCGCCGACCAGCAATGCCAGGTCCTTGGTCATGAAGCCGTCTTCCACGGTAGCGACACACACCGCTTCCAAGGTCGAAGCGAAGCGGTCGAGCGGCGCGTTTTCATCCAGCAGCGCCCGGTGCTTGAGGCCCCGGGTCCAGGCAAAGATCGAAGCGATCGAGTTGGTTGAGGTGGCCTCGCCGCGCTCATACTGGCGAAAGTGGCGGGTGACGGTGCCGTGGGCCGCTTCGGCCTCGACGATTTTGCCGTCCGGGGTCATCAGCACCGAGGTCATCAGGCCTAGCGAGCCGAAGCCCTGCGCCACCTGGTCCGATTGCACGTCGCCATCGTAGTTCTTGCACGCCCAGACGAAACCACCCGGCCATTTCAGGGCCGAGGCCACCATGTCGTCGATCAGGCGGTGCTCATAGACGATGCCCTCGACCTTGTACTGGTCGCGGAATTCGGTCTCGTAGACCCGCTGGAAGATGTCCTTGAACCGGCCGTCATAGGCTTTCAGGATGGTGTTCTTGGTGGACAGATAGACTGGGTATTTGCGGGCCAGTCCATAGGTCAGGCTGGCGCGGGCGAACTCCTCGATCGACGCGTCCAGGTTGTACATGCCCATGGCGACGCCGCCGCCCGGATAGTCGAACACGTCGAATTCCAGCACCTGGCCGTCCTCGCCTTCCCATTTCATGGTCAGTTTGCCCTTGCCGGGCACCACGAAATCGGTGGCCTTGTACTGGTCGCCGAAGGCGTGGCGACCGATGATGATCGGCTGGGTCCAGGAGGGGATCAAACGCGGCACGTTGCGGCACAGTATCGGCTCACGGAACACCACGCCGCCCAGAATGTTGCGGATGGTGCCGTTGGGCGACTTCCACATCTTCTTCAGGTTGAATTCCTTCACCCGCGCCTCGTCTGGGGTGATGGTGGCGCACTTGATACCAACGCCGTGGCGCAGGATCGCCTCGGCCGCTTCGACCGTCACCTTGTCGTCGGTGGCGTCGCGATTTTCCATGCTGAGGTCGTAGTACTCGATCTGAAGATCGAGGAAGGGCAGGATCAGCTTGTCCTTGATCCACTGCCAGATGACGCGGGTCATTTCGTCGCCATCGAGATCGACGACCGGATTGGCGACTTTGATCTTGGCCATGGGCAGGGATCGCGCTCCGGAGTCTGTTCGCTGGCTTCACAGTTAAGCAGGCGGGTTTTGAGGAGGCTATAGAGCCTTCCGGTCGGCGCGCAAACCCACGCGATCGCCTCAAATCAGAGCGGAGACGGCCAGCCGCGCCGCATCAGCGATCACCCCGTCGCGGTGAGCTTCGGTCGCGGTGGAGCCCGACAGGAAGGCCGCCACGGCGAACCGGCGGCCGTTGGCCAGGGTGACAAGTCCGACATCGCAGGTCGCCGGGGTCAGGCCAAGGTCGGTCGGCGACGAGCCGGTCTTGTGAGCCAGGCTAGCCCCAACCGGCAGTCCCGCCGCCAGGCGAGATCTGCCGGAGTTGGTGGCGCTCATCAGCCGCAGCAACAGGCTGGTGGAGACTGGCGAGAGCAGGGCGCCATTCGACAGCTGGGCCAAAAGGCCCAGGATCGCCGGAAGCGTGGTGGTGTCGCGGGGATCGGCGAGATAGGCGGCCATGGCCGCTTCCCGAAGGTCGGGTGCGACCGCCCCACGCGCCGCGGCCCAGGCCGAGTCGTTCTTCCACTCTGATCGAAAGCTGGTCAGGCCGGTGGTGGCGATCTGGACTTCACGCGCATAGCGGTCGACGCGCAGGTCCTGGACGCCGCGCGCGCGAAGCCAGGCGGTGACCGCGCCGGGTCCGCCGATTCGGCGCATGACAGAGTCGGCGGCGGTTTCGTCTCCCTCCTGGACCGCCAAGGCGATCAGGTCGGCCACGGGAATATCCACGAAGGCAGGCCTGTCACCCTGCTGGAAAAGCCGGTTCACCCGGCTTGGCGGCGGTGACAGATCCTGCGGCGCTAAGCGTACGGTCTCATTTAGTCTCAGACGCCCGGCGTCCACTTCCGCCAGGGCCGCCGCCGCCAAGGGCGCCATGAACACGTCCCGCATGGGGAATCGCGTCGTTCCGTCCGCGCACCATACGGCGGGAGTGTCCAAGGTCATGACGCCCAGATCGAAAACACTGGGCCGGGCCCGCTCGGCCAGACCCGCGAAACCCTGGGCCAAGCGCGCGCGGTCCAGGCTCACGGTTGGCGAACGCCGGTTTACGCGTCCCGAGCAGCCGACGGCTTCCAGGGCGCCAGCGGCCAGGACGGCCGTCAGCAAGGTTCGGCGGCTGGAAGACATCGTATCGTGGCGCTCCGGGCTCCATATGATCTATGGCAGGCCCATGAACGCTCCAGGTCCCTGCGTGATCCTTAACGAGCCGCAACTGGCGGAAAATATCGGTGCGGTGGCCCGGGTCATGGCCAATTTCGGCTTGTCGGACCTGCGCCTCGTGCGTCCGCGCGACGGCTGGCCCCAGGAGCGCGCCTGGCCCAGCGCCTCGGGCGCCGACTGGCCGCTGGACGGGGCGCGGGTGTTCGAGACGCTTGGCGCGGCGATGGCCGACCTTCGCCTGGTGCTGGCCACCACCGCCCGTCCGCGCGAGGCGATGCTGCCGGTGATCACCCCGCGAGAGGCGGCCGGGCGGCTGTTCGAGGCTGAAAGCCAAGCGTGGCCGACCGGCCTGCTGTATGGCGGCGAACGGGCCGGCCTTGAAACCGCCGACATCGCCCTTTGCCACGCCATCGTCACCATACCGGTCGACCCGCGCTTTCATTCCCTTAATCTCGCGCAGGCCGTCGCCATCACCGCCTATGAGTGGCGCCTGACCCAGGGCGATGGCCCGCCGCCGAAATTCACCGCCGCGCCCGAACCGGCCGACCAGGCGGCGGTGCACGGCTTTTATCAGCAACTTGAGGGCGAACTCGAGACCGCCGGCTTTTTCCACCCGCCAGAGAAGCGCGCCTCGATGGTCCGCAACCTGCGGGTCGCCTTCGGCCGCGCCGCTTTGTCGGACCAGGAAGTGCGTACTCTGCGCGGCGTGGTCACCGCCCTGTCGCGCGGGCGGGGCCGGGTGCTGGCCAAGCTGGCCGCGGCGAAGGCCAGGGCGAAGGGCGAAGGCGGCCCTACCTAGACCGGCATGTTCGGGGTTTTCTTGACATTGGCGAGGTGGCCGGTCATATGCCGCCCCTTCATCACCCGCCGGTTCGCCGCGCGGGGCGCTGAATACGTGACGGGTGATACGTGAGCCGCCGTTGAGATCGCGCCTCCATCCACGGATGGCGCCGGACCGGATCAAAGTGAAAGAGACCTAAGCAGCATGTCGAAACGACATTCGGCGAAATATAAACTCGACCGCCGCATGGGCGAAAATATCTGGGGTCGGCCAAAGTCACCGATCAACCAGCGCGCCTATGGTCCTGGCCAGCATGGCCAGCGCCGCAAGAACAAGGTTTCGGATTTTGGCCTGCAACTGCGCGCCAAGCAGAAACTCAAGGGTTACTACGGCAACCTGACTGAAAAGCAGTTTTCCCGCACCTACGAGGAAGCGGCCCGCCGCAAGGGCAACAGCTCCGAGAACCTCATCGCCCTGCTCGAATCACGCCTGGACGCCATCGTCTATCGCGCCAAGTTCACCCCGACGGTGTTTTCCGCCCGCCAGTTCGTGAACCACGGCCACGTGATGGTGAACGGCAGCCGCGTCAACATTGCCTCTTATCGCGTCAAGGCCGGCGATGTTGTTCAGGTGCGCGAGCGTTCGCGCAACATGGCTCTTGTGCTTGAAGCGCTACAGCTCTCCGAGCGTGACGTGCCCGACTATATCGAGGTCGATCCTAAGGCCATGAGCGCCAAATATATCCGCACTCCAGAGTTGGCCGAAGTACCCTATCCGGTGAAGATGGAACCCAACCTTGTTGTGGAATTCTACGCCTCCTAATCAGGAGGCGTAGTCCTTCGGGGGGCCAGAACGCCCTGCTCGGCGAGCAGGGTCTTCAGCTCGCCCGAGGCGTACATTTCCCGGATGATATCGCAGCCGCCGACGAATTCGCCCTTCACATAGAGTTGCGGAATGGTCGGCCAGTCGGAATAGCTCTTGATACCCTGGCGCAGGGCGTCGTTCTGTAGGACATTCACGCCAGCGAAGTCGGCACCCAGGTGGTCGAGAATTTGGACCACCGTGGCTGAGAAGCCGCAACCCGGCTGGTCTGGCACGCCTTTCATGAACAGCACGACCGGGTGCTCCGACACGGTCTTGACGATGAACTCGTGGGCGGGGTTGTCAGTGGTGGTGGTCATGAGGATCCGTCTTCGGTGGTGGGCGGCGGTTGCACTATAGAGCTAGGAAGCCGGGCGGCTCCGGTCAAGCCGTTGCGGTTGCGGTCTCAAGCGCCAGGGCATGCAACGCGCCCCCCATTTTACCCTTCAGGGCGGCATAGACCAGCTGGTGCTGCCTGACGCGGCTGAGCCCATTGAAGGCGGTCGAGACAATTTTCGCCTTGTAGTGGTCGCCATCCCCGGCGAGATCCTCGATCTCGATCGTGGCGTCCGGGAAGGCTTCCCGCAAGTCGGCTTCTAGGTCGGCGGCGAGCATGGGCATGGCGACGTCTTTCTTCGACTAGGACAACTGGTCCAT
>JAYVYH010000250.1:0-3016 GCA_043784385.1 Caulobacteraceae bacterium | reverse complement strand
TCGAGCAGAGCCCGGTCGGCCCAGGCCGGACCGATCAGGCTGACGCCAAAGCCGGTGGCGTTGTCGCGAAAGCCTGTCGGCCGGGCGATGGCGCTCATGTCGAGCAGGTTCACGAAATTGGTGTAGCGGCCCAGATTGGCATTCAAGGCCAGAGGTTCGGCCAGCAACTCCCTGACCCTGTAGGTCGTGCCGGCGTACATGGCGTGGACCTGCGATCGGATACGCGATGGCGGGGACAGTCCCGCCGAAGCCTGCGCTGATTCATTTCGGCGAGGGCGCGGCGGCGATCAAGGTAGAGGTCTATGACCTCGCCGTGGAAGCGTTCGGCAGCTTCGTCGCGGAGGTTCCTGCCCCCCTGGCCATCGGCACCGTGACCCTGGGCGACGGAACCGAGGTCAAGGGCTTCGTGGCCGAACCCCGGGCGTTGAACGGGGCCGAGGACATCACCGCGCTGGGGGGCTGGCGCGCCTATATCAATACAATTGTGTAGCCGCTGGTCGCCTGAATGCGAACCCCGCGCCGCCCTTTTTGGCGCGCGCGGGGCGACGCGGCTACTGGCCGGCCAGGACCGCATTTCCCGAGCGCTTGTTCGCGGCGGCCGTTACGACCCCAGAACCCAGTTCCTTCAACGCCCGATCAATCGTCGAGGCCCTGCAGGTTAGGTACACCGCGCGCCGGCCCAGGTCGCGGATGTCAGGCTCGCCTCCGCACGCACGGGTCGCCGCCGCTTCAACGCGTCCAAGCATGATCTTCGAACCGGGCGCATGGTTGATATCGAGATCCGCGAAGCGTACCAACACGCTGATCGGCGCGTCGAAGGTCTGGGCGTGGACTGAGGCGGCGAGACCCAAAGCGGTGGCGATGCTAAGGCTGAGCAGACGAGTGTTTAAAAGGCTGGTCATTATATATCTCCTTCGAGATGCCCACGGAGTCCATGATTGGCTTCCGGGGCGGTTTCGATGACCTGATAAGACGCAAATCCGGACCGGCTCGAAAGGATCCGGAGCCGATCAAACACCGATGCGGACCGATCAAACGCCGATCCAACGTCGTGATGGGGTTATTGCGCCGATCGCGCCATTGTCCGAAGCAAAGCCTCAATGTAAGTCCTGATCACGATCGCAGGCGGGGATCGTCAATCGATGAGCAATGCAGAAGAGACAACGGCGCTACCGGAGATTTCCCCCGTCACTCTGGCGCGCGAAGCTGCAGTGAGGCTTGGACCGCTCACAATCGAACCCGCCCTGCGCCGAGTTCGGCACGACGCCGGCGGGGAGACCACTATCCAGCCTCGGGTCATGCAGGTTCTGGTCGCGCTGGTTCATGCCCAGGAAAGAATTCTGACACGCTACGATCTGACGTTATCCTGCTGGAATGGAGTGGTGGTGGGCGAGGACGCCATCAACCGTGTGATAGGCCAACTTCGGCGACTCAGTGAGGGCGTCGGTCGCGGCTGCTTCTCGGTCGAGACCATCATCAGGGTCGGTTATCGGTTGCTTGCTCACCGTGTCCCTGCCGAAGTCGAACCAACTCGAAGGCCATTGGACGACAGACCAGTCCTTGCTGTTCTGGCCTTCGACAATCTCTGTGAGGCTGGCGACATGGGATGGTTCTCCGACGGGGTGTCCGAGGAGATCCAGCAGACCGTGGCGCGGGCGAGGGATCTGCGGGTGATAGGCCGGGCGTCCAGCTTTCAGTTCCGGGGCGCAGACAAGGCCGCGGCGCATGTGGCGGCCATGCTGAAAGTCACTCACGTTCTCGACGGCTCCGTTCGTCGTAGTGGTCAACATATTCGTGTTTCGGCGCAGTTGATCGAATGCGCGGGACAGACGAGCCTTTGGTCGGATCGTTTCGATCGGGAAATTTCGGATATTTTCGCGGTTCAGGATGAAATCTCTACTTCCATCGTCGCCGCACTGCGGGTGAATCTGTTGCCCGAAGAAAAACAGGCGATGGAGAGGCGGGGGACGAACAACCTCGATGCCTATCATCTCTACCTCCAGGCGCGGCAAACCTACGTCAGCGGCAATAAGGACGATCCCCTGCGGGACGAAGCGATCATCCGCCTGTGCCGCCGGGCCACGGAGATCGATCCGAACTACGCAAGCGCCTGGGCGCTTATGGCCCTCACCCAGGCGTGGTCTCATGACTACCACGAGCGATCCGCCGACGACGGCCTCGCGGTCGCCGAACACGCCCTATCTCTCGACCCACACCTTGCCGACGCCCACACTGCCAAGGCCAAATACTTCGCCAAACAAGGTCGCCACGACGAAGCGTTCGCTGGTATCGACGCGGCCCTCCGCCTGGACGGCGAGTCTTATGAGGCGAACGAAACCGCCGGCATGCTTAGCTACCGTCAAAACCGGATGGAAGACGCTATCCGCTATTTTGAGCGGGCGACGACGCTTCTAGAATCCGGCTATTTCGCGCCTGGAATGCTCACATGCTGCTATGGCGCGGTGGGCGATTCGAAGAGCGCGCGGCGCGCGGCGCTGACAACGATCGCCAAAGCGGAGAAAGCGCTCGAGCGGGACGCGACCAATGGTGGAGCGCTAGGATTTCTCGTCATCGCCCTCGGCGCCCTGGGCGAGGTCGAGCGGGCCAGGGATAGAATAGACCGAGCGCTCCTGATGGATCCCGATAACCATCTTATGCGTTACAACTTTGCCTGCGCACTTTGTGGTTTGCAAGATACGGATGCAGCTCTTGAACTTCTCGGCCCATTCTTCGCGACCACATCAATAGGGTTTCTCAGTCACGCAAAGACCGACCCTGATCTTGAAATCCTTCGCGGCGATCCGCGCTTCACGGCGATGTTCGCCGCAGCGGAGCTCCGTTTGGCGGCATCCGACGAGACCTGGCCTCAAAGGCAAACCGTTTGCGAATACTCGCCCGGGTAAGGGTCTGGCGGAGACTAGGTTCTGTTGACGAAGTGCCTAACCCATAGTCGGATGGATGCGACGAGAATGAAGCCAAGGTAGCTGTCGGCGGTCTTATCGTAGCGGGTGGCCAG
>JAYVYH010000249.1:0-2080 GCA_043784385.1 Caulobacteraceae bacterium | reverse complement strand
ACGGTCAGGCTTTCCAGGCCCTCGCCGTAATATTCGACGAACTTGCCGACCACGCCCTTCTTGCGCAGCATCTGGGTGACCGTCAGCACCAGGTCGGTGGCGGTGGCCCCTTCGGGCAAAGCGCCAGTGAAGTGGAAACCGATCACTTCGGGGATCAGCATCGGGATCGGCTGGCCGAGCATGGCCGCCTCGGCCTCGATACCGCCAACGCCCCAGCCCAGAACCGACAGGCCGTTGACCATGGTGGTGTGGCTGTCGGTGCCGACCACGGTGTCGGGATAGGCGACGGTCTCGCCGTCGGCTTCCTTGGTCCACACGGTCTGGGCCAGGCTCTCAAGGTTGACCTGGTGACAGATGCCCGCGCCCGGAGGCACGACGCGGAAGTTGTTGAAGGCAGAAGAGCCCCAGCGCAGGAAGCGATAGCGCTCGATATTGCGCTCATATTCCTTGGCGACATTCTCGCCCAGGCTCTTGGCGGTGCCGAAGAAGTCGACCATCACCGAGTGGTCGATCACCAGATCCACCGGGTTCAGCGGATTGATCTTTTCCGGATCGCCGCCCAGCTTGGCCAGGGCGTCGCGCATGGCGGCCAGATCGACCACGGCCGGCACGCCGGTGAAATCCTGCATCAGCACCCGCGCCGGGCGGAAACTGATTTCGTGCTGGGTGGCGCCCTTGTTGTCGATCCAGGCGGCGACGGCCTTGAGGTCGTCCTCGGTGACCGAGGTCCCGTCCTCGTTGCGCAGCAGGTTCTCCAGAAGCACCTTCATGGACACCGGCAGGCGCGAAATTCCGGTCAGGCCGGCTTCCTCGGCGGCCGGGAGGCTGTAGTAGCTATAGGTCTTGTCGCCGACGGTCAGTTGGCGATGGGTTTTCAAGCTGTCGATGGATGGCATTTGGGGGATTCCTTCTCTGGTTCAGGCCGTCCGAAAATCGGTTCGGAGGATCTCGCGCATGTCACGCCAGGCTCACAGCGCCTGGCGCGCGCGGCGTCGTCCCCGTGCGGCCGCCGGTTTCATAGACTGGGCCGGCGGGCGCGTCCATGTCGGCGCGGCTTGCCGGGATGGCGGCACATGATCACGGCCCTGAAAATCCACGATCTGGCCATCGGACGCGGCGAGCACGTGCTGTTCCGCCATTTCAATCTGGCGGTCGAGGCGGGCGAGGTCGTCGCGCTGATCGGCGCCAACGGCGCGGGCAAGACCAGCCTGCTGCGGGCGGCGGCGGGGTTCCTGCGCCCGCTGGCCGGCGCTGTGTCGTTCGAAGGACCCGAGGGGGCCATTCCCGCCGAAGACGCCCGCCGCGCCGACTGCCACATGATCGGCCACCAGGACGGTCTGAAGAGCGGGCGGCGCGCTCGCGACGAACTGGTGTTCCAGGCCCACTGGAGCGGCGGCGACGTCGCGCGGGCGCTGGCCGCCGCCGATCGGCTTGGCCTGACGCGCCTGCTCAATCTGGAAGTTCGGGTGCTCTCGGCCGGCCAGCGCCGGCGTCTTGCGCTGGCCCGGCTGATCGCCAGCCCCCGGTCGCTCTGGCTGCTGGACGAGCCGCTGGCGCCCCTGGACTCGGCCGCCCGGCGCCTGTTCGGAGTTCTGATGAGCGAACACCTGGCCACGGGGGGCCTGATCCTGGCGGCGGTCCACGACGCCCTGCCGATCGCCGCGCGGACCGTGGAGATCGGCGCGTGAGCGTCCTGGTCATTCTCGCCCGGCGCGAACTGTCCCTGGCCTGGAGCCGGGGCGGCGGCGCTCTGCTGGCGGTGGGTTTTTTCGTCGCGGCGGCGGTGATGCTGCCGTTGGCCCTAGGGCCGGCGCCCGGCCGGCTGGCGGCGGTCTCGGGCGGTTTCGCCTGGGTCGTGCTGGCCCTGGCCAGTCTGTTGTCACTCGACCGGATGTTCGAGCGCGATTTCGAGGACGGGGCCCTGGACCTGCTGGCGCTTGGCCCCTTGCCGCTGGAGATCGTCGCGGCGGTGAAATGTTTTGCCCAATGGACGGTCAGCGGCGCGCCCCTGGCCCTGGCCGCGCCGGTCGTCGCGGTGGCGTTGGGCGGCAAGCTGGAGTCGGCCCCGATGATCCTGGCC
>JAYVYH010000248.1:0-3914 GCA_043784385.1 Caulobacteraceae bacterium | reverse complement strand
GGGATGCGCGACCGCAAACCCGATCCGCTGTCGCCGCCCGACGCCATCGCGCCGGCGCTGCTCGATATGTGCAGCGACCTTTCGGGGAAGCGGACGGGGATCGTGCTTGGCGTCTCTCAGCGCGGGGTGCGCGAGATCCGCATGCGGTCGGCCAAGAGATTTTCGCCCAAGGGTCCGTGGACGGCCCAGCACCTGGCCAACCACGCCGAGGACGTTTTCCTCGCGGGGAACTCCGTCACCGCTGTTGGGTGAGGGTGGCGGCCGTCATTCGCGGCGTGGCGGCTAGGGCTCGGCCGGCGTGAAGAACTCGCGCGGGCCGCGCAGGCTGTGCTTCAGCAGCGGCCTGCCGCTCTTGTTGTTCAGTAGCGAGCAGCGCGGGCGGCGGAGCTGGTATTCGGCGGCCCAGTCGTCGCCGGTCTAGGGGGTCCAGTCCGGATCGAGGCGAAGATCGTTGCAGAGCCGCGCGGCGGTCTCGCCCGCGTTAAGCGCGCGCAGGGCCTCTCCGGCGCGGATCTCGAAATTCAGCGTCAGGCGGACGGCGCGGGAAAGCTTGGCGAAGGCGCCGGCGGGATCAGCGACAGATGTTGCAGTTTCGGTATTGAGTTCGGCGGTGAGCACTTAACGCTGCAGGGCGCGCAGCAGCTCCATGCCGATCTCGGAAATCTCCTTGAGCATCCGCAGGCGGCGCCCGGCTTCGACAATGATTGAGCTGAATAAATCATCATCGTTAGCTGAGACCGGAGCTTCGGCCGGGGTGGAGGGCGGGTGCGGCGCGGCAAAAGGGGCTTCGGCGGTGGACATGAGGGCGTGTTATTTTATTGCAAAACGCAAGTAAACGGGTATCGGAAATATTTTCTGAGTATTGTCGCCCGGCCGCGACGAACCAGGCGATCATCTCGCGGACCATTGCATCAGGCTCCCTGGCTTGGGCGCCGCCGGCGAGTTGGGCGGTCAGCCCGCGCCCGACCTCAATAAGGGTGCGATCGTTCCTGCCCGGGCTGACAAAGTTCGCCACGATCGGGGTTCCAAAATCCATTGGTGGCCAGGGTGTCACGACCGCGAGACTGCGCCCGTCGAGCAGTGTCGCCGAGATCGCCCGGCCGATTCGGCTTTCGGGCTCGACCAATAGCAACGCAATCAGGCCCTCGGCCTCGCAGACGTGCGCGACGTCCGGAGCGACGGCGATGGCCTCACCGCGAATCTTGGACCCGTCGGTGTCGAGTTGAAAGTTTCCCCCTAGACTCAATGTGACCGGGATAGCGTGTTGAGCGTGGGATTCCGTGCGCTTGATGGTCCGATTTGCGGCGGGAGACGCGTTCACCACCAACAGGTTTCCGCCCTCCCACATAACCATCCGGGTGTGCGCCAGCAGTTACATCAGACAGCAACAACTCCTCCGCTTGGCGTGATATAGTTTTCCTGAAAGGTCGTAGCCTGTAGGCGCCTGTCAGAGATCATGCGCGGCTTGGCTCGTCGTCGCTGCGTTTCTCGCAATCGACAATCCCGCGTCGGCTCAGGCGATCCAGCCGCCGGCTCCGACGAACGAGTGGCCGGACCGGAATTACTATATCGAGGACACCAGCAAGGTCATCCCGGCGATTCACGACGCGCTGACCAGCGCGACCCCGGCCATCAACGTGGCAGGCTATACGACAGGCTTGCGGACCGTCACCGTGAACACCTCGTCCACGGCCAATTTGTTGGTCGACCGATATATATCGTTCGCCTCGTCGTGCGACGCGGCCTTCAGAGCGACGATATTGAAAATCCAGTCCATTGTTCCGGCCACCTCGTTCAACGTCACCCTGAAATATCCATCCGAAACGCCATCAATCTCGACGCCCTGTACAGCAACGCTCGTGCAGCATCGGCCTTAGACCGTCGGGGCCAGTCCGCTACGGCCCCTTGGCGCGAAACACGCTGGGACTGGTTCCCGTCCAGCGTTTGAAGGCCCGCGAGAAGGCGGCCGGTTCGGAGAAACCGACCAGATACGCCGTTTCGTTGGCCGAGACCTTGCCGCCGCTCAGATAGCGCCGGGCGAGCGTGTGGCGCAGCACGTCGAGCACGGTTTCGAAGTTGACGCTCTCGGCGCCGAGCTTGCGCAGGAGTGTGCGGCGGCTAAGGCCCATACGTTCGGCGACGGCGTCCATGCTGGCGTCTCCAGTGTGGAGGATCGGGATCAACGGACTCTCGACGCGCACCCTTACAGAGCTCGAGGCATCAATGGTCGCGAGCAGGGTATCGGCGCGTTCGGTCAGGCTGGTGAACACCTGGCGATCGGTCGGTTGTTGTTTGAGAAACGGGAAGCCGGGGTCGAGCAGCAAGGCGTTCTTGTCGGCGCCGAACACCAGCGGCGATTGGAAGATGCGCTCGTATTCGGCGCGGTATGGCGGCTCGGGCTGGGTGAAACAGGCGGCGCGTGGGAACCGCATCGCATGGAATGCCGACCGGGACCCAAAGGTGGCCCGGGTATTGCAGACCAGTCGCGCCAGTTCGGCCTCGATCATGTGCGGACTGTTGACGTAGGCTTCGCTGACTACCTCCATCTAAATACCATCGGCGGCGAGCGTGGCGCGGACCAGCCCGGATGGCCGACCTTCATCGACGACGAGACGCGAATAGCGATTAAGTTGGCGGCCGACATCGGCGGCGGTGTCGGCGACTTCGCAGATCAGGCCGACGATCGAAGTGTCCTGCATGCGCACCGCCTCGCCGAACCTGAGGGCCAGCGCCGGCTCTTGGCAAAGCTCGATAGCGGCCTTGAACAACGCGATGTGGCGAGCCAGCGGCATGCGGGCGCCGGGCTCGGCAAGGTCCTGGGAGGCTAGGCCCAACTGGTCGAGCAGCGCCTGGCGATCGGCGCCGCGGGAGACGGCGAAGACAAGCAGAGCCTTGGGAAATCCCGCCGCGATCGTGGGTTCCGCCAACCGCATAGCGCTCCAAATCGAACACATTGAGCCTGTCACGCTCCGGTGTCTCGCGGGGTCACGGTTTTGGGGCGCGGCGGCGCTGCTGGCGCGCGAGGGCGGATACCTTCCCGGTTTGGCGGGAACCACGTTCGTGATTTCGATGGGGGTCATGGCGGGGATTGGCGCGGGGTATCCCCTGGCTGCGATCGCCGCGCACATGGCGCCCGCCATGGTCCAGGCGCCCAACGCCATCGCCGGGATCACGGCGATGTATCTGGTGATCACCTCGTGGGCGGCGGTTCGGAAACGGGCCGCCGGCGTCGGCGCGTTGGAGATTAGCGGATGCGTCGTAGCGCTGGGCGTGGCGGCGGGCGGCGCGGGGTTTATCGTGATGATCACGCGTAGCCCGACCGGCACGATCGGCAGTACGCCGCCACACGCCTTTTTCGTCTTCCTTCTGGTGGGCGCGATCGCAGCGGGGTCGGATCTCAAGGTGATCCTGGCGGGGGCATTTCCGGCGTTCCACGCGTGGCTCGTCACCTGTGGCGGATGTCGGTCGCGCTGACCATCGCGACCGGGTCGTTCTTCCTGGGTCAGGAGAAAGTGCTGCCGAAATTCATGCAGGGCTCGCCGCTGCTTCTCGTGCCGGTGTTTGCGCCCTTGGCGCTGATGACGTTCTGGCTGATCCGCATCCGGTTGAAGACCTGGCTGGCGGCGGGTGGCCTGATGGCTAGGCGCGCGACCGGGCGAGAGCGCGGCATGGCGGCGACGCAGACCGCTTAGGCGAAATGAAACGACTGGACCCTATCAAACCGGCGGCAACAACCGCTCGCCCTGGTAGCGGGCAAACCATTTGCGGAACATCAGGTCGGAATACAGCACCCCGTTGAAGCCGGCGGCGCGGATCTTGATCGAAGACATGGCCGTGGCCGGGCCGGCCTGGGTGACCGTGCGGGCGAACACGAAGTCGGCGAACTGGAAGGATTGGCCGATGAAGGCCTCCAG
>JAYVYH010000247.1:0-5315 GCA_043784385.1 Caulobacteraceae bacterium | reverse complement strand
CGGCGAGACCCTCGCCGACCTTGGCATCGGCGACCAGGCGGCGGTCGGCGCGCCGCGCGGCTATTGCGTCCAGGCGCGGATCGTCGCCACCGGGGTGGGAACCCTGACCGCCTATCACGAGCCGGCGGGACCTGGGGTGCGGGTGGATTCCTGCGGTTACCTGGGCTATGCGCCGCCGCCGCAGTTCGATCCAATGTTCGCCAAGCTGATCTGTGGCTCCAACTCCACCGGCACGCTGGCGTCGGCGCTGCGACACACCCTGCGGGCGCTGGACGGGTTCCACATCGCCGGCCTGCCGACCAACTTCGGTCAGCTACGGAGCATTCTTGCCGACCCCGCTGTCGCGGCCGGCGACGCGCGCACCAGCCTGCTGGCGGAGCATCCGGAATTCTCCGCCGCGGAGACGGTGGCGACCCCCTCGGCCTTGCTGGCGCTATTCGAACAACAGTCCGCCGCCCTGGGCCGTGGCTCGACCCCGGTCGTCGTCGCCGCGCCGACCGTGGAATCCGTAGTCCCGGCCGAAGGCGAGCAGGGCGTGGAATGCCCGATGGCGGGCGCGATCCTCGAAATCACCGTCAAGGTCGGCGACGCGGTCAAGGCCGGCGACGCCCTGATGATCGTCAGCGCCATGAAGATGGAAACCGCCGTCACCGCGCCGTGCGACGGGGTGGTCGCCGCGCTCGCGCCGATCAAGGTCGGCAATCAGCTCGCCGCCGGCCAGATCGTCGCGGCGATCGCGCCCGGCGAGGCCGCGGCCACGGGCGCGCCGCGTGTCCACGGCGCCGACACCTGGGCCCCGATGCTGGCCGAGGTGAAGGCGCTGCAGGATATCGCCCACGCCCGCTTCGCCGAGGGCTCGACCGACCCGGGGGTGGTGCGCCAGCGCAACCGCGGCAAGCTGAGCTGCCGCGAGCGCATCGACCTGATGCTCGATGGCGGCAGCTTTCGCGAGGTCGGTAGCCTGGCCGGCTTCGCCTCCTATGACGAGAACGGCGCGGTGGCCGATTTCACCCCGGCCAACCATGTCGGCGGCTGGGGCAAGGTCGAGGGGCGCACCGGCATCGTCTGCGCCGACGATTTCACCTCGCGTGGCGGCCACTCGGACGGCGCGATCGGCGCCAAGAGCAGCTATCTTGACCGCCTGTCGATCGAGTTGAAGTGCCCTTCGATCCGCCTGCTCGATGGCTCCTCGGGCGGTGGCAGCGTCGCCTCGATGGTGCCCGCCCAACAGAAGACCGGCGACAGCGCTGCCCAGGAAAGCTCCGGCGCCATCACGGCCGGCCGGCCGAGGGTGGCTGGCGGCGGCGGCTCGTTCCTGCCCGGCCATCTGGGCAGCAGTCTCTATGCCGAGCAGCTGACCACGGTGCCGGTGGTCAATCTGCTACTGGGCAGCGTGGTGGGGATCGGCGCCGCCAAGGCGGTGCTCGGCCACTTCTCGGTGATGGTGCGCGATATCGCCCAGCTGTTCGTCGCCGGGCCGCCGGTGGTCACCCACGCCATGGGCTATGAGGTCACCAAGGAGGACCTCGGCGACTGGCGCATCCACTGTCGCAACGGCTCGGTCGACAACCTGGCTGAGACTGAGGTCGAGGCCATAGCCCAGGCTAAACGCTTTCTCTCCTATCTGCCTTCCAGCGTCCACGAGGCCCCACCGCTGATGGAGCCGGACTGGGCCGATCCCATCGATCGGCGCGAAGAGGAACTGTTCACCATCGTGCCGCGCAAGCGCACCACCACCTTCGACATCCGCCGAACCATCGCCCTGATGGCCGACCGGAACTCGTTGTTCGAGATCGGGCCACTGTGGGGCGACGACCAGGTCACAGGCTTCGTGCGTTTCAACGGCTATCCGATGGGGGTAATCGCGTCGGACAGCCGGCATCTGAACGGCGGCGCCCTTACCGCCAAGGGCTGCGACAAGCTCAAGCGCCACCTGGACCTGTGCGACCTGTTCCACCTGCCGGTGCTGAACCTGGTCGACAATCCGGGCTTCGCGGTCGGCATCGAGCATGAGATGGCCGGGACGATCCGCAAGGGCGGCGAATGGATGATCGCCTTTGCCCAGATCAACGTGCCGCTGTTCACGGTGATCATGCGCCGCAGCTTCGGGGTCGCCGGCAACAACTACGCCACGCCCCTGGCCCGGGGCGGCGCCCGGGTGATCTGGCCGGCCGCCGATGTCGGCGGCATCCCGCCCGAAGGCGGTATCGAGGCGGCCTACAAGCGCCAGCTGGCCGAATCCGCCGACCCCGTCGCTCTGCGCGCCGAGATCAACGCCCGCATCGAAAGCGCGCGCGGCCCGGTAGGACCGTTGAACCGCTTCCAGATGGAGGAGATGATCGACCCGCGCGACACCCGCCGCCTGGTCTGCGAATGGGCCGAGAACGCTCACCGCATCGTCTCGCAACCGGCGCGGCTGGGGCCTCGGCCGCTTGGATTTCGGCCCTAGAAAACCAACAAACAACGACCTGATTTCCTGGAGGACGACACGGTGGGACAACTCAGCGGCAAGGTGGCGATCATCACCGGCGCGGCCAGCGGCATGGGCAAGGCGGCGTCGATGCTGTTCGCGCGGGAAGGGGCCAATGTGGTGCTGGCCGACCTCAACGTCGCCGGCGGCGAGGCGACGGCGGCCAAGGCCGGGGTGGTGAACTTGACGCGTTCGGCCTCTATCGATCTGGCCTATGATTTCATCCGGGTCAATTGTATCGCGCCCGGTGGCGTCTCCACACCGATCCTGTACGTCGGCGGCGGGGTGTTCGGCGGTTCCAAGGAGACAGCCGACGCGGCCTTGATCCACGCCCAGCCCCTGCCGACGGCCGGCCAGCCTGAGGACATCGCCCAGGCGGCGCTATTCCTGGCCAGCGAAGCGTCCCGTTTCATCACCGGCCACACCCTGGTCGTCGACGGCGGCGCCACGGCTGGGGCCATCGCCGGCGCTCCAAAACGCGGAGCCGAGCGCCACCGTCCGCAGCGGGCCTTCGCCGGCCCCTTGTTCGAGGCCTGAAAACATCATGAGCGAAGCAGCTAGGCTTCACACCGGCGGATGCCTATGCGGCGCGGTGCGGTATGAGGCCGACGGTCCGCCCGACTATGCCGGTTGCTGTTACTGCGCCGACTGCCGCAAAGCCTCCGGCTCGGGCTTCATAGGGTTCATGAACTACCCGGCCACCCGCCTGCGGTTCACTGGCCAGACCTTGCGGTTCGCATCCACGTCGGCGCGGGGCACGGAAGCGGTGCGCAATTCCTGCCCGGTCTGCGGCGGCCTGGTGTTCGGCGGGATCGTCGGCCAGGATGCGTCCCACACCATCTACGCCGGATCCCTCGACGAGCCCTCGCTGTTCATCCCGACCATCGCCATCTTCAATCGCGACCGCGCGGGCTGGGCGCCGCTGCCCCCTGGCCTGACGGTGTTCGAGACCATGCCGGAATGAGGGCGCGGCCCCTGTCGCCGCTCAATCTCCGAAGAAGTTAAGCTCCAGCAGCACGCCGTTGGGATCGTGGGTGAAAATCTGGGTCAGGCCGATCGAGGGGATGCCCTGAACGGTGAACTCCGCGGCCTTGGAGGTGAGGCGGGCGATGACCTCGTCCTTGCCCGAACAGTTGAGCGCGACGTGGTGGATCGGGCCGGTGGGACCGGAGGGGCAGTCGCGCTTGAACGCCTGCGGCGCGCCCTCGGCGTTGATGTGGAAGATCGGTCGGTTCTGGTCGTCATAGACCCACTGGACCATCTCCGGTTTAGACGGCGGCGGCCCGTTGCGTACGTCCAGATCCAGCAGGTCGGCGTAGAACCGCGTCGTTCCCGCCATGTCGTCGGTGAAGATGTTCACATGATCCAACGCATTGACCCGCATCGTCCGCCTCCAACCTGATCTGCCTCCGGCGATCCTATCGCCATTGGATGGCTGGAGTCTCGCGCCGCGAGGCCTACTCGGCCGCGGCCAGCGCTCCGTGCTCGGCCAACGGCGTAGCGCGCTCCAGCCGCAGGGATACGGTGGTTCCGGCGCCGGGAGCGCTACGGATTTCCACCGAGCCGCCAGATTGGGTGATCACGCCGAACACCTGGGCCAGACCCAGGCCCGTGCCCTGGCCCACCGGCTTGGTAGTGAAGAACGGTTCCATGGCCCGGTCCATCACCGCTTTGGACATGCCATCGCCGGTGTCGATGACGTCGAGATCGACACAGTCCGGCCCGCCCTTGGAAGGGCTCGATCGAAAGGTCAGTTTCCCGCCGTCGGGCATGGCGTCGCGGGCGTTCACCGCCAGGTTCATCAGAGCCATTTCGAGCTGACCAACGTTGCTGGTCACCAACCTCGCGTCCTCGCCGATGTGTATCGCAAGCTGGATCGTTGGGCCGACGGACTGTTGCAGCAGGTCCTGAAGGTTCTCGAACATCGATCTTAGATCGACCGGGCCCAGGTCGAGAGGCTGGGACCGCGTGAAGGCCATCAGCTGGCTGATCAGCCGGGCGCCGCGTTCGGTGGCCGCCAAAGCGTTGTCGATCGATCGCCGCAACGTCGGGTCGGTGGTCTTCTTGGCCACCCGTTCCATGCTGATGCTGATCACCATCAGCAGGTTGTTGAAGTCGTGGGCTATGCCGCTAGCCAGCTGACCGACGGCCGCGAGCTTCGCCGACTGGGCGGCGCGCGCCTCTTCGCGACGCCTGATGCGCTGCTGGCGATAGGCGAACGCGGCGACCCCCGCGACAAGGGCAAGGGCCGCCAGGGCGGCAATGGCGGTCAGGATCAGGGCGCCGAAGCTCGGGCCGGTAAGAAGGTGAGTCTTTACGCCGATATGCGCCGACCAGCCGGACACCGCCGAAGTGTCGAAAACGCCGAAAGTGCTCTGCCCCTCGGACGTTACTCCAGGGTAGAGGCCGGTCCTGGCCTTGGCGATCGCTTCGCGGACGGCGTGGCCGGCCGGTGTTCCCAACTTCCACTGATAAGCGAGCGAGCGGGCGACGAACAGGCCGTTGCGGTCGACCACGCCCGCCGTGCTCCCGGGCGGGGTGTGCGCCATCAGGATGGCCTGAAATATCCCGGGATCGAGTTCGACCGTCAGCACATACCTTGGCGCCTCGCCCTCGAAGACCGGCACATGCACCGCGACGCAGGGGCAATCCGGCGCGGCGCCGACCACACCGGTGATCGCCGGCGCGCGGGCGTCGCCCTTGAGATAGGCCGCGACCCAGGGCCGCATCGGCTGAGCCGTCGCCGCGCCCGTCCGGGTTTCCCAGACCGCGCGTCCCGCCGCGATATCGGTCAGGATGACGTTCCGCCATCCGATGCGACTTCTCCGCACCGTTTCGATCCGCC
>JAYVYH010000246.1:0-9844 GCA_043784385.1 Caulobacteraceae bacterium | reverse complement strand
GTCTTGCGGGGAAAGGTCTCCGGCTCGCCAAGACCGAAGGCCTTGCACGAAATCCTTATTGGGCAGACGAGGCAAAGCGGCGCGCGCGGCCGGCACACTGTCGCCCCCAGATCCATCAGCGCCTGAGCCCAGTCGCCGGGGCGTTCCTGGGTGACGAAGCCCGCCGCCAACCGTCCGAGTTCGGGTTTCGCGGCCGGCGTGGGCGTCTCGACCGCGAACAGGCGGGACATCACCCGCTCGACATTGCCGTCGACTACATTGGCCGGTCGGTCGAAGGCGATGGCCGCCACCGAAGCGGCCGTATATGCGCCCAGCCCCGGCAGGGCGCGCAAGGCGGCTTCATCGCCTGGAAACACCCCGCCGTGGTCCGCGGTCACCGCCCGGGCGCAAGCCAGCAGGTTGCGGGCGCGGGCGTAGTAGCCAAGTCCGGCCCAGGCGGCCATCACTTCGCCATCCTCGGCGGCGGCCAGGGCGCGCACGGTCGGCCACCGCTGGGTGAAGTCGAGAAAATAGCGAGTGGCGTGGGCGACGGTGGTCTGTTGCAGCATCACCTCCGACAGCCAGACGCGATAGGGGTCGGGGGTCTGGCCGGCGGCGGCGCGCCAAGGCAGCGTTCGGCCATGGGTGTCATACCAGAACAGCAGACTGGTTCGGATTCGCGGGACGGACGCCATCGCCACGCCTATAACAGGCTTATGCGCCGCGCTCTTCCCACGCCCGAGGAAACCGTCCGGATCCTGGCCCGCCGCCGGACCCGGCCGATACCGGGTCCGCCCCCCGGCGCCGGCCGGGCGTTGATCAGAACCCTGAAAACCCTGGAATCGCGCTTCGGCCAGGGCGTCGATGGTCTGAAGGCGCGCTGGCGGGAAATCGTCGGAGCCGAACTGGCCCGGCGGACGGAGCCCACCAAGCTGGTCAAACCCAGGACCGGGGGCGGCGCAAGCCTGGAGCTGCGCGTCGAAGGACCATCGGCGGCGATCATTCAGCACCGCGCGCCGGACATTCTGGATCGGGTCAATCTGTTTCTGGGCGCGGGGGCGGTGGTCAAGCTGCGTATCGTCCAGGGTCCGCTGCGCGGCGTCGTCAAACGAGGTGGCCCGAGACCCGGCGCGGCGCGTCGGGGCCTGCGGCCACCATTGGACGCGGCGGCGGAACAGGCGCTGGCCACCGGGCTGGAGAAGTTTCCCGAGGGCCCCCTGAAGGCGGCCCTGACACGGCTGGGGCGAGAGGTGATGCGCGACACCCGTCCGGAAGTCTGACTTGCGCGACCTCGGTCGTTTGGGTCACAAACAGACCCTATAATAGCCGGGAGATTCCCGACTAAATCCATTGCTGTCGGGCCCAGGCGCCCGGAAGGATCGCGTCCGTATGAGAAAGCTTTTCACCCTGCTGGCTGGCCTTACGATGATTGGGGCCCTGACGGTGACGCTGGCGGCCTGTCAGAAACCAGCGGGCGATGCGGCGTCGGCCGACGACATGTCGCTGGGTTCACCCACGGCGAAGGTGACGATGATCGAATACGCCTCGGTGTCCTGCCCCCACTGCGCGCGGTTCCAGAACGAGGTGTTTCCGGCCTTCAAGACCAAATATATCGACACCGGGCAGGTTCGCTATGTGGCGCGCGAAGCGCTGACCGGTGACCCGGCGATCGCCGCAGCGGGCTTCCTGATGGCCCGGTGCGCCGGAAAAGATAAGTATTTCCAAGTGGTCGACGCCATCTATCACGCCCAGACCGAAATGTTCACCGGCGGCGACCCGCATGCGGTGTTGCTCAATATCGCCAGGTCGGCGGGCATGAGCGACACCCAGTTCGACAGCTGCATCAAGGACGAAACCGCTCTCAACGCCCTCAACGCCCGGTGGGAGCACTATGTGAAGGACGACAAAATCACCGGCACGCCGACGTTCGTGATCAACGGCAAGGTCTATGACAAGGGCGAGATGAGCATGGCCGAACTCGACACCGCAGTGGCCGAGGCCAAGGCGGTCGGGAAGACCGCCTCTTGATCGGGCCATTCGCCCGTCGAGCCGCCAGCGCCTTCGGAACCGCTATCGCGGCGGCAACCCTGGCCACCGCCGGCGTCCAGGCCGCCGCGCCCTCCCCCTCCCCGGGGGAAATGGCGCTCGGCGATCCGCGCGCGGCGGTGACAGTGGTTGAATACGGATCGGTGGGGTGTCCGCATTGCGCCGAGTGGGCCAATGAGGTGTTTCCGGCGTTCCGCCGCAAATACGTCGACACCGGCAAGGCGCGCTTCGTGTTTCGCGAGATGCTGGCGGGCAACGGCGCCCTGGCCGCGGCCGGGTTCCTGACCGCCCGCTGCGCCGCACCCGACAAATATTTCCAGGTGATCGACGATGTTTTCGCCCAGCAGGCCGAGATCAGCCGGGTCGGTGTCGACGCCCTGGCCAAGATTGCCGAACACGCCGGCGTCGATCACCAGCGGTTCGTCACATGTCTGGAGGATAAGGCCGCACTAAAGGCCCTCGCCGACCGGACTCAAGCGGACGCCAAGGCCCATCATGTGGAATTCACGCCGACCTTCTTCGTCGACGACAAGCGGCTGGACGGTGACAACACACTGGAAACTCTCGAAGCCGCGATCGCCCGCGCCCGCGCCGGCCATTAGAGCGGGCGAAGAACAGCGCCGTGCACTTTTCGAGGCTCCGCCTCTCCGGCTTCAAGTCCTTCGTGGAGCCCACCGAGTTTCATATCGAACCCGGGCTAACGGGTGTCGTGGGTCCCAACGGGTGCGGCAAGTCCAACCTACTCGAGGCGCTGCGATGGGTGATGGGGGCCAATTCGGCCAAGGCCATGCGCGGCGAGGGCATGGACGACGTGATCTTCTCCGGTTCGGGCGCGAGACCCGGCCGCAACCACGCCGAAGTGACCCTGACGGTTGAGAACCCCGGCGCCGGGGCGCCGATCCGCTGGGCCGGAGAGCCGGCGCTGGAAGTCACGCGCCGGATCGATCGTGGGGCCGGATCCACCTACAGGATCAACGGCGTCGAGGTCCGCGCGCGCGATGTGCAGTTGCTGTTCGCCGACGCCTCGACCGGGGCCAATTCGCCGGCCCTGGTGCGCCAGGGCCAGATTTCCGAACTGATCGCCGCACGGCCCCAGAACAGGCGGCGCATTCTTGAGGAGGCGGCGGGCGTATCGGGCCTCTATGGGCGTAGGCATGAGGCCCAGTTGCGGGTGCGGGCGGCCGAGGCCAATCTGCTGCGGCTCGATGATCTGGCGCGGGAGCTGGAATCCGGTCTGGGCCGACTGCGGCGGGAGGCCCGTACGGCGGTGCGATACAAAAAGCTGGCGGCGGAGATCCGCGGCCTGCAGTCGGCGGTGCTCCACGCGCGCTGGGCGCAAGCGGTGGCGGCGCTTGAGGCGGCGCGTGTCCATACGACCCTGGCCAGGGCCGCCACCGAGACGTCGACCCGGCAGGCGGCGAACGCCGCGGCCACGACTTTGAACGCCCAGGACGGTCTGCCGGCGCTCCGGGACGAGGCGATGGCGGCGGCGGCGGTGCTCAATCACCTGGCCATCGAAAAAGATCGGACCGACCGTGCGCTGGAGAGCGCCCAGGCGGATTTGAAACGGTTGAAAGACCAGCTGGGGCGCATCGCTGGCGATCTCGAGCGCGAGAGCCGGACGGCTCTCGACGCGGCGGGGGCTCTCTCGCGCCTCCAACGGGATCTGGCCCAGGTGGAGTCCGAGATCGCGGCGGCCCCCGAGCGCACGCCCGAACTGGAGGCGGCGGCGAGGACGGCGGAACTGGCTCGCGCCGGCGCGGAGACCGCTCTGGAGGCCGCGGCGGCACAGGTCGCGGCGGCACAGGCCGAAGCCAGGGCGGCTCGGAGCCGGCTGGATGAGGCCGGGACCCGGTTGGCGAGAATCACTGGCGCCTTGAATCAGGCGACGATCGAGCGACGGAGTCTGGAACCGGCGGCGAACCCCGCGCTGATGGCGGCCGAGGCTGCCCTGGCCGGCGCCATCCAGGCCTCGACGCAGGCACGCGAAGACCTGGAGACTACCGAGCGGCTACGCGCCGAAGCGGCCCTGGCCGAGGGCCGGACGCGCCTTGCGGCCCGGACGAGCGAGGACGAGCTGGGCCGCAAGCTGGCCGAGGCGCGGGGACTGGCGCGATTGACGCCGACGGTGGTCAAAGGCGGGTTCGCGGCGGTTCTCGACCAGATTTCAACGGTCGACGGGCTGGAAGCGGCCTTGTCGGCGGCGCTTGGCGACGATCTGACTGCGGCGCTCGACCCCCGCGCGCCCAGCTTCTGGGCCGGCCACGACGGCGCCGCATCCCTTGACCCGCCCGTCTGGCCACCCGGCGTCACGCCCCTCGCGCCGTCGATCATCGCGCCGGCCCAACTGACGACCAGTCTGGCGCTCACCGGGCTGGTGGACAGGGCGGACGGGGCGCGGCTTCAGGCCCAATTGCCGCCTGGCGCGCGGCTGGTCTCCCAGGAAGGTGATCTCTGGCGCTGGGACGGGTTCACCGTAAAGGCCGAGGCGCCCCGGCCGGCTCAGGTGCGCCTGGAGCAGAGAAGTCGATTGACGGCGCTGGAGGCTGAGATCGCGGCTCTTCAACCGGTCGCGGCCAAGGCCAAAACGGCCCTGGAAGAGGCGGCGGCGCGGCTGGCCGGCGCCGAGCAGGCCGTGAGGCTGGCGCGCGCCCGGCCGAGACCGGCGGAACTGGAAGTGGCGCGGGCGCGAGACGCGGTGGAGCGTCTCAGGGCGGAACAAGCGCGGCGCGAAGCCCGGACGCAATCACTTGATGAGACCGTCGGTCGGCTGGCCGCCGAGCACCTGGAGGCGACAGACGTCCTGCAAGGCGCCCAGACCGCGGTGGACGCCGTGGCCCCGGACGCGGCCGGGGCGGACGGGCTGACCCGCGCCCGCGAAGCTGCCGCGCGCGCGCGGGAGATCGCCTTTGCCGCCCGGGCGGCGTTTGATCGCGAGAACGCGGCGCGTAGCGGGCGGGCGCGGCGGCTCGAAAGCCTGCGGCGCGATCATGCCGACTGGACCCGCCGCGCCGCGACCGCCACAGGGCGGCAGACCGAGCTTGAGAAGGACCGGGGGCACGCGGCGGCGACGCTCGACGAGGCGCGGCGGGCTCCGGAGGCGATCGAGGCGCGCCGCGCGCTGCTTCTGGACGAGGCGGCCGGGGCGGAGGCGCGCAGATCCCGCGCCGATGACGCCCTTACCATCGCCGAGACCGCCCGCGCCGACGCGGATCGGGCCGCCAGGGCCGCCGACGCCCGCGCCGCCGACGCCAGGGAGGCCCGGGCGAGCGCGGAGGCTCGGCTGGAGGCCGCCCTGACCAGGGTCAACGAACAGGCGCTGGCGATCCGCGAGGCTTCGGGTTTGGAGCCGGCCGATCTGGGTCAAAAGCTCGCCGAAGACGCGGTGGCGTTACCTACCGGGGTCGCCGGAGCGGAGACACACCTGGCCGCCCTGGAGCGGGAGCGGGACGCCCTGGGCGCGGTGAACCTGCTGGCCGAGGACGAGGCGGCCGAGCTGTCGGCCCGTCTGGGCGTGATGGCCAATGAGCGCGCCGACCTGTCGGGCGCCCTGGCGCGGCTTGGCCAGGCGATCGAGGAGCTGAACGCTGAGGGCCGCGAACGGCTGATGGCCGCCTTCGAGATCATCGACGGCCATTTTCGTGATCTGTTCACCACTCTGTTCCAGGGCGGCGCGGCCGAGCTTCGGCTGGTGGAATCGGCCGACCCCCTTGAGGCCGGCCTGGAAATCCTCGCCTGTCCTCCCGGTAAGCGTATGGCGGTGATGAGCCTGATGAGCGGTGGCGAGCAGGCGCTGACCGCCGTGGCGCTGATCTTTGCGGTGTTCCTGGCCAACCCCGCGCCGATCTGCGTGCTCGATGAGGTGGATGCGCCGCTCGACGACGCCAACGTGGAGCGGTTCTGCGACCTGCTGGCCGAGATGCGCCGGCGGGCGTCCACGCGGTTCCTGACCATCACCCACAACCCCCTGACCATGTCGCGGATGGATCGGCTGTTCGGGGTGACCATGCGCGAACGCGGCGTCTCGCAACTGGTGTCGGTCGACCTGCGCCAGGCCGAGGCCCTGGCCGCCCAATAAGTCGGAACCAAAACTTTTCATACAAAACAGTTATTTAGGGGCAATTCAGCCAGTCTTGACGCACCGCACCCACGTCTATAGGTTCCGCCGCGACTTGGCTGGGGTGCGGCAGGGATGAAATCGGGTCACCGGAAATGATCCCATGACGCCCACGCCGCCACATAAAACGGGACATAGCAAACACCCGGAGGCCGGCCAGGACATGCTTGGGCGCCTGGATGAGGATCTCGAAGCGTTCGAGGCCGGGCGGCGCAAGACGCCATCCGTCATCGGTCTGGGTGGCGCGGCTGGGGATGGTTATCGTGTTTTGGGCCAAATGCTCGGCGGCGTGCTGGGTGGCGTTGGCCTGGGATGGTTCGCCGATCGACTGGCTCACACCAGCCCCCTGGGTCTGGTCAGCGGGCTGGTGATCGGTTCGGGATTGTCGATCTGGTCGACGATCCACACCGCCTCGCGCATCGGCGCGGCGGCAAAGACAAAGCGGGGGACGGTTGATCCGGCTCCCATTGACGACGACGACGACGCGCAAGGGCACTAAGGGTTTAAAGAGCACCGATGGCCGCTATCGAGCCGATGGAACAGTTTCTGGTCCGCAGATTTGTGGACTTTCCCCCCATTCCGGTGCCCGGTCTGGGCATGATCGACCTGTCGATCACCAATTCGGTTCTGTTCATGATGATCGCGGCGACGCTGATCTGCGTGTTCTTCTTCGCCGCTTCCAAGCGCGAACTGGTGCCTGGACGCCTGCAGGCGGTGGCCGAAATGCTTTACGGCATGGTCGACAATGTACTGACCGGTGGCATCATCGGCGATCGCGGGCGGCCTTTTCTGCCGCTGGTCTTCACTCTCTTTCTGTTGATCGCCTTTCTCAATCTCCTGGGCCTTGCGCCAGGCGGGTTCACGGTGACCTCGCAGCTGGCCGTTACGGCCACCTTGGCGGTGATGACCTTCCTGATCGTGCTGGCCGTCGGTTTCGCCCGTAACGGCCTGGGTTTCTTCAAGCTGTTCTGGCCGTCGGGCATGCACCCGGCCATGAGCGCGTTCCTGATGGTGATCGAGATGATTTCGTTTCTGATCAGGCCCTTCACGCTGGCCCTGCGGCTGTTCGGCAACATGCTGGGCGGTCACGTGGTGGTCTATATTTTCGCCACCTTCGTGATCGGTCTCGGCGCCTATGGTCTGCAGGGGATCGGCCTGAACAATCTGGGCCTGATCGGCTCGGGCATGTCGTTCATGATGGTGCTGGCCCTGACCGCCTTGGATTTCGTCATCGCCATCATCCAGGCCTTCGTCTGGGCCGCTCTTACCTGCGTCTATCTCAACGAGGTCGTGAATCTCGATCACGGCCACTGACCTTCCGCTATCGTTCAAAAAAAGGGACTTTCGTTTCCATGAATCCTGAATCAGCCAAACTCATCGGCGCTGGTCTCGCCATGACCGGCCTCATCGGCGCCGGCGCCGGCCTGGGCATCCTGTTCGGCAACTATCTGCAAGCGGCGATCCGCAACCCCGCCGCCGCCGCCGGCGAACGCACCTATCTGTTCCTTGGCATGGCCCTGGCCGAAACCATGGGCCTGTTCGGGTTCGTGATGGGCCTGCTCATTCTGTTCAAGTAGGTCGGCCCGATGGCCGAACCCACACCCACCGCCGGCGGCGGTGGCCTACCCCAGTTCGACCTAGCCCAATGGCCGGGTCAGATCTTCTGGATGCTGGTCATCTTCGCGGTGCTCTATGTGCTGTTCTCCCGGGTATTCGTGCCACGGGTGGCCGGAGCTATAGACGCGCGGGAAGAGAAGATTTCCGGCGATATCGGCGACGCCAAGCGCATGCGTGACGCCGCCAAGGCAGATTTGGAGGCGGCGGGCGGCGAACTAGCCATGGCCCGTGCGCGTGCTCAAAAGGTGGCGCTCGACGCCCAGGCCGAAGCCAAGGCGGCCACCACGGCCCGTCAGGCCGTCGAGGAAGCAAAGGTGGCAGAGGCTCTGGCCGTGGCCGAGGGGCGTATCGCCGCCGCCAGGGGCGAGGCCATGAGCCATGTCCGCACCATCGCAATTGAGACCGCCCAGGCCATGATATCGCGGCTGACCGGCGCGGAGGCCACATCGGCCGAGGTTGAGCGGGTTCTGGATACCGCTCTTCCCTCCTGACGTTTCGATCCACACGAGGCTGACTTGTCGTTTCTGACCAATCCCGCGGACGCTGAATTCTGGATCATGATCGCCCTGGTGGTGTTCGCCGGGGTGCTGTGGCGCGCCAAGGTTCCGAGCCTGGCGATGAAAACTCTCGACGACGCGGCCGCCAAGGTTCAGGCCCAACTCGATGAGGCCGTGCGACTGCGTGAAGAGGCGCAGGCGCTATTGGCGCAAATACAAATCCAGCGCGCTGACACCGACCGGGCCGCCGCCGAATTGCTCAAGAACGCTCAGGCGGATGCCAATCGGCTGCGCGCCGAAGCGGCGATCAAGCTGGAAGAAGACGTCAAGCGCCGGGGCTTGATGGCCGAGCGCAAGATCGCTCAGGCCGAAGCCCAGGCCGCCGGAGAGGTCAAGGCTGCCGCCGCCGATCTGGCCGCGCAAGCCGCCGAAGCGGTGTTGAGCGCCCGAATCGCCGGGGCGACCAGCGACCCGCTGATCGACACCGGGCTCTCACGGCTGGCGGCACAGTTCTCTTAAACAGCCGCCACTCTGCCCCCATCGGCCTTGCAGATGAAGCGACCACCCACCAGGCCGCCGCGCAAATAGATCACCACTTCAGTCGTCTGGCCGGCTTCGGCCAGACGCGAGCCCAGGTTTATCGCCGTCTCTTCGGCCCTGGCGCCGCTAAGGAAAAGCTGAGGGTTACCCACCTTGGGGTGACGGACGGCCCAACCATCGGCCATTGGCTCCACGGAAATAATGTTGATCATTGACACGCCTCGCACCTAAAAACCGCCGCTTAGTGGATAAGACGACAACTGTATCATAGCGCCGCACGCGTGCGGTCAGATGTCCTCAATGAGGCGCTTGCGTGTTCGCGGCCCGCGCCACTCCCCGTCCCACCGCCTCAAGCAATTGCGCTAGGCCGCTAACTGTATCCTCACCCAGGTGAACCCGCAGCAGGCGCCGGCCCCGCTCCGCGAGGATCGCGAAATCACCCTCGGCCTGAGCCGCCTCGATGACCCCAAACGTCAGCTTCCGCCCTGGAACGTGCAGATCCTCGGCGGGCTGGGCGGTGATCTGAAGGAATACGCCACTGTTGGGACCGCCCTTATAGGCCTGGCCGGTGGAGTGAAGAAAGCGCGGGCCGAACTGCGCCACGGTGGCCAGCCCTGCATGGTCGCGCAGGCGAAGTCTCAAGGCCCCAAGGCTCTCGATATGGGCCGCATTTCGGTCGAGATAGGCGAGCAGAGCCAGGTAGTCACCCGGTCGTGCTCGGGCGAAGTGGGCACCCAGATAGGCCTCCAGCGAGGGCTCGGCGACGGCGCCGGCCAATTGGGTGGCGTTGGCGGGATCGGCGAACAGAGTGATGCCGTTAGCCTCGAACAGCGGCGTCTGGGCCGCCAAAGCGCCGTTTGCCTCATAGGCGTCAGTGAGGGCGCGAGTCTTGATCTTGCTGGCCTCGACATCGGGCTGATCGAAGGGATTAATACCGATCACGGCGCCGGCTACCGCGGTGGCCATTTCCCAGCGGAAGAATTCCTGAAACAGCGTATCCCGGCTAGCCAGGGTGACGCGAACCACGGGATGGCCAGCGTCCTCCAAA
>JAYVYH010000245.1:0-29975 GCA_043784385.1 Caulobacteraceae bacterium | reverse complement strand
ACGGTCGATGGCCAGACCACCGCCCACTATCTGATCGATCGCCTGGCTGGCGCGGGGGTGCAGGTCACTTCACTGGCCCGCGGCGTCCCGGTGGGCGGCGAGCTCGACTGGCTTGACGACGGCACCATCGCCCAGGCGATGAGGGCGCGCAGGCCGGCCTAAGTGGCGGCAATGCCGCGCTCAGCGCTGTCTGGAGGCGGCGCGCGTCCCGCCGCGCCTCGGTTGTGCACACCTGGTGGGAAATCATCGACCCAATGGAGGTGCAACGCCGTCGGCATGCCCGGCGCCGGGGCCCATTTCAAATGACCCCGCCGGCGATTCCTGATACGAACGGATCATGAACGCTGAATCTCTGCTGCTGTTCGCTACACTGCTATTGGCCGTCGCCCTCGCCGTCTGGGCGATGGCCGAGCGGGCGCGGGCCGAGCGGGCGATGCTCGAGGCGCGGATGCTGCGCGAGCAGTCGGCCTCGGGCGCCGAGATGCTGAAGGCTCAGGCGGCGATGTCGGCCAACGCGGTGGCCGACGAACTGGTCAAGCGCGCCACCGAGACCTTCGCCGCGCAGGACCGGCTGGTCCAGGCCAAGCTGGAGGCCCAGCTGAAGCCGGTGGCTGAGACGCTGGAGAAGTTCCAGGTCCAGGTCACCGCCGCCGAAAAGGCCCGGGCCGAGGAGGCTGGCGGCCTGAAGGCCCAGATCGAACAACTATTGCTGGCTTCGACGGCCACCCAGGACGAGGCGCGCAAGCTCTCGGCCGCCCTTCGCCGGGGCGCTGGGGTCCAGGGCCGTTGGGGCGAGCAGATGCTGCGCAATGTGCTGGAGATGGCGGGTCTGAAAGCCAAGGTCGATTTCGACGAACAGGTGACGGTCGACGCCGGCGCACTGCGACCGGACGTGGTGGTGCGCCTGCCGGGCGGGGGGGTGTTCGTGATCGACGCCAAATGCTCGCTCAACGCCTTTCTCGAAGCCCAGGACGCGCTGGACGATGCCAGCCGCGAGGCCGGCTACGCCCGTCACGCCCAGAGCGTGCGCGCCCACATGCAGAGCCTGGCCGCCAAGGCTTACTGGGAACAGTTCGACGCCTCACCCGACTTCGTGGTGATGTTCGTGCCCGGCGACGCCTTTCTTGCCGCCGCCGCCGAGCGCCTGCCCGATCTCTACGCCCAGGGGATGGATCGGCGGGTGATCCTGGTGACGCCCTCCAGCCTGTTCGCCCTGTGCAAGGCGGTGGTCTACGGCTGGCGGGTCGAGGAACAGAACCTCAACGCCAGGCAGATCGTCGAGCTGGGCCGCGAACTCTACAAGCGCATTTCCACCATGGCCGCCCATGCCCAGGCGATGGGTAAGGGGTTGGAGACGGCGGTGGGGCGCTACAATCAGTTCGTCGGCTCGCTGGAAACCCAGGTGCACACCCAGGCGCGGCGGTTCGAAGACCTCAAGGTCGATCACGAGGGCAAGCAGATTCCCGAACTCTCACCCATCGATATGGGCGTTCGTCCGCTGGTCAAGCTGGTCCCGGCCTTGACGCTCGTCGAGCCCGCACCTAACTCCGCGTCATGATTATCCGCCGCATCCTCACCGTCGACGCCGACCTGGCCGTGCTCAAAAAGGTCTCCGCGCCCGTGGAAACTGTGGACGACGATCTGCGCCGCCTGATGGATGATATGCTGGAGACCATGTACGACGCTCCCGGTATCGGTCTGGCGGCGATTCAGGTCGGCGTGGCCAAGCGCGTGATCGTCATGGATCTGGCCAAAGAGGACGAACCGCCGGCTCCACGCTATTTCGTCAACCCTGAAATCCTCTGGGCTTCCGAAGAGACCGGACCCTGGGAAGAAGGCTGTCTGTCGGTTCCGGATATCTATGACGATGTCGAGCGGCCAATACACGTGCGCCTGAAATATCTGAACTATCAGGGCGAGGCAGTGGAGGAGGACGCCGACGAACTCTACGCCGTCTGCATCCAGCACGAGATGGACCACCTGAACGGCGTACTGTTTATTGACCACCTGTCCCGGCTCAAGCGCGACCGGGCGGTGGCCAAGGTCAGGAAGGCGGCCCGCGCGGACGCCTAGAGGGGGGGTGAGCCATGCGCCTCGCCTTTCTAGGAACGCCTGATTTCGCCGTCCCGACCCTGGCCGCCCTGATCGACGCCGGTCACGAGATCGTCCGGGTCTATTCCCAGCCCCCGGCGCCGCGTGGGCGCGGCCAGTCGCTGCGGCCCTCGCCGGTCCAGGCTTTCGCCGAGGCGCGGGGTCTCTCCGTGCGAACCCCCGCTTCGATGAAGACGCCCGAGGAGATCGCCGCCTTCGCCGCCCTGGGCCTCGACGCTGGAGTGGTGGTGGCTTTCGGTCAGATCCTTACCTCCGATATTCTCGATGCTCCCAGATGGGGATGTTACAACCTTCATGGGTCTCTTTTGCCGCGTTGGCGGGGCGCGGCGCCGATCCAGCGGGCGATTATGGCCGGCGACATGGTCACCGGCGCCCAGGTCATGCGGATGACCCCTGGCCTGGATGAGGGACCAGTCCTGGCCTCCGCGACCCTGCGCATCGACGCCATGGACACCGCGGAAACCTTGCATGATCGGATGGCCCCGGCGGGTGCGGTGCTGATGACTACGGCGATGGAGGCGGTGGCGCGCGGCGAGGCCCGTCCGATCCCGCAGCCCGAGGAGGGCGCCACCTATGCCCGGAAGATCAAGACCGCCGAGACGCGCATCCGGTGGGATCGTTCCGCCGTGCGGGTCGATCGCCAGATTCGCGGCCTCTCGCCGTTCCCAGGCGCCTGGTTCATGGCCCCGTCGGAACGGGGCCCGGTCCGGGTGAAGGCGTTGCTGTCCGCTGTGGAAGAGGCCGATGGCGAATCCGGCCAGGCGCTGGATGACCGGCTGCTGATCGGCTGCAAGGGCGGCGCGGTGCGCATCCTGCGGGCGCAGCGCGAGGGGCGCGCGCCGCAGGATGCCCCCGATTTCCTTCGCGGATTTCCCTTGGCCAGAGGCATGAGTCTCCTCTGATGCCCCGCTATCGCCTGACCGTGGAATATAACGGTGGTCCGTACAAAGGTTTCCAGGCCCAGGCGGATCTGCCCACCGTCCAGGGCGAGATCGAGCGCGCGGTGCTGGACTTCAGTGGCGAGGCAATCCGTATCCACGCCGCCGGCCGCACCGACACTGGTGTCCACGCCGCCGGTCAGGTGATCCATCTCGATCTGGCACGCGACTGGCCGGCCAGGGTGGTGATGAACGCCGTCAACGCCCACCTGTTTCCGGCCCCGATCTCAATCCTCAGCGCCGCGCTCGCGGACGATGATTTCCACGCCCGTTTTTCCGCGCTCGGCCGACGCTATCTCTACCGTATTCTCAGCCGCCCGGGGCCGCCGGCCCTCGAACGTGGCCGGGTCTGGCATGTGAAGACGCCTCTGGACTCGGAGGCGATGCACCGGGCGGCGCAGATTCTCGTCGGCCTGCACGACTTCTCGACCTTTCGCGACGCCGCCTGCCAGGCCAAGTCGCCGGTCAAGACTCTGGACCAAGCCGCCGTGGAGCGGCGGGGCGAGCATATTCACGTGACCTTCGCCGCTCGCTCGTTCCTACATCGCCAGGTTCGTTCGATGGTCGGCTCCCTGGCGGAGGTCGGCCGGGGCGCCTGGTCGGCCGACGATCTCGCCGCCGCCCTCGCGGCCCGAACCCGCGCCGCCTGTGGCCCGGTGGCGCCCGCCCAAGGTCTCTGCCTGACGTCGGTGGACTACTGATCCAGGGTTCGCGCAGATGGCCAAGGCGGCCTGATCCACTGCTGGCTTCAGCCGAAGGTGGCGAAATACCCTTCGATCAGCTGTTCATAGATCGCCGAGAGGGCGTGGATTTCCGCCACTGGCGCGCGCTCGTCGACCTGATGCATCGTCGTCCCGACCAGGCCGAATTCGATCACTGGGCACAGCGCGCGAATGAACCGGGCATCGGACGTCCCGCCGGTAGTTGAAAGTTCCGGCGCCCGACCGGTCACCGCTTCCACCGCCCGCGCCACTACGTCGGTGAACGCGCCGCGCGGCGTTAGGAACGCTTCGCCGTTGATGCGCGTCTCCATCGTTACCCGGCCGTTGAAGCCCTCGCCGGCCACGGCGGCTTCTTCCTCCAGCCAGGCGGCCAGGACGGCGCCCGTATGGTTGGGATTGAAGCGGATATTGAACCGGGCCACCGCCTTGCCGGGAATGACGTTGGTGGCGGGATTGCCCACGTCGATGGTGGTGATTTCCAGGTTGGAAGGCTGAAAAGCCTCGAAACCATCGTCCAGCACCCGTTCCTGCAACCGCGCCAGCATCCGTACCAGCACGGGCATTGGGTTGGCGGCGCGGTGGGGATAGGCGACATGGCCCTGGACCCCCTCGACCGTGAGGATCGCCCCCAGGCTTCCGCGCCGGCCGATCTTGATCATGTCGCCCAGGGCGGCGCTGGAGGTCGGTTCGCCCACCACGCAATGGTCGATCACCTCACCCTCGGCCGCCAGCGCGGCGACGACCGCCTTGGTGCCATATTCGGCCAGCCCCTCCTCGTCGCCGGTGATCAGCAATGAGATCGAGCCCGCCGGCGGTCCCTTGGCCAACACCCGGTCCAGGGCCGCCACGAATGCGGCGATGGCGCTCTTCATGTCCACGGCGCCCCGCCCGGACAGAACCCCGTCCTCGATCGCCGCCTCGAAGGGTGGCCGCGCCCAGGCCCCGGCGTCGCCTACCGGCACCACGTCGGTATGGCCGGCGAAACACAGGTTCGGACTCAGCGTTCCCAGCCGGGCGTAGAGATTCTCGATGTCGCCGAACGGCATCGACCGGCAGGCGAAACCCAGCGACTCCAGCGCCCGCCGCAGCACCGCCATGGCCCCACCATCGGCCGGCGTCACCGACGGACAGCGGATCAGGTCGCGGGCGAGGACGATGGGGTCGAGAGCGATGGCGGTCGGCATTTCGTCAATCCCTGAGCAGCTCGTTGATGCTGGTCTTCGACCGGGTCTGGGCGTCGACGGTCTTGACGATCACCACGCAGGCCAGGCTCGGCCCCAAGCCGTGAGGGTCCGGCAGGGCGCCCGGCACCACCACCGAATAGGGCGGCACATAACCACGATGGGTCTCGCCGGTCTTGCGGTCGATGATCTTGGTGGAGGCGCTGATGAACACGCCCATCGACAGCACCGACCCCTGGCCGACGATCACGCCCTCGACCACTTCAGACCGGGCGCCGATGAAGCAGCCGTCCTCAATAATGGTGGGGTTGGCTTGCAGGGGTTCGAGCACCCCGCCGATGCCCACGCCGCCCGACAGATGCACATCGGCCCCGATCTGGGCGCAGGAGCCGACCGTCGCCCAGGTGTCGACCATCGTGCCCTCGCCGACATGGGCGCCGATATTGACGAACGACGGCATCAGCACGGCGTTACGGCCGATAAAGGCCCCCCGGCGAACCACGGCGCCCGGCACAGCGCGAAACCCGGCGGCCTCGAACTGCGGCGCGTCCCAGCCCTCGAACTTGCCGGGAACCTTGTCCCACCACGGGCCCACGCCATCGGCCATGGCGCCGGCGCGCATCACCCGGTTGGGGTTCAGGCGGAACGACAGCAGGATCGCCTGTTTCAGCCACTGGCGGACCATCCATTGCCCGTCGATCTTTTCCGCCACCCGGGTCTCACCGGAATCCAGCCGGCGCAGCGATTCCTCCACCGCCGTGCGGATCGGACCATGGGTGTCGGGTCCCAGGGTGTCGCGCGCCGCCCAGCCCGCTTCGATCTCAAGCTGAAGATCGGCCAATGCCGGTTCGGTCATCTTGCGGGCTCTCCTTTATTGATCCGGCCTTGATTGACCCGGGCCTCGGTGAGGAAGGGCGCCAGGGTCGCCGTGCGATACTGAACAAAGGGCGCCTTTGACGTCTCGGCGTGGGCGCCCACCAGCACGGTGGTCATGCCGATCGCCGCCGCGGGCTCAAGATTGCGCTCGGCGTCCTCGAAAAAGGCGGTGCCGGCCGGGTCGATGTCGTGCGCCTGCAGAATCCGCTCGAACGCCAGCGGCGATGGCTTGGGCGCGAATTGCGCCGAGCCGATATCGAACACCGCCTCGAACAGCCCCGCCAGGCCCAGGGCTTCGACCACTCGTTCGGTATGGATGGCGTCGGCGTTGGTGAAGATCAGCCGCCGGCCGGGCAGGCGGCGCAGGGCGGCCCGCAGCGTCGGGTCTGGCCCAATGCAGTCGAGCGCCACATCGTGAAACACCGCGTGGAACACGTCCGGATCGACCGAGTGATGGGCCATCAGCCCGCCCAGGGTCAGGCCATATTCGGCCAGATAGCGCTTTTGCAGGGCCAGGGCCTCGGCGCGCGGCAGGCCGGTCAGGGTTTCCACGAAGTCGGTGATGCGCGGCGTCATTCGCGCCGAGAGCCCGGACTCCAGCGGATAGAGGGTGTTGTCGAGGTCGAACAGCCAGGTCTCGACGTGGCGCAGATCGGCCCCCTCGCCCGGCGCGGGCTCTAGGGACATATCAAGGTGCCCGCCCCGTGCTCGGTGAACAGTTCCACAAGCATCGCGTGGGGCCGCCTGCCATCGAGAATCACCACCCCCTGAACACCCGCCTCCACCGCTGCGATGGCGGTTTCCAGCTTCGGGATCATGCCGCCGGTGGCCACGCCGTCGGCGATCGCCGCCCGGGCTTCGGCGACCGTCAGCTGGCGGATCAATTCGCCGTCCGCTCCCAGCACCCCCGCCACATCGGTCAACAGCAGCATCCGGCGGGCCTTGAGCGCCCCGGCCAGCGCTCCGGCAACGGTGTCGGCGTTGATGTTATAGGTCTGGCCGTCCTCGCCGACGCCGATCGGCGCGATAACCGGGATATAGTCGTCTTCCTCGGAATCGATCAGGCTGCGGATCAGCTTGGGATCGATACGGGTGGGATCACCCACGAAACCCAGGTCCACCACCTCCTCATCGTCGGAGTCTGGGACCGACCGCGTGCGCGTGGCCTTCTGCACAGTTATCAGGCCGGCGTCCTTGCCCGACAAGCCGACGCCGCGCACATCGGCGGTGGCCCCGGCCTGGGTGATCCAGCTGGCGATTTCCTTGTTGATGGCGCCGGAAAGGACCATCTCGGCCACCTCCATGGTCGCCTTGTCGGTGACCCGCAGACCGTCGATGAACGTCGACTTGACCCCCGCCCGCTCCAGCATCCGGGAAATCTGCGGCCCCCCGCCATGCACCACCACGGGCCGGACGCCGAGCAGCTTCAGCAGCACCGCGTCGGCCGCGAACAGCCGGGCCAGCGCCTCCTCGCCCATGGCGTGGCCGCCGTATTTGATCACCACCGTCTGGCGGTCGTGAATCTGAATATAGGGCAGGGCTTCGGCCAGGGTTTTGGCGGTCACCCAGCCCGCTTCCTCGGGGCTGTCGGTCAAGGCGTTTCCAGACTGTTTTGTCATGCGAAAGCGGCGGCGGCGATCTCGGCGCGCAACAGCGCCATGCCACCGCCCTTCTCCGCCGAAGTGGCCACAACCCGGGGGAACGCCGCGGGGCGTTTGGAGATCGCCGCCACGGTGGCCGCGGTCATGGCCTGGGCTTCGCCGGCCTTTAGTTTATCGGCCTTGGTCAGCACGATTTGATAGGACACCGCGGCCCTGTCGAGGGCGTCCAGGGCCTCGGCGTCCGGGTCCTTCAGGCCATGGCGGGCGTCGATCAGCAGATAGACCCGCTTGAGGTTGGGCCGGCCGCGCAGATAGGCGCGCCCCAGGTCCTGAAACTTCTGGGCCGTCCCGCGCGACACCCGGGCGAAGCCATAGCCTGGCAGGTCGACCAGACGCAGACGCGCGTCCAGCACGAAGAAATTGATCTCCCGCGTGCGACCGGGCGCTGTCGAAGCCCGCGCCAGCCGATGTCGATTGACCAGGGCATTGATCAGCGACGACTTGCCGACATTGGATCGTCCGGCGAAGGCCACCTCGGGCAGCTCCGGGCCTGGCAGGCCGTCCATCTCCACGGCGCCCATCATGAAATCGCATTGCCGGGCGAACAGCACCCGCGCGGCCTCGATCTCGCCGGCGTCGAAAACCCCGGCGTCCGGCCCCGGCTCGGTCACCCCGGGGTTCCAGGGGCCGAGGAGAACCGCCGCAGGAACTCGTCGATCGGATTGTCGACCTTGAACCGGCGCATCATCACATACTGCTGCAGGATGGTGATCAGGCTGCTCCACGTCCAATAGATCAGCAGGCCCACCGAGTACTGCGCCAGGATGAAGGTGAACATGATCGGCATGAACTTAAAGATCATCTGCTGAGTCGGATCGATGCCGGTCTGAGGCGTCATCGACTGGCTCAGCCACATGCTCATCCCGTAGAGCAGCGGCCACACGCCGACGTGCAAGAACCCACCGAGAATGCCGCCGATCAGCGGGGTCAGGGACGGGTCCCAGGGGATCAGGCCGAACAGGTTGAGGAAGGTGGTCGGATCGGGCGCCGACAGGTCGTGGATCCAGCCGAAGAACGGCGCGTGCCGCATCTCGATGGTGACGGTAAACAGCTTGGTCAGCGAATAGAACACCGGAATCTGGAACAGGATTGGAATGCAGCCGGTGACCGGATTGACCTTCTCGCGCGCATAGAGCGCCATCATCTCCTTCTGCTGCGCGGCGGGGTCTTCCTTCAGGCGTTTCTGCAGCGCCTGCAGCTCGGGCTGAATTTTCTTCATCTTCACCCCCATCTCGAAGCCCTTGTTGGCCAGGGGGAAGGTGATCAGCCGGATCACCACCGTCAGCATCAGGATGGCGACCCCGAAATTGCCGACGTGCGAATAGAAGAACTCCAGCAGCGCGAAGATCGGCTTGGTCAGGAACCACAGATTGCCCCAGTCCACGGCGTCCACGAACCGGGGCACCCCCAGCGTATGGCTGTAGCCGTTCAGCACCGGCACGGTCTTGGCGCCGGTGAACAGGTGGCTGACCTCGGTGATCGTCTGGCCGGGCGCCACGGCCCGGCCCGGGCTTGAATAGGTCGTCTCGTAGATGTCGATGCCGGTGGCCTGGTCGGTGGTCACCCGGGCCTTGGCGTCGATGGTCTCGTTCTGGGCGGGGATGAACGCCGTCATCCAGTATTTGTCGGTGATGCCGAACCAGCCGCCCTTCGACTGCCAGTCCTCTTCGACCTTCTTCTTCCAGTCCTTGTAGGGGGCCAGACGCAACTGAGCCTGGTCCACGCCCAGCACGCCGATCGCGCCCTCATGCACGATGTTCGACGCGGCTAGGCCGGTGGTCGGCAGGCCCTGGCGCTGCACCGACACATAGGGCGCCAGGCTGACAGCGCCGGGACCCTGATTGGTCACCGTCTCGGTGATGGTGAACATCGACTGGGCGTCGACGTCGATCCTGCGTGTGAAGGTCAGGCCGCTGGCGGCGGCGTAGGTCAGGGTGACGGGGCGCCCGGGGGCCAGGGTGTCGCCGCCAGTCTGTATCCACAGGGTCTGCGGCGTGGGGATGCCGGGCAGATTGGCGCCGACCCAGCCCTGTTCGGCGAAATAGGCGTTGGCCATGCCCTCGGGACGCAGCAGTTCGACCTCGGGAGACCTGGGGTCGACCTTCTCGTGATAGGCCTTCAGATAGAGATCATCGAGGCGGGCGCCGCGCAGGGCCAGAGAGCCGCGCAGGGCCGGCGTGTCGATGCGGACGCGCGGGCTGATGGCCAGGGCGGCCGGCCGCGACAGGTTGGGCGTGGCCGGTCCCGCCGCGGGCGCCCCGGCCACGCTGGCCGGGGCCTCGGCCTGGGCTCTGGCCCGGGCGGCGGCGGTGACCTTGGCCTGTGGACCGATGATGAACACCTGATAGGCGATCATCAGCAGGCCGGCGATCACCGCGAAGGCGACCATATTCTTGGTTTCGTTGGGCATGGCGGCTAATCGGGCCTGGTCGGAAGGCGTTGAGGCGGAGGCTCGCCCATGCTGGCGCTGAGGTCGACGGCGAGCCTTATCAGCGCGCTTTTCATATCGTCAAGCAAAGGCGCCCAGGAGCGCGACACCGTCCCGCCCCTGGCGATGAATACATAGTCGCATCCGGGCCGCGCATGAAGGGGCGCAACAAACCGCGCCGCCTCGCGCAGGCGCCGCTTGGCCCGGTTGCGCACCACCGAGCCGCCGATCCGCTTGGTGGCGGTGAAACCGATTCTGATCAGGGGGGAGTCATCACCGCGATACCTAGCCTGGGCGACCACTGCGCCCCGCGCGCAATTGAGAGCCTTGGCGGCGGCCAGGAAGTCCGGCCGCTTTTTCAATCGCTCTATCTCGGGAGGCGCCGACGAGATCCGGGCGGCGCCCTAGGCCGTCAGGTTCTTGCGGCCGCGGGCGCGGCGGCGGGCGACGATCTTTTGGCCGTTCTTGGTGGCCATGCGCGAACGGAAACCATGACGACGCTTGCGCACCAGCCGGGACGGTTGAAAAGTGCGCTTCACGACGAGACTCCGGGACGAAAATGGCGGGCTGGCTCCGGAGCGGTCCGGAGCGAACGAGGGCGGGCTGATAGGGGAACCGGGGCCAGGAGTCAATCCGGCGGTGACGCGTGGCGCCCAAACCGGTAGAATACGCCATGAACCAACCTACGCCGATATCCTACGCCACTTCGCCGCCAATGGCTTCGACATCACCCGGTTCCGGCTCTGGGTGCGGAAACCGGATCAGATCAGGAGGGTGGGGAAGCGTGGGCCGTAAAAAGGAAATGCGATGCCCGTTGGAAATTCCGCTTCCGACGCCAGCGTCAGGTCTGGAAACAGCCGCCTGAATGTTCGGCAATGGATACCCCATCACCGACGTCTTTCCTATCGCCCCCAGGGGAATCGGGTGAACGAATTACCCAGTAACTAGGCTGGCGAGGAAGTCGTCGTCCCAAGCGGCGACTTTTCGTCTGAGACGGATGGAGTCCTTGGTTTTGGCTCTTCGGATGAGGTTTAGGGCCATGTGTTTGAGGGTGGTGAAGTTGGCGGGGGCGTGGTCGGTTCGCAGGCGACACTCGTCGTCTCGAAAGACCATGTCCAGGACCCAGTGGAGGCTGTTTTCGACAGCCCAGTGATCGCGGACGAGGGTGCCGACGAGACAAGCGGCGAGGGCCAAAGAGGTGATATAGAATTGGGTCTCGCGCTCGAGTTTGTCGGCGTCGCGGCTGGGGCCTGGGATCACGCGGGTGCTCTCGATCATGATGACGCTGGTCAGGGCCGGCCAATGGTGGCGGTCTTGCAGCCAGTCGAGATTGTGGATGACGGTGATGTCCCTGGTCTCGATGCGCCCATGATCGCCATCGACGGTCTGGTGGCGGCTGACCGTGGTGTCCTTGAAATCATTGGCTTTCTGCTCGGCGGCGAACAGTTCGACATCCTCGCGCAGCGAGCCCTGGTTGCCCTTCAGGGCGAGGATGTAGTCGGCCTTCTTATCCACGATCTTCTGGGCGATGGCGCGCTGGCAGCCCATGGCGTCGATGGTCACCACGGCGCCCTCGATGGCCAGCATGTCCAGCAGCTTGGGGATGGCGACGATCTCGTTGGCCTTGTCGGCCACCTTCACCTGACCCATCGCCAGGCGCTGGCGGGCGGCGAAGGCCGAGACCATGTGAATGGCGTCCTTGGCCGCCCCCTTCGAGCGGCGGACGGTCTTGCCGTCGATGGCCACCACCCCTTCTGGAACCCCGATCATGGCCGCAACCCAGGCCACGAAGCAGCGCTGGAAGGCATCGGCGTCCAGGGTGGCGAGAATGTCGCCCAGGTGATCGTGCGCGGGCGTACCCGCCTCGAAGGGGCGAAACCGGCGCAGCACATCGAGCTTCTTCTCGCCGAAGCGGGCGATGTCGGTGATGCTCTCCGCTCCAGCCAACACCGCCAGCAGACACAGAAGCAGCACCTCGGGAAGCGGATACATCACCTTCCCACGTTGCCTGATATCCGGCAAATCCTTGAAATAGCTCAGAAAGACAACCGTCTCGGCGAGAGACCCGTCATCACACGACACCACACCCATCAAAACCGTCCTCTCGCGAATCAGAGAGTCTCGACGGATCCAGCACTTCAGCCCGTTGTCACCCACTTCTTCACCCGATTACCCTGCTATCGCCCGCGATCCGGCTTGACTTCATGCGATGCCGAGGCACCTTGCAAAGGGTTCGCGCCTTAATCGCGCCCGTCAGGCGAACGCTGTTACAGGCGCGTGGGGGACTGTGATCATGCGGCGAAGACTGTTCATGTAGCTGATGGGTGGCGTTGCCGCCGGCGCCCTTGTCGAACTGCCCGAAGACACCGCTTCGGCCGCGCCGCCACCAGGTGTCGATCCTTCCCAGCTCTCCATGCGGGTCGCCAGCAGCTTCATGGAGGACATCTCCAGCCGGGCGTCGCTGACGCTCTTTCAGGGGCTGACTCAGCCCTATCTCAGCCAGAACGGCATCCTGAACCTCTACAATCCGGTCCTGTTCCGGACGCAGTACGCCGTTCCGACACTGGAGCGGATCTTTCAGGCTCCCGATGGCCCGACGGGCTGGGCCGAAACCCAGAGTCCCCTACCCGCGTTTCAAGAGACTCAGCAGTCCAGAGGAATCGGCACGAACGTCAGCGCCGCCATCCTGCCGGGCGGCGCGAGCGGCGACAGGCTGTTCATCGGTCGCAACGACGCCCTTTATCACGCGGCGCTCGATGCGGACGGGGTGGTGAGCGGCCCCTTCGCCAACTTCAACCCGACAGGGTCCTGGCCCGCGGTCAGCGGCGTGCTTCCCCAGGGCTCGCGCTTCCTGCCGGAATGGGTGCGATCGCCCAGTGGGCTCGGCTCGTCCGGGTTGCGGCTGAGGCACATCTCCCCCGCCGGCGCGGGCGGCGCAGTGCCATTGAAGGCCGACGAATTTCAGACATCGGCCGCCGGTGCGGCGGGGCCGCAGTGCTTCCCGCTGGCGGGCTGCGACGACCAGTACTACCGGCTCGTCGTGCACGAATCCAATGGCGACGTGGTCAGCTTTCTGCTCACCCTCGACCCGGCGGGCCAGACCTTCGCGATCGCCGATCGACAGGTTCTGTTCCAGCAGATCCCTGCGGGTTGCGCGGCGCTCATCGAAGCAACACCGGGCCGCCCCACCCTGGTCCTCATCGACAGCGCGGTGCGAATGCAGGGCCAACGCATGCCTTTGAACCAGATGGCGGCGGTCTTCACGATCGATGGACATTACGATCCGGCCAGCGGCGCGGCGGCGGTGACCTGGGGCCAGCCTCAGGCGGTCTCGCTTGCCCAGGCGCCCGAGATGCACGGCGTGGAAACCTGGGCGATGAACGCCCGCGCCAATCCCCTGAACGGCGACATCGATCTCGTGCTGCAGATCTACCGCGGCTATGACGGTGTGAACGCGTCGGACGACGAGCGCGCGGCGCACCCGCCCGGAACCTGGCTCTACGTCGCGGCGCGCGGCGGCCAGGGGTGGACCCCGCTCGAGCCGGTCGCCCACAACGCCTACTTCGCGGGGTTCTGCCCCGGCGCGCCAGACTTCTTCATCTTCCGCGACGGGATCGGCTTCGAACACTGGCGCCACGAGGCCGACGGCGAATTGAACCGCGAGGCGATCGAGATCGCGGCCGACGCCGCCGAGGTCGAAATGACCGCCTGCTATCGCGTGGGTGTGAACCTGTCCCGCGGCGCTGTCCCCCTCGCGGGCGAGACGCTGAGCGTGTCGGCCACCTCGGCGTGTCGCGCCACCTTGAACGGTCGGAACGTCGTCCTCTCGCCGACCCGACCGCTCAGCGCCACCATCGGAGCCGACGGCTTCCTTTGGGTCGAGGTGCTGATGCAGGAGCAGGCCCAGTTTCCCACCTTGGTCTTCGGCAGCGCCAGGCTTCAGAGGCGGCTGCACTGCGACCTCGCCGCCCAGGCGCGGTCATTCTATTCGGGCATGAGCGAAGATACGCTCCGCGGCGCCGTCGATCCTCAGTCGGGCAAGACGATCATGACCCGGCCGGACGACGCGGGAGCTGTGGCCGAGGCCTTGCGGGAACTGTCGAAGGCGGCGCCGCCGGCCCTGCCCGATCCGGGGCCCGCGCCGGACGGCCTGATCTTCCAGGCTGATTTGCCGACGGCCTGGGCGCCGCTGACGACCCTGGCCTTGGCGAGGCGCGCGGTCAACACCGGCGGTGCGCGGCCTTTCCGGCTGTCGGGTGGCTCCGGCGGCGCGCGTTTTCAGCCGCTCGATCCCGCGTCGGCTCAAGCCTTGCGGCAATCCCTGGGGGCCCGGGCCGTCAGCCCGATGGCCCCTGTCGGCGCGGGCGGTGGCGTGCGGCCCATGGGATTCCTCGGCGATGTGGGCGAATTCTTCTCCGACCTCGGTGACGCCATAGCCTCCGGCGTAACCTCCGCCTTCGACTTCGTCTACGACGGGATCAAGGCGGGGGTGAACATCGTCATAGACGGGTTGAAATACGCCTTCGAGTTCGTGGTCGATACGATTGAGGCGGTGATCGACGCCATCAACGCCGTTCTCGATGTTGTCGGCTTCTACCTCGGGCGAGGCCTGCGTTGGTTGCTCAAGGCGATCGGATTCATCTTCGACTGGGAAAAGATCCTCGAGCTACGAGACCGCTACAAGGCCATGATCCGCCAGCGGATCGTCGCCTTCGCCCAGGCCATGCCCGACCCGCGCGCGGCGGCTCACGACATCCACGGCCGCATCGACCAGATCAAGTCCACAATGGTCAACGGCGTCAACTCCCTGCGCAGGGATCCGCGCGATCGGCAGACGTTCGGCTCGAGCCTCGGCCAGCTTCCTTCCGTCGTCGATATACTGATGCGGGCCAACAGTGCGCCCAAGATCTCCTGGCTCATTGAAAAGGTCTCCTCGATCCTTAGGGTCTCGCCGTTCCCGTCGCTGGACGTTCCGGGCCTCGACCAGGCCATGAGTGACATGCAAGGCGCGATCTTCTCCGGATTCGGGGATCTGGCCGGGGATCTCCAGACCATCGTCATGTCCTGGTTCAGCGATTCGACCCTGTTCGACGGCGCCATACTCGATCCGATCCTGGCTGTGCTGGCGAACCGGATCTCGGGCCTCTTCGACTCGGTCTCGGGGGTTGTAGAGGCCGCCGGCGCGGCCCTGGGCGCCCTTCGCGACTCGCCGACGGCGATCATCGACTGGATGGACAAGCCACTGGGTAAGGGGTTCCTCAACGGCTTCTGGCGCGGCCTCACCGATAACAATTTCAGCTTCTTCGACGCCGGGTGCCTGCTGCCGGCCGTCCTGACTGAGCTTGGCTTGCTTCCGTCCTACTATTCCTTCCAGCCCTCACAACCCGGGACCTCCGCCGTCCGGCCGATGCGCCCCATGGCGGCCCAGTCGACCAATGACGACCTCAAGCAGGCGACCCTGGCCTTCATGATCGCCGGCTGCATCGCCTCGGCCGCCTCGGCCACGGCCACGGCGGCGACCTCGCGCGACATGAAAGGCACCGCGAACTACCCCGCCAGAGGTCTGACCGTGCTCAGCCTCGCGTGCAGCCTCGGCTTCACCGTATGCGGCGCCTGGGAGAACGACACCGATAAGCAGGCGATCGCTTTGACCACCGTCGTTGGCGTCCTGCTGACCGCCATCGGGGTCGGCTTCGCCCTGGCGGACTCCGACGGGCGGGGCACGATAAGAGCCGGCCTTCTGGGCCTCAACGCCGTCCTGAGTTTCGCCCGCCTGATCGTCGCCTTCGGCGCGGGCGGCAGCGCCGGGCTTGTTTCCTACACGGTTCTGGGGGTCGTCTCCGCGTCACTCATGTTCGTGGTCAGCACGATCGTGAACACGCAGGACAAGCCGTTCGACCCTGTCCGCGCGGCGGGGTATGGCTTGCTGCAGGGGGCCCTGGCCGGCGGCCAGGCCGCCCTCTACGAACTGGCCCTTGGCTAACGGATCGGACCGCCGGGCCGCGACGGCGCGTGCCGGCTCACCTCGTTAGCGTCACGTCTTCCGCGTCATGACGGTGTCCTCCGTGCCCACCGCGCCGCCGCCTATTGACTTTGAATCCTACATATTGCAAAGTCTCAGTGAGCGTCGTTCTTTGCCATCGTGAACCCTACTGCCACAACGGTGCGCCATCGGCGGCCTGTCGCGTTCGGCTGCGCGGCCATGGCGTCGGCTCCCCTCCCAGAGGGCGCTGAAAGCGCTCCTCAGCAAGTCGCTTTCGAAACTCCTCATAATTTCAATTATTTATGGCGACACCAGCACCCTGGATGGCGTTCTTCAGATCCCAGCGCCGCCCCGCAAGCGCCCCAAAAGCGCCCCGGAACCTACCCGAAGTCTCCCTCGAATCTCCCTGCGGCCTGCCCGGCGTCTCCCCGAGGAATCCCCGCCGACTCCCCACTACCGCCCGACCGGTTGGAACATCGCGGGATGACTCCCCAGCACCGTATCAACGGTGGATTAACGGTGGATCGAGCCCGTCAGCCTGGTCTTTCCCCACCAATTCCCGCATCTCCAGGCCCAGGCCCAGGCCCAGGCCCAGGCCCAGGCCCTGGACGGTCCGGGGGAACATCCGTGCGGTGGCGGCGCCCACGCGATCTGTTAGGAAAGCGTCGGAGGATTGGACGTTAGACATGAAGCGAGATCAGGTCATTGCCGCCTTGCGGGCGCACGAACCGGAGTTTCGCGACGCCGGCATCGGGCGGCTCTATGTGTTTGGCTCGGTTGCGCGGGATCAGGCGCGTGGCGATTCCGATATTGATCTGATCATCGATCTCGACCGTCCGCGTGGATTCACCCTGTTCAGCCTCGCGGCCTTGCGCGACCGACTGGAAGATATTCTGGGATCGAAGGTGGATCTGATGACGCGCGGCGCCATCCATCCGCGCCGGCGACCCTGCATAGAGGCGCAGGCCATCCAGGTTTTCTGAATGCTGCCCGCGACGATCGTATCAACGGTGATTTACGGTGGTCCGACCCGCCAGTTCGGGGGGCGGGGTGCCAGCGCCAAGCGCGTATGGGTTCAGCCGGGCGTCCAAGTTGTAGTGACCTTACCTCGATCTATGTCATTACAATAATATTGGGTAAGATCACTTGATATCAAGCTGCGGCTCCCGCGTCGCCTGGTCGAGGCCTTGGATGTCAATTCCTGGTTCTCGAAGCCGAACGTGCTAAAAAGACGACCATAAACAGTCGACAGGGAGCAAACGACCATGGACGGAAGTCAGAATCCCGCGCGGCAAACGTCGACCAACTTCGATGTCGACGGCCATGTCGAACGGCTCAATGCCGATGGCTATACGATCGTCGAAGACTACATGACGACGGCCCAGCTTGCTGCGTTTCGCGCCGGGTTGGCTCCCCATCTCGGCATCTATCGAGGCCGCAACAGCTTTGAAGGCCGCGCCACCGAGCGGGTCTATACGATCGTCGGCCGCGGCAAGGTGTTCGAGGAGATCGCGGAGGATGCGCGGCTGCTGGCCATCCTCGACCGGTTTCTTATGCCGCACTATCTGCTCAGCGCGAACCACGCGATCTGCATCCATCCGGGGGAGGCCCAGCAGAACCTGCACTACGACGACAGCTTCTACCCGTTCCCCCTTCCGCGGCCGTCGATCAGCATGAGCACCATCGGGGCCATCGACGCCTTTACCCCGGAAAACGGCGGCACGGTGATGTATCCGGGCAGCCACCTGTGGCCGACGGAGCGCCGGTTGGCCCTGGGCCGAAGTTACGAGGCCGGGCGGCCGGCGGGCGAGGACTTCATCCAGCTGACCATGCCCGCCGGAGCCCTCTGCGTGTTTCAGGGCACGCTGATCCACGGCGCCGGCGCCAACCGGTCCGACAAGGCGCGGCTGGCCTACACCAACCACTATTGCGAGCCGTGGGCGCGGACGCAGGAGAACTTCTACCTCGGCATTCCCAAGGCGCGCCTCCGAAGCATGAGCCCGACCCTGCTCGGCCTGCTGGGCTACGACCTGCGGCGCCCTCATGACATCATGGGTCAGGTCGGCGGCTATCACCCGGCAAAGGTCCTGGACCCGGCCTTCGTACTGCCGGTGGAGCGGGCCGGCCGCTAACCCCCTGGCCGGATCACCGCCTTGCCGATCACCTTGCGGTCGGCCAGCTGGTCGAAGGCGGAGCGCCAGTCTTCCAGGGCGAACTCGGCGTGGACGCGGGGCTTGATCTTGCCTTCGTCGGCCAGGGTCCAGACGGCCTGCAAATTCTCCGCGCCCCTGGCGGGGAACTGGCGGCCGTATTCGCCGGCCCGGACGCCGACCACCGAGAAACCCTTGATCAGCGGCATGTTGACCGACACCGTCGGGATCCGCCCGGAGGTGAAGCCCACCACCAGCAGGCGCCCATCGAAGGCGATGCAGCGCACGCTCTCGTCGAAGACGTCGCCACCTACCGGGTCGTAGATAATGTCGGCCCCGCGCCCGCCGGTGATCGCCTTGACCTGCTCGCGAAAGCCGCCGGTAACGTTGACACAGGCGTCGGGCGCATATTCGCGGGCTATCACCGCCAACTTTGCATCAGAAGCGGAGGCGGCGATCACCCGGCAGCCCATTTGCTTGGCCAGGTCGACGCAGGCCAGGCCGACACCGCCGGCCGCGCCATGCACCAGCACCCATTCGCCCGGTTGCGCCTGGGCGCGTCGCACCAGCGCCACATAGGCGGTCAGATACGCGGCGTTGTAGGCGCTGGTCTCGGCGAACGACAGTCGCGCCGGCTTTGGCCGCAAGGCCGCGGCCGACGACACCGCATATTCCGCGAAGCCGCCGGTCTTGGCGCCGCCGGTAACCGCGTCGCCGATCGCCCATTGGGTGACGCAGTCGCCGATGGCCTCGACTTCGCCGCACAGTTCCATGCCCGGGATGAACGGCAAGGGCGGCTTGTGCTGGTACTCGCCCCGCGTCATCAGCAGATCCGGGAAGTTGACCGCCGCGGCCAACACCTTGACGCGCACCTCGCCCGGACCGGGCGTCGGCATCGGAAGATCCAGGATCGAGCAGCCGCCGTAGTCGGGCGCGAGAGTCTCCACCACCAGGGCGCGCATGTCAGTTCATCCTTGAGGGGCTCTAGCGCTCATGGCGCGGCAGGTTGGGCAGGCCGCCCAGGATCAGGCGAACCACGAAGTCGGTCGCGCCGGTCACGTCGATGGGGTCGCGCTCGATCATCCGCTCGCCGATTTCCCGGGCGACGGCGATGCAGCTCGCCGCCAGATAGTCGATGTCCACCTTGGCCGACAGATCGCGATCGACGATGGCGGCGAACACCCGGCGCACTTCCTCAAACACCGCCAGGATCTCCGGTGTGGTGCGGGCGTGGGGCATCGGCGCGCCGTCGTCGCCCTGGGCCGGCCAGGTCCTGTGCTCGGCGGCGATGAAGTCGAAATAGGCGGCCACGGCGGCGTGCAGATAGGATTCGAAGTCGGTGGCCTTGGCTGACTGAGCCTGGAGGATGGGCTTGAACCGTCGCGCGCCGTCGTCGGCCAGGGCGTCGAACACCTCTTCCTTCGAGCGGTAGTAGTTGTAGAACGCGCCGACCGACAGCCCCGACCGGCGCACGATGTCGCGCACCGTCGCCGTCTCGAAGCCCAGCTCGCCGAACACCTCGCGGGCGGCGTCAAGAATCGCCAGGCGATTAGCCGCCTTGGTCTGTTCGCGCTTGCCGGGGGAAAGATAGATGACTTCGGACATGGATACCGGGTGGGAAACGCGGGGCGTGGCGCGCATCCTTATTACATGGCGTTCAGGATTGAACAGCCGGGCCGTGAAGTCCACCCGCCACCCGCTTCGCCAGGGCGATCGCGCCGGCCGGAGCCCGGACCTTTCCCCTGCTGACGAAGAAGACGAAAATGTCGCGGGTCGGCGCACCGTCCCCGGTCTTTTCCAGATCCAGAAAGCGATCCGCCCAGGCGTCCAGCTGGTCCGGCGGGTAGCAGGTCGGGGTCTCGTCGGCACCCCGCATCAACCGGGCGTAGCTGAAGTCGGCCGTGGGCGCCTCGATCAGCGGATAGTCAGGGTTGTCGGACATGCAGATGGCGACGCCGCGCGCGCGGCACATGTCGAAAAAGCGAGGATCGTCGAAGCTGGCGTTGCCCACCTCGACGCAGTGTCTCAGGGCCATGCCGTCCTGGGCGGCCGGCAGCAGGTCGAGGAAGGCCGCGAAATCGACCGCATCGAAAGCCTTGGTCCCCATGAACTGCCAGAGGATCGGGCCCAGTCGGTCGCCGAGCTCGACCAACCCCTGGCCGAGGAATCGCGTAACCGACTCGCCACTTTCGGCCAGAACGCGCCGGTTGGTGCAGAAGCGCGAAGCCTTGACCGTGAACACGAAGCCCTCCGGCGCCTGGCTCGCCCAGCGCTCGAACACCTTGGGAGGCTGAGGCGAATAGTAAGTGGAGTTGATCTCGATTGCGCCATGCGCGCGGCTGGCATAGGCAAGTTCGTCAGCTTGGCGCACGGTTTTGGGATAGAAGACGCCTCTCCAGGGAGGGAAAGTCCACCCACCTGTGCCTGTCCGTATGACCATGGTGATGAACCCATTCAGCGAATTGTCGTGTGACCGAAGTTTAACTTGTATCCCGCGCCGCGGCAGGGCGTGGGTGACATCTCTATCTAATCGCGGTTAAGATAGCTTTTTGTTGGGGGATAACGGTACCGAAATGGACCGCATGAGACATCTCGCGCCTCTGATCGCCCTGGCGGTGATCGGTGGAGCGCCCGCGGTCGCGGCTAACCGGATTCCCGATTCTCGGTTGCCCGCCGCCTACGGAGCGCCCGCCGGGACGCTACTTGCGCCGGCGCAGCTCGACCGCTGGTGGCTGCTGTTCAACGATACGGCGCTCAATGCCCTGGAAGACGAAGCCTTCCGCACCGGACCCGACGCGCTGACGGCCGCCGCGCGGGTGCTGGAGGCCAAGGCGACGCGGGACAGCCAGATCGCCCAGACCCTGCCAACCGGCAACTTGGCCGGTAACGTCAGCGATGAGCGCGCCCATAATATCGGCGCTGGCAGCAACTCCCTGTTCCCTATCGGCGGTGAAATCCTCAGCGAGACCGCCAGCCTCAAGGTTTCCTGGGAGTTGGACTTGTTCGGGCGGTTGGGCGAGGCGCGGAAGGTGGCCAAGGCGACGCTTGCGACCACGCGGTTCAACATCGAGGGATCCTGGGCCAGCCTCGCGGCCAGTGTCGCCGACAACTATTTCCTGGCCAACGGATTAATCATCCAGATCGACGACGCCCGTGAGACCGTGCGGATCGAGAGCAATCTGCAGCGTGTCGCGCAGGAAAAGGCGGATCTGGGTCTCGGCGCCGCGGCCGACGCGGATCGTATCGCCGGCGACGTGGCCAAGGCCAACGCCCAGCTCGAGGACCTTGAATCGCAGCTGCACGCCGCGCGGCGTCAGATCCTGATTCTGATCGGGCGAAACGGCGTCACTACAGACAGCCTCAAGCTGTCCGGCCTGGCCGCCGACGCGCCCCCGACACCTTCGGCGATCCCGGGCGATCTGCTGGCGCGGCGCCCTGACGTGCGCGAGGCGGAGTCGCGCCTGCTGGCGGAGGTCGGAACCGCCCGGCTGCGCCATCTGGCGATCTTCCCTACCATTACCATCCTGCCGCAGATCGGCCTGTCGCGGAACGTGCAGCCCAGCGTATCCTACAACGCGACTACCAATAGCCTGATGCCCTTTCAGCAGGCCACGAGCCTGGGCTACTGGACCTGGGCTGGTGGCGTGACCGTGCCGTTCTTCGATATTCCCCGGCTGCTGTTCGACGCCAAAGCCGAGGACGCCCGCAGCCGGCAAGCGGCCGTAGCCTATGAAAAGACTGTTCAGACAGCGTTTGGCGAAGCCGAAAACGCCTTGGTCAATCTCGAGGCCGGCAGGCGCGCGGCCGCCATCCTTACGGACGGCGAGGCGCGGGCGCATCGCGCCTACGACGCGGCCCAGACCCGTTATTCGATGGGGTTGGACGACCTGACGTCGGCGCTGTCGGCCGAACAGGCGTGGCGCGCCACCCGCACCGCCCTGACCTCCGAGCGCGTGCAGGCGTTGCGACGGGCGGTCACCACCTATAAGGCCCTTGGCGGCGGCTGGGCTTATGCAACCTTGGCGAAAGCCCGATGAGACCCTTCCCGATGACCATTTCCAGACTGCCGATCGTGATGGTCCTGACCATCGCCGCCGCGGGCGGCTTGGCCGGCTGCGACAACAAGGCCGCCGACGCGCCGCAGGCCCAGTCGTCTCAGTCGCAGGCCCGCGCCGTCAGCGTGGTCACTATCGAGGCTAGAAACATCGAGGGCGGTCTTGCAGCCTCCGGCGCCCTGATCCCCAGGGAGGATACGGCGATCTTTCCCCAGATCAACGGCTATCGAGTCGCCGAGGTCCTGGTGGACGAAGGCATGACGGTAAAGGCCGGCCAGCCCCTGGCGCGCCTGGACGACACCCTGTTGCGCGCCCAGCTGGCGCAACAGACGGCCATCGCCGTCCAGCAATCGGTGGCCGCCGACCGGGCTGACGCCGAAGCCGCCCGCGTCAAGGGCCTGGACGCCAAGGGCATACTTTCGCAGGAACAGATCGATACCCGCCGCTATGCGGCTCAGTCCGCCCGCGCCCAGGCCGCCGCCCAGGCGGCCGCGGTCAATGACGTGAAAACCCGCGAGGGGCTGATGATCATCCGGGCGCCCTACGCCGGGCTGGTCATTGAACGGAACGTGCGGCCGGGAGACCTGAGCGGCGGGACAAACCCGTGGTTCCGTATCGCCAAGAACAGTCAGGTCGAACTGGCCGCCGACGTCGGCGAGGACGCGCTCGACAAGATCAAGGTCGGCGCGCCTGTGCTGGTCACCCTGGCCGACGGCGCCAAGGTCCAGGGCTCGGTGCGGTTGGTCAGTCCCCGCGTCGACGCCGGCACCAAGCTGGGCCGGGTGAAGATCAGCTTGCCCGTCCGCTCCGACATTCGGGCCGGCGGCTTCGCCTCGGCCTCGTTCATCGGGTCCACCCGTTCGGCCCTGGCGGTGCCCGAGCCGGCGATCCGTTACGACGCCGACGGCGCCGCGGTGATGGTTGTCGGGCCCGGTGACAAAGTCATCCGCGCGCCGGTCACCACCGGCCAGCGCGGCGGCGGCTATGTGGAGCTGATCACCGGTCCGCCGGCGGGGTCTCGCGTCGTCCAGAAGGCGGCGACCATGCTGGTGCCCGGCGACGTCATTCGACCGGCCAACCCGTCATGAGCGGCATACGACAATTCCGGATTTCCGAATGGGCGATCCGCAATCCCATTCCGATCACCGTGCTGTTCGTCCTGGCGGTTCTGGCTGGCGGGATCTCCTACTTCGCCCTGCCCATCAAGAACTATCCAAATATCGAATTCCCGGCGGTGATAGTCCAGATAACGCGCAACGGCACGGCGCCGTCGGAGATGGAAAACCAGGTCGCCCGACCGGTGGAAAACGCCCTTTCGGGCCTTTCCAATGTGGAAGGGATCAGCACCAGCATCTCCCAGGGGTCTTCCTCGACCTTCATACGTTTCGAGCTTGGCGAGAATATCCAGAAGGCCACCGACGATGTTCGGTCCAAGATCGACTCGATCCGCAACGACCTGCCGCGTGAAATCGATCCGCCGATCGTCCAGCACCTCGATTTCGACGATCAGCCGATCGCCACCTATGCGGTGACGGCCCCGTCGATGTCGACCACGGACCTGTCATGGTTCATCGACAATACGGTGGCGAGAACCCTGCAGGCCGAGATCGGCGTGGCCAAGACCAACCGCCTCGGTGGCGCCGACCGCGAGATCAACGTCCTGGTCGATCCCAACCGTCTGGCGGCTCAGGGGCTGACCGCGGCCCAGGTCAGCGACGCGCTGGCCACCGCCAATATCGACGCACCCGGGGGCCGCGTGGCGATCGGCGGCCGCGAACAGACGATGCGGGTGCTAGGCGCGGCCCTGTCCGTCGACCAGATTCGCAACCTGACAATCCCGGCCGCCGGTGGGCGGTTCGTGCGTCTGTCCGATGTCGCCGATGTCGGCGACGGCGCCGCCGAGGAACGCGGCTTCGCGTTGTTGGATGATCGCCCCGTGGTTGGATTCGAGGTCAGCAAGACCAAGCTGGCCAGTGAGGTTTCCACCGAGGACAACATCGACGCGGCGATCAAGCGGCTTCAGGTCGAACATCCAGGCGTCAATATTCACAAGATCGTCTCCCAGGTCGATCAGACGCGGAACGCGTTCTCCGCCACCCTGCACACCCTGCTCGAGGGCATGATTCTGGCCGCCTTGGTCGTGTGGCTGTTTCTGCGCGACTGGCGCGCCACCGCGATCACCGCCGTGGCCATGCCGGTTTCCCTGATTCCGACCTTCGCCTTCATGAGTCTCAGCGGCTTCAGCCTCAACACCGTCACTCTGCTCGGGCTCACCCTGGTGATCGGCATTCTGGTCGACGACGCCATCGTCGAGATCGAGAACATCGAAAAACGCGTCTACACCGGCATGCGCCCGTTCGACGCCGCCATCGAAGGCGCCGACCAGATCGGGCTGGCCGTGGTGGCCACCACCGGGGCGATCATCGCCGTGTTCCTACCGGTCGGTTTCATGCCGGGCATCCCGGGACAGTTCTTCCGGGAGTTCGGCCTTACCGTCTCCGTGGCCGTGCTGTTCTCGCTCGTGGTCGCCCGACTGCTGACGCCACTGCTGGCCGCCTATTTCCTTACCCCCAAGGTGGCCCGGCCACGCTCACCCCTGCCGAAGTTCTATTCTGGTTCCCTGACCTGGGCGCTCGACCACCGGTGGCTTTCGCTGATCATCGGCACGGTGATCTTCTTTGGTTCCGTCGGGTTGATGATCCCGCTGAAGAAGGGCGTCCAACCCGAATCCAACCCGAACTACTACTATGTGAACATTGAGGGGCCTCCGGGTTCCACCCTGGCCGATATGCGCAAGACCATCGACCGGGTCGACAAGCTGTTGAAGTCGCAGCCGGAGACCGCGTCGGTGTTCGCCCAGGTCGGCGGCGGCGGGATATCCGGCGGCCCCGGCGGCTTCACCAACAGCACCGGTGTGACCAATGGCGCGGTGGTGGCGATCATGAAGCCCGACCACAAGGCCAAGGCGACCGAGATCCGCGATCGCCTGCGGCCGTTGCTGCGCGAGATCCCCGATGCGCGGCTGTCTTTCGATATTTCCGGTTTCGGGGCCGGCGGGGTCCAGGTGATTCTGACCAGCGAGACCGGTATCGGGCTGGAGAACACCGCCCTTGAGCTTCAGCGCCAGATGCGCACGGTCGTCGGTTTGGCCGATCCCCGGCCGGCCACGCCGCCCAGCAGTCCCGAACTGGTGGTCAAGCCACGCGCCGACGAGGCGGCGCGGCTGGGCGTTGCGGTTACCGCCATTTCCGCGGCGGCGCGGATCGCCACCCTGGGCGACATCGACGCCAATGTCTCGAAGATGGACGACGGCGAGCGCCGGATTCCCATCCGCGTCCGCCTGCCCGCCGCGGAACGCTCGGACCTCTCGGTGATCAAGAACCTGCGGCTGCCGACAGCGGGCGGTGGCGTGACCACCCTCGACAGTGTCGCCGACGTCTACTTCCAGGCTGGTCCCGGCCAGATCAATCGCTTCGACCGCAAGCGCAACATTACCGTGCTGGCCGACACCACCGGCGACACTCAGGTTGGCGACGCGATCGCCCGGGTGCACAAGCTGTCGATCATGCAGCATCTGCCGGCGGGTGTCGGCGTCGCCAACCAGGGCCAGGAAAAGGCCTATGCCCAGCTGTTTGGCGGCTTCGCCATCGCCATTCTGGCGGCGATCGGCCTAGTTTACGCGGTTATGGTGCTGTTGTTCGAAAGCTTCTTCAAACCGTTCGTGATCCTTTCGGCCCTGCCGACCGCCATTGGCGGCGCCCTGCTGGCGCTGCTTGTCTCCGACCTGTCGCTGTCGATACCGTCGCTGATTGGCTTTCTGATGCTGATGGGTCTGGCGGCCAAGAACTCCATCCTGCTGGTGGAATACGCCATTGAGCGTGAAAGATCGGGGGCCTCACAGCGCGAGGCTCTGCTGGAAGCTTGCCGGGAGCGGGCGCGTCCGATCGTTATGACCACCATGGCCATGGCCGCCGGCATGCTGCCCACAGCCTTGAGCATCGGCAAGGGCTCAGAGTTCCGCCAGCCGATGGCCGTAGCCGTGATCGGCGGCTTGATGACCTCGACGGTGCTGTCGTTGCTGCTGGTGCCGGTGGTCTATGAATTCATCGACGACTTCGAGCGCTGGATCTCGCCGTTGTTCGGCCGTCTGGTGACCCCGCGCGAAGCCCCGCCGAAGCCGGGCGGCTCCGTACCGGTCCTGGCCGATCGGGCGGCGGAATAAACGCTCCTACCGTCCGGAGGCGTTTCGCAGCGCCGCCTCGATCTCGTCCCGCCCGCGCCGAGCCAGGGCGTCGGCGCGTTCGTTGAGTTCGTGGCCGGCGTGGCCCTTCACCCAGCGCCAGTCAACCTCATGACGCAGCCGCGCCTCGTCCAGGCGCCGCCACAGGTCGTCGTTCTTGACCGCGCCCTTGCTCATCGTGCGCCAGCCCCGGGCCTTCCATAGCGACAGCCATTGGGTAATGCCGTTGCGGACATACTGGCTGTCGGTATGCAGCTCGACCTGACAGGGGCGCTTGAGAGCGTCCAAGGCTTCAATGGCGGCGGTCAGTTCCATGCGATTGTTGGTGGTCGCCCCCTCGCCGCCCCAGATCTCCCGCTCGTGCTCGCTAATCATCAGGATCGCGCCCCAGCCGCCCGGCCCCGGATTGCCCCGGCAGGAGCCATCGGTGAAGATCACCACGCCTGGGGTCATGACCAGAATCCGAAGCCGGGCAGGCCTTCCCTGTGTACGGCAAGCTTGCGCTCGTATTCCATCGGGTCCTTCGGGCGCACCAGGGCGCCGGCCGGCGTGGCGTTCCAGTCGTTGAGCCGTGTTAGTAAGAACCTCAAGGCCGCCCCGTGAGCCAGGATCGGCAGGGCGGCCCGCTCCGCCGCCGACAGGCCGCGCCGCCGCTCATAGCCCTCTAGGAACGCCTGGGCCCGGGTCAGGTTGAAGCTGCCATCGGCCTCGAAACACCAGGCGTTCACCGCTGCGCCAATGTCATAGGCCAACTGGTCCCAGGCTGCGAAATAGAAGTCGATGGTGGCCCCGAACCGCCCGTTCAGAAAGAATACGTTGTCCGGGAAATAGTCGGCATGAACGATCCCCTCCGGCAGGTCTCGCGGCCAGCGTTCTGCGAACAGGGCCAGATCGCCCCTTATGGTCGCGGCCAGGCCGGGTTTCAGCGCCTCCGCGGCGCCTTCCAGTGGCCCGAAGAACCGCGCCCAAGCTGCCTGGCCCAGGCTGTTGGAGCGCCGTGCGTCAAACCCCTCGGCCGCCTGGTGCAGCCAGCCCAGGCCTTCGCCCGCTTCGCGGCATTGGGTAACCGTGGGACGGCGCACCGACAGGCCGGGCAGGAACGCGACCAGGGCCGCCGGCTTGCCGCGGAGGCTTTTGAGCAGGGCGCCCGAGCGATCGGCGATCGGCGTGGCGCTGGGGTAGCCGCGCGAGGCCAGCCACTGCATCAGGCCCAGAAAGAACGGTAGATCGGCGGCGTCCACCCGCCGCTCATAGACCGTCAGGATGTAGCGACCGACGGTGGTCTCCACCATGAAGTTGGAATTCTCGACCCCCTCGGCGATCCCCTTGAAGGTTACCGCGGCGCCGACGTCGAACTCTCCGAGAAAGGTTTCCAGCTCCTGATCGGTGATATCGGTATAGACGGCCATCGCCCCTGATCCGCGAGGGCGGGTCCTGCGTCAAGCAGCCGTTCGTTGCGGCGCCCCGGATATGCCGTTATCAGGCTGGCCTATCGACGCGTACAGGCCGGACGTCGGCCGGCTCCGAACCGGACATCGCATGCCCCCTATCCGCACCCTTCTGTTCACCGCCTGCGCCGGACTGTCGCTGCTGCACGCCTTTCCGGCGTTCGCCCAGTATGGTGGACGCGGCGGGGGCGGTGGTCGCGGCGGCGGCGGCGACCAGCAGTCGGACGATGACGCCAAAAGGAAAAAGCGCGACGAGGCTTTCGGAAATCTCAACGCACCGTTGCCGCAGCTCAAGAACGCCGGCCCGTGCCCGTTTGTCAAAGTGTTGTATGACGCGTCGCGCTACATCGAGTTCAAGGATGACGTCGAGGGCTCGGCGGCGGTGCGCTACAGCGGTGAAATCCAGAACATTTCCTCGGTCTGTTCCTACAAGGGCGAAGAGCCGATCGTGGTCAAGGCGCGCATCTTGTTCGAGCTGGGGCGAGGCCCGCAGGCCGAAGGCCGGACCAAGACTTATCACTACTGGGTCGCCGTAACCGACCGCAATCACGCGGTGATCGACAAGACCACCTTCGACCTGCCGGTCAGTTTTCCCTCGGGACAGGATCGCACTTTCGCCACCGAGACGATTGGCAAGATCGTCATCCCGCGCAAGGACACCAATGTCAGCGGGGCCAATTTCGAGGTCTTGATCGGTTTTGAGGTCACGCCGAAAATGGCCATCTTCAACCGGGACGGCAAACGCTTCCGACCCAACGCGGGTCAGGCCTCGGCGAGCGCCGCCACCCAGCCATGACGGATCTGAGATCGGGCCTGGGCGAGGCGATGGCCGCCGCCTTTGCCGCCCTGGGCCTGGGGCCTGGATTCGGCCGGGTTACTGCGTCGGATCGTCCTGACCTAGCCGATTTCCAGTGCAACGGCGCCCTGGCCGCCGGCAAGGCGCTGAAGGAAAATCCGAGGCAGATCGCGGCCTCGGTCGCCGGTTTGCTGGGCGACCATCCGACTATCGCCTCCGTGGAGATTGCCGGGCCCGGTTTCATCAACCTTCGGGTGACACAAGCCGCCCTGTCGGCCAGGGCCGATATCCTGGCCGCCGACGAGCGCGCGGGCGTTTCCCTTGCCACACCGCCCCGGCGAGTGTTGGTCGATTATGGCGGCCCCAACGTCGCCAAGGAAATGCACGTCGGCCACCTGCGAGCCTCGATCATCGGCGAGGCCGTCAAGCGGCTCTACCGGTTCCGGGGCGACGAGACGGTGGGCGATGCCCATTTCGGCGACTGGGGCTTTCAGATGGGCCTGTTGATCATCGCCTGCGCCGACGCTGATCCGGCCATCGCAGCCCAGCTCGAACGGCTGGAGACGCGGCCGGCGGCCTGGACCGAGTCCGACGAGATGGTCCTCGACGGCGTGTTCAGCGCCGGTATCAGCCTGGCCGATCTCGACGGACTCTACCCGGCCGCGGCCGCCCGGGCCAAGACCGACATCGCCTTCCGCGACCGCGCCCGGCGGGCCACCGCCGAGCTTCAGGCCGGCCGGTTTGGCCATCGCCTGATCTGGCGGCATTTCGCCCGCATCACCCGCGAGGCTTTGGAGCGGGATTTCCACGCCCTGGGGGTGAATTTCGATCTGTGGCGCGGCGAGAGCGACGTCGATCGGCTGATCGCGCCGATGGTGGTGGAACTGGCCGAGAAACAGCTTCTGGTCGACGACCAGGGCGCCCGCATCATCCGGGTGGCGCGCGACACCGACCGTCGCGAGGTTCCGCCCCTGCTGGTGGTGTCGTCCGAAGGGTCGGCCATGTACGGCACCACCGACCTGGCGACGATCCTCGACCGCAAGCGATTCTTCGACCCCGAGCTCGTTCTCTATGTGGTCGACCAGCGCCAGGCCGACCATTTCGAGACCGTGTTCCGGGCCGCCTATCTGGCTGGTTACGCCGCCGAGGGCAGCCTCGAACACATCGGCTTCGGCACCATGAACGGCCTCGACGGCAAGCCGTTCAAGACCCGCGAGGGTGGGGTCCTCAAGCTGCGCGACCTGATCGATATGGCCAGCGAAAAGGCCCGCGAGCGTCTTCGGGACGCCGGCCTGGGCGCGGAGCTGTCGCCTGGCGAGTTTGAGGACATCGCGCTGCGGGTCGCCGTGGCGGCTTTGAAGTTCGCCGATCTGGTAAACTTCCGG
>JAYVYH010000244.1:0-5145 GCA_043784385.1 Caulobacteraceae bacterium | reverse complement strand
GCCCCAGGCTATGATCAGGCTGGTGGGCAACAGGGTCTTGGCGACCGGCGGGATATAGCGGTCCATCCAGTCGCGCTGCATCATCGCCGCGCCGATGGTCAGGTAGACGATCGTCGGCTTGACCATCACGAAGCGGGGGTCGCCGGTGAGCAGGGTCGCGCCGCCGAGGACCGTGACCAGCCCGAGGCTTGCCCATTGCATGCCAGGCACTGGCTTGCCGCGCAGTTTCTCATAGAGGACCTGACCGATACCCAGAGCCACCGCGACGCCGGTGGATAGGTAGATATTGTTGGTGAGCGAGAATAGCGCGGCAAAGATCAGGGTCGACAGCATGTCCGACAGGATCGGCCGGGCAGCGTAAAACAGGTTTTTCATGGGTCGCGATCTCCTTAAGCGATGACGCGAACCCTACGGCCGGATCGCCGATTAGGGTGAGGCAGGCCACGAACGGATCGGCGCTATCCACGAAATCGGCCGTCCATTCACGCTTCGCGGACGGTGTTGCTTCCCCTTTGCCCCTGGCGGGCCTATATCGAAGAGGTCCGGGTCAAACCGGACTATGGAGATAAAGGCGCGTGTAATAAGCGGACTGGACCCGGGTGCGATTCCCGGCGGCTCCACCAACCCTTCCCTCCTCGCGTTATCGGCGAGGCTAGTATGGGGCCGATCAGCATCGACAGACGTCTAAAGACGTAAGCTTTCTCTCGGCGTGGCTCACCGTTCCGGGCTTTAAACTAAATGCGAACGATAACTTCGCTCAAGAGTATGCCCTCGCAGCGTAAGCAGCGCGGATAAACTCGACCTAAAAGCCCTGTCGTCTTAGCAGCGGCAGGCGGGGCTCGGGGAGCGCCTGGCAACAGAAGCTCCCCACTTATCCCAGGCCCCAGGAGGCGCTCCCCTTCCAAACGTAAAAGGCGGAGCGCAAAGCGCCTCCGGGGAGCGCCTAGCAACAGAAGCTCCCCACTTTCCCCTTCTTGCCCTTGCCTTGCGCGCGTCGGTCGCTACGTTCTTCGCCATGGCCAAGGATGAAATGCCCAAGGATCTGATGGACTACGAGGCGTTGCAGCAGGACGCCCTTCGGGGTGTGATCCGCTCATCGCTTGTCCGGGCCTCGACCGGAAACGGTCTGCCGGGAAAACACCACTTCTTTATCAGCTTCCGCACCCTGGCGGCAGGTGTATCGATCCCTGCGGAGTTGCAGGCGAGATATCCCGACGAGATGACCATCGTGCTTCAGAACCAATACTGGGACCTGAAGGCCGGTGAAACGGCGTTCTCCGTGACCCTGCAATTTAACGGGCAGCCGAAAAACCTTTCGATCCCCTATGCCGCTGTCTCGCGATTTTATGACCCAAGCGTCCAGTATATGTTGCAATTCACACCGGCCGAGGCGGTGCAGTCCTCGTCCTTGTCGGCTCCGGCTCCGGCTCCGGCCAAGCCTTTGGTCAAAGCGGTCGCGGCGGAAGATCAGGCAAAAGTGATCTCACTCGATCAGTTCCGCAAGAAATGAGCGACTCCGCCGCCGACGCGCCCGTCCTCCTCACCGACGAGGAAATTCTGGGGCGCTTTCAGCGCACCAGGAACCAGCCGACAGGCTCCCAGACTCTGGGGTTCCGGCTGGTCAGCGTCAGCCAGGAAACCAAGTCGGTGGAGGTGGCGTTCGAGGCGCGCGCCGAGTTGATGCTCAATCCCATGAAGCAGGTCCAGGGCGGATACCTCTGCGCGATGCTCGATGAGTGCATGTCGGTGGCCTGTATGGTGGCCTCGGGCATGACCCATGTGGCGCCGACCGCCGAAATGAAGACCAGCTTCTTTCGACCCGCTAAGCCAGGCCCGCTACGAGGGGTGGGCCGCGTGGTGCGCTGGGGCCGGACCCTGGCGTTCACCGAAGGCGAGATCTATGACGCCGAAGGTCGCCTGCTGGCCAAGGCGACCGGAACGGCGGTGCCGACTCCGTTCAAATCCTACAAATAGGCCGATCAAGCCGACACACCGCGCCAGTGGGCCGCGCGAAGGGGGGAAAAGACCATGACCGAGACCCGGATCGAGACTGACACCCTTGGACCCATTGAGGTCGCCGCCGATCGATACTGGGGCGCGCAGGCACAGCGCAGTCTGGGCAATTTCGATATTGGCTGGGAAAAACAACCCGCCGCCGTGGTCCGCGCCCTGGGGATCGTCAAACAAGCAGCCGCCGAAACTAACATGGCGCTGGGCCGGCTGGATCTGAAGATCGGCCAGACCATCGTGGCGGCCGCCCAGGAAGTGATCGACGGCAAGCTCTACGCCCATTTCCCCCTGGCGGTGTGGCAGACCGGGTCGGGCACCCAGTCGAACATGAACGCCAATGAGGTGATCTCCAACCGCGCCATCGAAATGATGGGCGGGGTGATGGGTTCAAAATCGCCGGTCCATCCTAACGACCATGTGAACATGAGCCAGTCGTCGAACGACACCTATCCCACAGCCATGCACGTCGCGTCGGCCGAAGAGGTGGTCCATCGGCTGATCCCGGCGCTGCGGACCCTGCGCAATGCCCTCGACGACAAGGCCCAGGCCTGGGCGCACATCATCAAGATCGGCCGCACCCACACCCAGGACGCGACGCCCCTGACCCTGGGCCAGGAATTTTCCGGCTATGCTCAGCAGGTGGAGAACGGCCTGGCACGGATCGAGATGAGCCTGCCGATGCTGATGCAAGTGGCGCAGGGCGGCACCGCGGTCGGCACCGGCCTGAACGCGCCGGTGGGCTTCGCCGAGATGGTGGCCGACAAGATCGCCCAGATCACCGGCCTGCCTTTCACCACCGCGCCAAACAAGTTCGAGGCGCTGGCCGCTCATGACGCCATGGTGTTCACCCACGGAGCGATGAACACCGTGGCCGCCAGCCTGTTCAAGATCGGCAACGACATCCGCTTCCTTGGCAGCGGCCCGCGCTCGGGCCTGGGCGAACTGTCGCTGCCGGAAAACGAGCCGGGATCATCAATCATGCCCGGCAAGGTCAATCCCACTCAGTGCGAGGCCCTGACCATGGTCTGCGCCCAGGTGTTCGGCAACCAGGCCACCATGACCTTCGCCGGCGCCTCCGGCCATTTCGAGCTGAACGTGTTCAACCCGGTGATGGCCTACAATTTCCTGCAGACTGTCCGGTTGCTGGCTGACGCGGCGGTCAGTTTCACCACCCACTGCGTGGTCGGGATCGAACCGCGCGAGGACAACATCAAGGCAGCGCTGGACCGCTCGCTGATGCTGGTCACCGCCCTGGCTCCGAAGATCGGCTATGACGCTGCCGCCAAGATCGCCAAGACCGCCCACAAGAACGGCACCACCCTGCGCCAGGAGGCCGTGGGCGGCGGCTATGTGACAGATGCGGAATTCGATGAGGTAGTGCGCCCCGAACAAATGCTGGGGCCGCGTTAAGCCGCGTCCTAAGCCCGCCGGTTGACGGCGAAGTCGGCCAGGGCTTCGAGGCCGTCGCGAAGCTCGCCCTCGGGAAAAATTTCCAGGGCGATCTTGGCGGCGTCGGCATAGCCCGCAGCCATCTCAAGAGTGGCGTCCAGGGCGCCGGCGGTGAGGATCAGTTCGCGGGCGCGGCGGAAGTCGCTCTCGGTCTGTTCCTGGCGGCTGATCACCCTCTCCCAGAACTCGCGCTCGCGCGGTCCAGTACGGGCGATGGTCAGGAGCAGCGGCAAGGTGGCCTTGCCTTCTCGGAAATCATCGCCGGCGTTCTTGCCCAGGGTTTCCGTGGAGCCGCCATAGTCCAGAGCGTCGTCGCTAAGCTGGAAGGCGAGGCCGAGGTTGAAGCCGTAGGCCCGCAGGGCGGCGGCCTGCGCCGGCGCCGCGCCGGCGGCTACGGCGCCCGCCTCGGCGGCGGCGGCGAACAATTCGGCGGTCTTGGCGGAAATGATCTGCAGATAGGTGCCTTGCGACAGGTTGACGTCGTGCGCCCGGCTGAGTTGCAGCACCTCGCCCTCGGCGATCACCCGGGCCGCGCGAGCCAGAATATCCATGGCCCGCATGGAGCCGGTCTCGACCATCAGCTCGAATGCCCGGGCGAACAGGAAATCTCCCACCAGGACGCTGGAGGGCGCTCCCCAGATCAAATGGGCGGCGACCTTGCCCCGGCGCAGGCCGGATCCATCGACCACATCGTCATGCAGCAGGGTGGCGGTGTGGATGAACTCCACGGCGGCGGCGAGCTTGAGGCCGGCGTCGCCACGGGCGCCGGCCAAGCGCGCGGCGACCACCGTCAATAGGGGGCGAAGCCGCTTGCCGCCGGCGTCGATGATGTGATCGGCGAGCGCCGGAATGATGCTCACCGGGCTTTGCATACGATCGACGATCAAGGCGTCGACGCCCGCCATATCGGCCGCCGCCAGCGCCGCGAGATGCTCGACGGAACCGACAGGACGCGCGATTGTGGCTTTGGCTGCGTCCAAGAGCCGGCGCTCCTTTCAATCAAGCGCCAGTAACCCGCGCTGTTGCGGCGGACAATGATGACGCGATAGGCCAGGGTCAAGGCAATCGACGCCAATGGGCCGCCACCGATGACGATCACGGACGATACGATACTGGGAGGCCGGGTTCGCCTGAGACAACCAGGGGCCGGATACAGGGCTGGACTCGACGCCGCCCTGTTGGCCGCCGCGTGCGACGCATCGCCCGGCGCGCGGGTTCTGGACGCCGGCTGCGGGGTCGGCGCGGTGATGCTGGCGGCGGCGGCGCGGCGGCCGGGCTGCCTGTTCATGGGTCTCGAGCGCGAGGCCGAGGCCGCGGCCCTGGCGCGGGTCAATATCGGCCTGAACGGGTTAGAGGCACGGGTGAACCTGATCGAGAGCGACCTCGCCGGTGGTTTCGCCACTCTGGGTATCCCGCCGTTCGACGCGGTGGTGGCCAATCCGCCGTTCTTCGATGACGAGAGCGCCCTGCGGGGACCGTCCGCAGCCAAGCGCGGCGCGTGGATTTCCCCGGAGGGATTGGCGGTTTGGATGGCCTTCTTGATCAAGGCCGTCCGGGAGGGCGGGTCGATCACCCTGATCCACCGGGCCGACCGTCTGGGCGATATCCTGACCGGCCTCGGTCCCAAGATCGGCTCGTTCCAGATTCGCGGGGTCCATCCGTTTGCTGACGCGCCAGCCAAGCGGG
>JAYVYH010000243.1:0-2118 GCA_043784385.1 Caulobacteraceae bacterium | reverse complement strand
AGGACGACGATACCGTTTTGCGTCGCGGTTAATTCATCGACGTCACGCCGCCGTTCGGGGCGAAACCTCGGCGCGGATTCGGGCGCCCGCTAGGCGTTCGGCGACCTCCAGTTCGTAAGACTTCTGGAGATTGAGCCAGAAGCCCGCGCTTGTGCCGAAGTGTCGGGCCAGACGCAGGGCGGTATCGGCGCTCACGGCGCGATCCCCCGCCAGAATAGCCGTGATGCGGTTGGCCGGCACGCGTAGCGCCAGCGCCAGCGCGTGGGCGGTCAGGCCCATGGCGTCCAGAAAGTCGGCCCGCAAAACATCGCCCGGGTGAACGCTGGGCAGGCGCTCACCGGTATCGATACCGGAGAAATCCACCCGGCCCGCGTCGAGGTCCTCGCGGGAAATGACCTGCTGGTTCGTCATCGGATTGAACGCCTCCATCACGCTCAATGATAGTCCACGATCTCAACGGCGTGCGCGCCGTCGTCGCACCACACGAACACAATCCGCCATTGACCGTTGATGCGGATCGAATGTTCGCCGGCCCGGTCACCCTTGAGAGATTCTAGCCGATTGCCTGGTGGAATTCTTAAATCCTCCAGCCGTTCGGCGGCGTCGATGGCCAACAGCTTACGTCGCGCCGCGACCGCAAGCTCGCGCGAAAACCCCCGCGGCAATCCGCTGGAGAAGATCAACGCGGTAGCTTTGTCGCGGAAACTCCGGATCACGATTTTACGTAGCGCGTAATACGTTTGATATCAAGCGTACGCGAAATCAGGACGGAGGATGTCCAGCGGCGACAGAGGGACGTGACCGAAACCGGCGAAGAGCCCGCCCGGCTGTAAGGCCTCCTGGACCTTGGCAAAGCTGACCGCCGGATCGACCCAATGCCAAGCCTGGGCCGAGGCCACGAGCCTGAACGCCGCCGGTTCGGGAACGAACGCCTCGAACCGCACGACGTGAAAGTCCACCGGCCCTTTCAGCCGCTAGGGCGAACAGTTCGGCGCCCGGATCCCCGGCAACGACCCGCCATCCTTGGCCGAGCAGAACCCCGGGCGCCTGGCCGCTGCCACAACCAACCTCCCACCGCCCCCCTAACCACGGTCGCCAGATCGGCAAAGATTTAGTCTGAATAGGTCGGCCACAGGGCATGGTTTTCTGCCGCGACCGCGTCGAACATGTCTCTTTCGGCGGTCATGATTGGTCCTGGGGGCGGGGGTTACGAGGCCCCAGGTTACTCAGGCGGCCGGGGGCGGCAAGGGCTGAAGTCTGTCTCCAAGCGTGCGCCAGCAAGCTGAATTAGGTAGCCCTTCACCTCTTCATGTCTGAAGAGGACCCTCCCGAAGGCTCAGTAGGGGCGGAATGCAGCAACATAAACGTGGTCGCTGCTACGGTGTTCGGGGTGCTCTTGTAGTTTCGCGCCGTGTGCACCGCGCTAACGATCTCGATCGCATCGACGATAACCTGGTAGACAACGATATAGTTGGGGTGAACCACGATCTCTCGAGTCCCAGGCACACGGCCCGGCCGGAAGAGATAGGGGGTGGTTGGACAACGGCAGGACACAGGTCTCGATCCGCTCTCTCAGACCTCGCGCCGCCTCCGCGGCCCGCGCGGCGGTATAGCCGATGAATTCGTCAAGATCGTCGATGGCCGAAGCGCGCCATCGGATTGGCAGCATCAGGCGGGCATCTTGGTCCCGGCGACCGCGAGTAGGGTCGCGTCCAGTCAGGCCATGGGTTCATAGTGGGGGATGCTGGGCCGCGAGTCGTTCAGGCTCGCGGCCACCTTGGCTCGAAACCACCGTTCATAGGCCTCGGCGTCGGCCAGGGTTGCAAAATCGGATACGATGGGATCAAGAACTTCGGTCGGCATCGGGGCGACCTCTCCAGAAATGGGCGTGTAAACCGGAAGGCTAGCACCGCGATCACCGCTTCGAAAGCCCCAGCAAAATCGGTCTCAGGCCGCTTCCTCGACAACGATCTCCGTGGTGACTGAATTGGCAATGAAGCAGAGATCATGGGCGTCGTGGTGGAGCTTGGTGCGCTCCTCCGGCGTCGGAAACTTTTCACCCGCCCAGGTGATGTCGGGGCGCAGCACCACCTTCGTCACGGCCATCTTGCCGCGCGC
>JAYVYH010000242.1:0-6863 GCA_043784385.1 Caulobacteraceae bacterium | reverse complement strand
TGAAGGTTGAGAGTATGACGCAATCGCGGGCCGCCCCGGGCATGGCCATCTTGACCGCCACGCTGGGCCTGATGATCGGCGGCGTCGCACTGGCCCAGGTTAGTGGCGCCTCCAGATCGCCTATCGACATCACCGCCGACCAGGCTGAGGTCAGCAACACCCGCTGCGTCGCCATCTGGCGCGGTTCGGCCGAGGCGGTGCAGGACCAGACCCGAATTCGCGCCGACACCCTGACGGTCTATTCGCGCGCCAAGGGAACCGGCGCCGACGGACATCCGGCCTGTGGTGGCGCCGACCGCATCGAGGCCGACGGCCACGTCTATTATATCACCCCGGAACAGAATGCCCGGGGTGATCACGCGGTCTATGCTCAGGCGAAGGACCAGATCGTCCTGACCGGCGATGTGATCGTGGTTCAGGGCCAGAACGTCGCGCGCGGCGACAAGCTGACCATTACCGTGTCGAGCCACGAGGCGACCATGGAGTCCAACGCCAAGGGAGCCGGCAAAACCGGTCGCGTGCGCGCCGTGTTCTATCCCGACAAAACCGCCCAGGCCGACAGCCCAGCCAAACCTTGATCAGTGGCAAACCTTGATCATCGGGGCCTTGAGAAGCAGGACATGACCATCGCCTCTGGACAAAGACCGGCGGGCTCCACCGCGCGCGCGCCGGGCCCGGACAGCGGCCTGATCGTCGACCGGATCGGCAAGTCCTTTCGTGGCCGCCAGGTCGTCAAGGGCGTCAGCCTGCGCCTGGCGCGAGGCGAGGTGGCCGGACTGCTGGGTCCGAACGGGGCCGGCAAGACCACCTGCTTCTATATGATCACCGGTCTGATCGCCGCCGACTACGGCGCCATCTGGCTCGACGGCGAAGATATCACCAACCAGCCTATGTACCAGCGCGCACGCCAGGGCCTGGGCTATCTGCCCCAGGAGACCTCGATCTTCCGCGGCATGACGGTGGAACAGAACATCATGGCCGTCGTCGAGATGCGCGAAGGCCGCCGCGGCCGCGTACGCGAGATCACCAACCAGTTGCTCGAGGAACTGCACATCGATCACCTGAGAAGCTCTCCCGCCCCGGCCCTGTCCGGCGGTGAGCGGCGGCGGGTGGAGATCGCCCGAGCCCTGGCCAGCGAGCCGGCCTTCATGCTGCTGGACGAGCCTTTCGCCGGCATCGACCCCCTGGCCATCGCCGATATCCGCGAAGTGATCGGCTATCTGCGCCGCCGGGGCATCGGCATATTGATCACCGACCACAACGTGCGCGAGACCCTGGATATCATCGACCGCGCGTCGATTATTCACGCCGGAGAGGTGCTGTTCGAAGGCTCCCCGGATGAGATCCTCGCCGACCCTGAAGTCAGGCGCGTCTATCTGGGTGATCGCTTCAGCTGAAGCCAACCTTAGGTAAACCCTCCGCTTGACTCGTCGGTTTGGGGAGCGTGTTGTATCGAAATGAAAGTCCAGGTTTCAGGCAAACATGTCGACGTAGGCGACGCGCTTCGGACCCGGATCGGTGATGATCTGGCCGCCGCCATCGGTAAGTATTTCGAACGCGGCGGCGACGCCGAGGTGCTGGTCAGCCGCGACGGCCACGGCTTTAAGGTCGATTGCACGGTCACCCTAGCCACCGGCCAGCACTTGCAGAGTCACGGCCTGGGCGGAGACGCGCACGCGGCCTTCAGCCAGGCCCTGGTCAAGGTGGAGACGCGGATCCGACGGTACAAGCGCCGCCTGAAAAGCCATACCGTCGCCGCCACCGCCAAGGCCGCCGAGACCGCTTCTTTCTATGTGCTGCGTGGCGGCGAAGACGAAGCCGGCGACGATGACTGGGAAGATCCGACGGCCGGCCACCCGCCGGCGGCGATGGTGATCGCCGAGACCGAGGCCCCGCTGAAGACCATGACCGTTTCAATGGCGGTGATGGACTTGGATCTGACCGAAGCTCAAGCAATTGTGTTCCGAAACGCCGCCCACGGCGGACTGTCCGTGGTATTTAGGCGAACGGACGGGAACATCGGCTGGGTGGATCCGGAACGCACTCAGCGCCCCGCCCAAGACCCTGGCCGAGGGGAACCTAAACCAACGTGAGTGACGATCTGCCGGGCCTGTTGATCGGGGACCTTCTGACCGCTGGCTCGATTGCGCCGCGCCTGGCCGTCGCCACCAAGCGACAGGTGCTGGCGACCGTTTCCGAGATCGCCGCCCGCTGTTTTCATCTTAAGGCGCCAAGGGTGTTCGACGCCCTGATGGAGCGTGAAAGCCAGGGCACCACCGGCGTCGGCTACGGGGTGGCCATCCCTCACGCTCGGGTCGAGGATCTGGAACGCATGCGCGGCGTCTTCGCGCGCATCACCCCGGCGGTGGCATTCGACGCCGTCGATGACGAGCCGGTCGATCTGGTTTTCGCCCTGTTGTCCCCACCCACCGCCGGATCGGAGCACCTGCGGGCCCTGGCGCGGATCGCCAGGGCGATGCGGTCGGCGGAACTACGCGGTCAGCTCCGCCAAGCCGGCGGCGCGGACGCGATCCGCGCGCTATTCGCCCGCGAGACCAGATCCTCGGCAGCCTGAAGCCACCAACCGTAGGACAACGCTAGTGGACCGAGACCGGCGCCAGTTCATGGGCCAGGGCGGCGGCGATCGCCGCTTCACGGTCGCCCAGCACGGCGAGGCGCGCGCCGTCGGCGCGGTGGACCGCATACAGGGTCTGTTCGGGCTTGAGGTCGAAGCCGCGGATGGTCTCAACCGGCGTGTCCGCCATGATCTCGGCGGCCTTGATCGCGCGGACATAGACCAAGTTCGGAGCGCCCAGGGCGGCGAAGTCTTCGGAAGAGAGTTCGGCGAGGTTCATTTCTAATCTCCTGTTGAATTAACGTCCGAAACCACCGCTGGTTCAGCCGGTCGTTCGGATCGGCACCGTTCGAGCCCGCCGGAGGGGCTCGGGCCGGAAAGCGTCTATGCTCAGCAACCCGTCTTCGAGCGCCGCGCCATCCACTTCCAGCCCGTCGGCTAGAACGAAACCACGCACAAAGCCGCGCGCGGCGATCCCCCGGTGCAGGAATGTCCGCTCCGGGCCACCGGCTGGCTCAAGCTCGCGCTTGCCGATGATGGTCAACTGACTGTCCTCGACCGTGACCGAAAGCTGATCGGGGCTGAAACCGGCCACCGCCAGCGTGATCCTGATTCGGCCGCCGCCGCCTTCCTCGATGTTGTACAGCGGATAGACGTCCCCCGCGATCTTGGCGGCTCGCTCCATCAGTGAGCGGGTGTGATCGAAACCAAGCAGCAGGGGGCTGTCGAAGATCAATGTCTGGTTCATACGAGCCCTTTGAGAAAGCGACCCCATGACGCCCCGCCCCAACCGGCGACGGAATATCACTTAGATCCCAAGTGGCTATGGGCGGGGCGCTATGCAAGCGGCCGGGCCGGCAGAGGCGATCAGCGCCGATCGTCTCAACGCGCAAGCAATTGAGCGAGCATTTGATTGGGAAATTTTCTGTTCTGAACGATGGCGTAGAAACTCTCGATAAGTTGCGGCACGCGGCAGTGTTCCACCAGCACGCCAGTGGCAAGCTCGTCGCGCACCACGATCGAAGGCGCCAGGGTGACGCCCTCGCTTTCCCGAGCAAGAAGACGCAGCATCGCCATATCGTCTACCTCCGCAAGGATGATGGGCCGGATATCGGCCAGATCCATCAGCTTGTCGAAAGCGACCCGGATATCGCTGTCCAAGCCGGGAAGCAGCACAGGCTCAGTCCGCAAATCTTCGGGAAAGCGGAATTCAGGCTTGTCGCGTCTCGGCCGACCGACCAAGCTTACCGGCTGCTGGTCGAGCAGGTGATTGCGAAAGGGCGCACGGGCGTCCCGTTGGGCGGCGCTATTGGCGAGCACCACATCGATGGCATGGGCTTCAAGTTGCGCAAGAAGGTCGCGCATCGCGCCGGAACGCACGATCAGCTCCACGTCGGCGCAGCCGACCAGAGGACGCAGAAATTCAAGCTGGAAGTTACGCGACAAGGTCGTCAGCGCGCCGACCCGCAGGACCTGGCGGCTAGCCAAAGGGCGCCCTTCGAGGGTGCTGATCAGCTCTTCGCCAGCCTGGAACACGATATCGGCATAGTCGAGCGCAATCCGGCCTGCCTCGGTCAGGACGAGACGCTTACCCACGCGGTCGAACAGCGGATGGCCCATCTGGTGTTCGAGTTTCTGGATCTGCACAGATAGCGCCGACTGCGAGAGATTCAGCCGCTCGGCCGCACGGGTCAGGCTGCCTTGATGCGCGACCGCCCAGAAATAGCGGAGATGGTTGAAGTTCAGGTTTTTCATTTCGTTCTATGAAACAGAATGAAATGACAGAAACAATGAATTTTTATGTCGTCGGAATGGCGGATACCTCTTTTCCCTACCTGCATCGTCTGCTGAAGGGGATAACCTATGCCTATCAATCTCTTGCCATCTACCGCCCCCGTGGCGCCGCTGGTGAGCACCGGTGTCGGCATCCGCAGCCGCCTATCCCGCATCCTTCTTCGGTTGGCTGAAACCTCGGCCCTAATCGCTTTCGTGGTCGCGCTGATCTCGGCGGTGATGCTTGTCTCGCATGCGCCATTGGGCAGCCACCTGTCGGCGCCGCACGGCTTTGGTGTGTCCATCAGGCTTGATGCCGTCAGCGTCGTTATGTTCCTCCTTGTTTCGTTCATCGGCTGGGTCGTGGTGCGCTACGCCGCGACTTATCTGGACGGTGAGGCGCGACAGGGCGCGTTCACCGGCTGGCTCTGCATGACGCTGGCGTCGGTGCTCCTCCTGGTGCTTTCGGGGAACCTGGTGCAGCTCGTTCTGGCGTGGGTCGCGACGAGCTTCTTTCTGCACCGGCTTCTGCTGTTCTATCCGGACCGCGTCGCCGCTCAGCGCGCAGCCGCGAAGAAGTTCGTCACCGCGCGCCTCGGGGACGTGGCGCTGATCGCTGCGGCTGTGTTGCTGACGCTGGCCTACGGTACGGCCGACATCGCGCAAATCCTGAGCGCCGCCCGCGCCGGAAGCGGCGGCGGACTCGCGATCACCGCAGCGGGTTTCCTGGCGGCGGCCGCCCTCCTGAAATCGGCCCAGTTTCCAATGCACGGCTGGTTGACCGAGGTGATGGAAACTCCAACGCCAGTCTCCGCGCTTCTGCACGCCGGCGTCATAAATGCTGGCGGGTTTCTGCTGATCCGCTTCGCGGACGTGATGTTGCTGGCCCCGGGCGTTCTGGCGGTCCTGGTGATGGTCGGCGGGTTCACCGCGCTCTTCGGCGGCCTGGTGATGCTGACCCAGCCGGCGGTGAAGACCTCGCTGGCCTGGTCGACGGTCGCCCAGATGGGTTTCATGATCCTAGAGTGCGGGCTCGCGCTCTTCCCGCTGGCCCTGCTGCATATCGTGGCCCACTCGCTCTATAAGGCCCATTCCTTCCTGGCCTCCGGCGGCGCTGTCGACCTGATCGCCGCCAATCGCAGGCCAGGTCCCGTGGCCATTCCCAAGGCTGGCGCGGTCGGGCGCGCCTTTCTCCTGGCGCTGGCGATCTATGCCGTCGTCGGGTTCGGGTTCGGCTTCCAGCACAAGTCGCCGCAGGCCATCGCGCTGGGCGCCATCCTGATCTTCGGCGTCGCCTATATGCTCGCCCAGGGACTGGCGGATGCCGCGCCAAGGGCATTGACCAGGCGAACAGTCGTCTACGCCGTCGCAACCTCCGTCAGCTATTTCGCACTTCAGGTCTTCGCCGTCTGGCTGACCTCCAACGTGCTGCCAGCCCCGCCGGCGCCGGGTCCGTTGCAATGGGCGTTGATCGTGCTGGCCGTCATCAGTTTCGGTCTCGTCGCCGTGGTCCAGGCGATGTTCCCCCTCTGGGCCTACCACCCGGCCGCCGCGGGGCTGCGCGTGCATCTCTCGAACGGCTTCTACGTCAATGCGGTGTTCGACCGGCTGCTCCGCGGCTGGCGTCTGCGCAGCGCAACTTGAGCTGCCTGGAGCAGGAAAAATGACGAATTCAGAGACTCCAATCATGCGCGACGCCTTGGAGCTGGACGCGGCCGCAGATCGCGCCGCTCGGGCGATCCCTCCGGTCTGGCCGCTAGCGTCGAGCGTCGCGGTCAATCCGTTCCTCGGGCAGGCCGATGAAAGCCTCGCCTCTGTCGGCGCCCGTCTGGAACGGGTGGCGGGCGCGCCCGTCACGATGCCGCGAAGCTGGTACGAGGAGCGGATCGCCAGCGGTGTCATCACCGATGCCGATCTATTGGACGCTCTGGTGAGCGCGCCGTCGGCGCTGCGCCCGGCGAACCTCGCGGCGCTCAAGTCCGCAGCTCGGGTCTCGAAGCCCGACATCAGCGCGGCGCCGAGCATCGCCGACCTCGCCGCGGAGGCCTCAGGGATAGACTGGCCGGGGCTGATTTCAGAGCGGTTCGGCGCCTGGGCGTCTGGATATTTCGACGAAGGGCAGGCGCTTTGGGCAGCTCCGCGCGGCAGAGCCGCCTATGGCGCCTGGCGTGCCGTCGCGACCCATGATCTGACCCCAGAGATTGTCGGCCTATCGGGCTTTGCGACTCATGTCTCGGAGGCGCCGGAAAGTGCGCCGCACGCGCTTGCCGATGCGGTGCAGCGCCTTTCGCTCCCCGCCGAGGCTCTGGAAACCTACTTCCACCAGTTGCTGATGACACTGGGCGGCTGGGCGCAATACGGGCGCTACCGGCTCTGGCAGGCGGAGCTCGGCGGCGGCGCGGACGCGACGGTCACCGACTTTCTGGCGATCCGCCTGATCTGGGAATCGGCGTTGTTCGACCGGTATGAGGACCAGATTGGCGCCCGGTGGAAGGCGGTCATCGCCTCACATGCG
>JAYVYH010000241.1:0-26554 GCA_043784385.1 Caulobacteraceae bacterium | reverse complement strand
GTCGCGCTGGTCGCGACGGCCGGTTTGGCCCTGGCCGCCGCCCCCCCCGCCGCCGGGACCAATAGCGCGGAAATCGCCTTGCCGCCGCCGCCGACCGCTTGGTACGCCGATCCTCCGGTGGGAGCGGGCGCCGGACCCGTGACCCAGGACCTGCTGAGCAAGAGCCCCGCCGATCCCAGCCAATGGCTGCTCTATGGCGGCGGCTATCGGAATTTCCGCAACAGCCCGGTGAAAAGCCTCAACGCGTCGACCGTGAAGGGGCTTCACGTGGCTTGGTCGGCGCCGACCGGCACCACCGGCCAGTTCGAGGCGTCACCCGTCGTCTATGGCGGAGTGATGTATATCACCACCTCCTACAATCGGCTGATCGCGCTCGACGCCAAGACTGGCGCGTTCCGGTGGCGTTATGACGTCAAGCTGCCCGACGACCTGCGCCTGTGCTGCGGACCGGCCAATCGCGGGGTGGCCATTGGCGGCGACCTGGTGTTCATGGCTACGCTGGACGCGCACCTGATCGCCTTTGACCGAATGACCGGCAAGGTCGCTTGGAACATACTGCTGGCCGACTACAAGGATGGGTATTCGGCCACTTCCGCGCCGTTGATCATCGGCAATCTGGTCTACACCGGTGTCGCGGGCGGGGAATTCGGCGCGGGCGGCTTTCTCGACGCCTACGACCTGAAGACTGGCAAACAGGTCTGGCGGGTTCACACCGTTCCCGGCCAGGACACCGCGGTCCTGAAGAGCTGGGCCGGAGACTCCTGGAAATCGGGCGGTGCTCCCGCCTGGACCACCGGCGCCTATGACGCCGAGACCGACACACTTTTCTGGACGGTGGGCAACCCCTCGCCCGACTGGAACGGCGACACCCGCGCCGGCGACAATCTCTATTCGGACTCGGTGCTGGCGCTCGATCCCAAGACCGGCAAGATGAAATGGTATTTCCAGTTCACGCCGCACGATGTCTGGGATTTCGACGGCAACACCCAGCTGTTCCTGATCGACACCGAATTTGGCGGCAAACCGGTCAAGGCGATCGCCCAGCCCAACCGCAACGGTTATTTCTATCTGCTCGATCGCGTGACGGGGAAATTCCTGCGCGCTACCCAATATGTCGAACAGCTTAACTGGGCCAAGGGCGTCGATGACAAGGGCCGGCCGATGGTCGATCCCGACGCCCTGCCACAGGACAACGCCACCAAGCGGGTCTGTCCGTCCAATCTGGGCGGCATGAACGGCTCGTGGTCAGGCGCCTATGATCCGACCACGGGCTTGGTCTATGCCCCCTCGATCGAGGCCTGCCAGAAGTATCAAAAGGGAATGGTTACCTATGTGAAGGGCATTCCCTTCATGGGCGGCATGCCCGACACCACCGACGCCAATGAAAACAAGTCCTATGGGCTGCTTTCGGCTATCGACGTGAAAACCGGCAAGGTGAAGTGGCGCTATCGCGACGCCAAGCCGATGATGTCGGGGGTGGTGACGACCGCGGGTGGTGTGCTGTTCACGGCCAATATGCGCGGCGAAGCCCTGGCTTTCGACCAGGCAACTGGCGACAAGCTATGGTCGTTCCGCATGGGTGGCGCGGCGCGCGGCCAACCGATCGTCTATGAAATCGACGGCAAGCCCTATGTCGCCATCCCATCCGGCGGCTGGGCCAGCATTGACGGATTCGCCGGCGCTGGATCGATACTGCCCGAGGGCGGTCAGATCTTCGTGTTCTCGCTGGACAAATGACGGCGCGCCGGGCTCTGGCTGAGCCGGGATGAATCAGGACCTGAAATGAAGCTAAACAGATTGTCCGTCGTGGCCGCGCTGGCGGCGGCCTGGTTCGGGGGCTCGACGGGCGCCGCGGCGCAAACCGGCGCATCGATAGCCACGCTGGCCGCGGCGACCACCCCCAGGTTTGACGCGCCCAGCGACATCGCCCGGGGCAGGTCGATCTTCGTAGGCACCTGCGGCGCCTATTGCCATAAGATGAATGGCGCCAACGGCGACGCGCCCAATCTGTTCGATTGTGACTGGCTGCATGGGGGGTCTGACGACGAGGTTTTCCACACCATCAGCCACGGCGTATCCGGCACGCGGATGGTGGCGTTCGGCGGCGCCCTACCGGATGAGGATATCCACAGGATTGTCGCCTATTTGAAATCCGCGTCTCAATGTAAGAAATAGCAGCGCTCAAATTCAAGCCGGCGGTTTGGGACCGGCCCCACCGTCGCGGAGGAACCACCAGGTGATCAGACCGTACGTAAGACTTTTGGCGGGAGTTGGCCTGGCTGCCGCGTGCCTCGGGCTGGCGGCCTGGGATGGCGGCGCAGGCCATGTTGATGGTCAGAGGCTGCTGGCCGCGGGATCCGACAATCAGAACTGGTTGCTGACCGGGCGGACCTATGCCGATCAACGGTTCAGCCCGCTGACGCAGGTCAATATCCAGACCGCGCCGAAGCTCGCCTTAGCCTGGCACCATGACTTCGACACCGACCGCGGGCAGGAGGCGACGCCCCTGATGATCGATGGGGTGCTCTACACCACCACCGCCTGGTCAAAGGTCTATGCGTTCGACGCCAAGACCGGCAAGCTGATCTGGGAATACGACCCGAAGGTCGACCGCCAGCGGGGCTTCTCGGCCTGTTGCGACGTGGTCAACCGCGGCGTCGCGGTCTGGGAGGGCAAGGTCTACGTCGGCGCCCTGGACGGACGGTTGATCGCGCTCGACCAGAAGACCGGCAAAGTCGTCTGGAGCACGGTCACCGTCGATCAATCCAAGCCCTACACCATTACCGGCGCGCCCAGACTGATCAAGGGCCGTGTGCTGATCGGCAACGGCGGCGCGGAATATGGCGTGCGCGGCTACCTGTCGGCGTATGACGCCCAGACCGGCAAGCTGGCGTGGCGGTTCTACACCACGCCCAATCCGGCCGGAAAGGCCGATGGCGCGGTCTCCGATCCGGTGCTGGCGCAAAAGGCGCGGGCGACCTGGGGCGGGGGAATTCCGGCGTCCGGCGGTGGGGGCACCGTTTGGGACACCATCACCTATGACCCGGACAGCAATCTGATCTATTTCGGGGCCGGCAACGGCTCGCCCTGGTCGGCGGTCAACCGATCGGACGGCAAGTCGGACAATCTGTTCCTGTCGTCGATCATCGCGGTCAACGCCGACACCGGCAAATATGTCTGGCACTATCAGCCCACGCCCGACGACAACTGGGACTATGACGCCGACCAGCATCTGATGCTGGCCGACCTGACCATCGCCGGCCGCCCGCGCAAGGTGGTGATGCAGGCTTCGAAGAACGGCTTTTTCTATGTGCTCGACCGGGTGACCGGAGAGCTGATCAGCGCCAAGAACTATGTGACCACCACCTGGGCCACCGGCGTGGATCTGAAGACCGGCCGGCCGATCGAGAACGCCGAGGCGCGATTCCGGGAGAAGCCGGCCCTGGTCTCGCCAGCGCCCTACGGCGGCCACAACTGGCAGCCGATGGCCTATGATCCCGGCCAGGGTCTGGTGTTCATACCTGCCATGGAGTCGATCTTCGCCTATGGCAACGATCCCAAGTTCGTCAATCGCGAGGGCGGCTGGAACCTGGGACTGGACATGGCGCTATGGGCGCTGCCCGACGACAAGGCCCAGCAGAACGCGATGAAGTCGCTGCTGCGCGGCGAGCTGATCGCCTGGGATCCGGTGAAGCAGGAGGCCCGCTGGACCGTCCAACATCCACACTTCTGGAACGCCGGTGTCCTGGCCACGGCCGGAGGCTTGGTGTTCCAGGGCGACGCCGAGGGTCAGTTCGCGGCCTATGACTCTAAGACCGGCAAGGAAGTCTGGCGCTATGACGTGGGCAACGGTGTGATCGCCGCCGCGTCCACCTATTCGATCGACGGCGCGCAATATGTGGCTGTGATGGCCGGGTATGGCGGCGCGGCCCCCCTGGCCGCTCACTGGGCCCTTCCCGACCGTCCACGCCTGCCCGGCCGCCTGCTGGTGTTTAAGATCGGCGGCACGGACACCGCCCCGGCCTTCCCCACAACGCCCGCGCCGAAGCTCGATCTGGCCGCCGTGACCACAACCGGCGAGGCCGGGGCGGGCATGCTGCTGTTCCATCAGAACTGCGCGGTCTGCCACAGCGCCAACGCCACCGGCCACTACCTGCCCAACCTTAAGGCCTCGCCGATGATCACCTCCAACGAGGCGTTCAAGGCCGTCGTCCTTGACGGCGCGCTGAAGTCCAACGGAATGGTCAGCTTCAGCAAATACCTGACGCCAGAACAGGCCGAATCAATTCGAGCCTATATCCTGAAGCTCGCCAGGGAAGGGTAGCGCCCGTTCCCGCCGCCGGCGACCGCCGGCGGCGGGCTCTTGGACTTCAGGCCAGCTCGAATCCCTCGTAGCCATTGGCCACCACCTCGTCGCATTTGGCGACATAGGGAGCGAAGCCGAGGTAGGGCATAAACACCCGCGGCTTGCCGGGGATGTTGGCGCCCAGATACCAACTGTTGCAGGTCGGCAGGATGGTAGGAGCGGCGGTCTCATTGACGTGTGCAACCCACGCTTCCTGAGCGTCGACCTTTGCCTCGATGCGCTTCAGCCCCCGTTCGCGCAGGTCGGCGATGGTCTTGGCGATCCAGTTCACGTGCTGCTCGATCGACGGCAGCATATTGGTCAACACCGAAGGACTGCCAGGGCCCGCGATGATGAACAGATTGGGAAATCCAGCGACACAAAGGCCCAGATAGTTCTTCGGCCCCTCTGCCCAGGCGTCCTTCAGCGCCAAGCCGCCCACGCCCTGGATATCCATGCGCATCAGCGTGCCAGTCATGGCGTCGAAGCCGGTGGCGAAAACCAGATCATCGAGCGCGTATTCGGCGTCGGCGGTGCGCAGGCCATCGGGTGTGACGGCCACGATCGGCGCGGCGCGAATATCCACCAGGTTGACGTTGGACCGGTTGAAGGTGTCGTAGTAGCCGGTGTCGACGCAGATACGCTTACAGGCCAAGGCGGCTGTGGGGCATAGCCTTTCGGCCACCGCCGGGTCCTTGACGATCTGGCGGATTTTACTGCGGATGAACTCGGCGGCGGTGTTGTTGGCCACCGGATCGGTCAGCAGGTCGACGAAGGATCCATAAAAGCTCAGCCCGCCCTTGGCCCAACGCCGTTCGTATTCGGCGACCCGCTCTTCATGGGTATGTTCCATCGCCGTGTCGGTGCGGTAGTCCCAGTCCGCGCCGAGCGCGGTGGCGTTGTTGGCGGCACGGTAGTCGGCGTAGCGGCCCTTGACGTCGCGCACCACCGCCTCGGGGATCGGGCCATTGTGGGCCGGGACCGAGTAGTTGGCGGTGCGCTGAAACACCGTCAGATGGTCGGCCTGGACCGCGATCAGTGGTATCGACTGGATCGCCGAGGAGCCGGTGCCGATAACCCCGACGCGGCGGCCGGAGAAGTCCACCGGCGTCTTGGGCCAACGGCCGGTATGAAAGGTGCGGCCCTTGAAGCTGTCCAGGCCCTCGAAGCTGGGCATGTTGGTCGACGACAGGCAGCCGGTGGCCATGACCAGATTGTCGGCGGTCACCGCGTCGCCGGCGCTGGTGGCCACCCGCCAGACGCCGACGGCCTCATCGAGATGGGCCGCAGTGACCCGGGTGTTGAGCTGAATGTCGGGCCAGAGGTTGAAGCGGTCGGCCACGTGGTTGGCATAGTCCAGCAATTCCGACTGCGGCGCATAGCGTTCGCTCCACGCCCATTGCTGCTGAAGATCCTCGTCGAACTGATAGGAATATTCCAGGCTTTGGATATCCACGCGCGCGCCGGGATAGCGGTTCCAGAACCAGGTGCCTCCGACCCCGTCTCCAGCCTCGTAGGCCCGAACCTTGAGGCCCTGGCCGCGCATTTTGTGCAGGCTATAGAGGCCGGCGAAACCGCCGCCCACCACCACGGCGTCATAGTGCGTCGGCGCGGCCCCTGAGGCGTCCTTGGTCTCGGTCATGGCCTAACTCCCTCGATTGGTTTTGGGCCGGTCCTCGACCTCTTTTTCGACTCTTCATTAGTCGGCGATGGTCCACCCCCGCAAGCGAGGATGTATGGTTTTATGGGGTCTCGATCAAACCCGATTTCCTGGGAAGACGGCGATGGGGTCCACGCTACGGCGGTTTGTGAAGCTTGCCGCGCTCACGGCGCCGGGTCTGGCGATATCGACCCACACCACTTTGGTGGCGGACGGGTCCGCTGGACTGGCCAAGCCACTGAGGATACTGCGTCTGGGTGGCGCCGGTTTCACTGGCCCCCATCAGATGCGCTACGCTCTGGAGCGAGGCCGCAAGTTGGCCTTGGTCAATCGCGGCACGCAGCCGGACGAACGGCTGGGCGAGGTCGAGGAGTTGATCGTGGATCGCAACACCGGCGATCTCAAGCCCTTGGAAGGCCGCGAATGGGAGGTCTCCATCCATAATCCGACCACACTGCCGTTCTGGGTGCGGAACGCCGACCGGGTGCTGAGCGGCAAGGTCGGCCAATATATCTTCATCTCGACGATTTCGGTCTATGCGGCGAACGATAGACCAGCAGACGAAACCGCCGCGGTCCCACGCTATGATGGCAAAGACGCCATGGTCGAGACCCAGGAGACCCTGCGCGCCAGCAACAGTGCGCGCTATGGCTCGCTCAAGGTGGTCAGCGAGCGGGAAGCAAGCGCGCGGTTTTCAGGCGTCACGACCATCATCCGGCCGGGACCGATCGTCGGCCCGGGAGATGAAAGCGATCGGCTCACCCATTGGTAGATCCGCGTGGCGCGCGGCGGCGAGGTGCTCGCGCCCGGCGACGGGACCGATCCCGTGCAATTCATTGATGCACGAGATCTGGCCGAATAGACGATCCGAATGGCCGAAACGCGCACGTTCGGGGTTTTCAACGCCACCGGTCCCGCGAGGACGCTGCCAATGAAATCCATACTGGCCGGCGTCGCGAGCGCAACCCGTCCCGACGCGCGCTCAACCGGCGTGTCGACCCCATTCCTGGACGCCCACAAGGTGTCAGCCTGGAGTGACTTACCGGTCTGGATCCGGTCAAGGCGAAACCGCAGGTTTCGCCTTACGCGATATTGGCCGGGCGTCAAAGGCGGGACTGGCCCTCCGGCCCCTCGAAACAACAACGGCCAACACGTTCTACTGGTTCACAGCAGCCCCACGAACGCCGAGCCAAGCTGAGAACCTGCCTACCGCCCGCGCGCGCGCGACTGGGTTGCTGGAGCAATGGCGGGCGAGCTTGGCCCCGCCGGGCTGACAACCAAGTCAGGCGGCGACAGAGATCAGCTTACGACGCGAACGCATCGCCACGCCCACGCCGCCAAAGCCGACCAGCATCATGGCCCAGGCGGAGGGTTCCGGAACCCCCGATGGGATATCCCCGCCAACGCCGATACCCGCGGGCGTGATCTCGGCATAGTAGGAACCGGCGCCGGCGCCGAAATTCAGGGTGGCGCCCGGCGTGTAGGTCGATTGACCCAGGAATTCGCCGCTGCCCGGCGCGCCGGAATACAACTGGAACTGCATGACCGGATAGGGGCCGCTTTGGTCGGCGATGAATTCGATCTGAGTGGCTGGATTGGTGACGTCGAATTCAAAGTCATAAGTGTCCGCATTTGTGCTGACCGACAGCGGCACCACCGCCAACGGACCAGAGCCAACGTCGACCGTCTTGATGATGACTCCTGCTGACACTGCCGAGGCGGCAAGCAAAGAGGAAAGCATCGCGGCGGCTGCGAGCGTGTATTTCACATTGTTTATCATTTGATTTCCCCGTGACGGCCAGACGTCGCCGAAGCGCGATATCTAGTATTCATGAGGAAAACTAAATACCGTAATTTTACAGTTGGGGCAATTTTTGTATTGTGAACGATTGTCACAGAATGAACAATTACGCGAACGACGGGGTCGTCAAGACGCATTAAATCCATGTTTTGAAGCGTTATTGGACTATCGCCCAGCCCGCTCAGGTGAGCGATGATTGTTTGACCGAGCGTGAGTCACCACCATTTATCGCGGACCTCGACCCAAACATCGACCACGACCCGCCCATCGACCTCGTAATTAGGTATTTATTAAAATTTTACGGATATCTTTGACAACGTAACCATATAAATACAGTCCAACTAGGTAGCGAGATAGTCGCAGACAGCCGGATCTGGTCCGTTCGCCGGCGCCTCTATTACTTGGACGTAACTCTAAAAAACAGAATGAAACTATCCGGTTAGGCATATCTGCCGCTCCGTTCGTCCGAGGCTCGCCCGCACAAACGAGACCTTTCGCGATAGTTGAGGCACGCCCGGCCAACCGAGTGGCTCACAGCGCCGATTGACTCTACGACACAGCAGAATTCAGGACGAATCTAGAGTCTTCACAACGCATCCGCGCTCACCCTCAAGTCCATGCAACCAATGGTGCGTGCAAGCGTTTGCCAAGGGCTTTCCGGAGAATTAATCATGTCTATGCGCTTTGTTATTCCAGCACTTGCGATGGCGGCCCTGGTCTCGGGATGCTCGACCTACGGTGATGAAGGACCACGCTATGCAGGCTACGACTACAACCGGCCAGACCCCGCTTACGGCGGCTATGATGCCGGTCGATACTATCGCAACGATCCGCGCGCTGGCGAAAGGCGCATGGCGTACAATGAACGTATCTATCGTGGCCAGGACGGTCGATACTATTGTCGGCGCTCCAACGGCACGACCGGCCTAATCGTCGGCGCGTTGGCAGGTGGTGTTCTGGGCAATGTTTTGGCCCCCGGCGGGTCGGAGGCCCTCGGCACGGTCCTTGGTGCTGGTGGCGGCGCCTTAATCGGCCAGCAGATCGATCGCAACAACGTTACTTGCCGCTGATAAGGTCACCCGCCGCCGCCCTCAATGGGCGGCGGCGGCATGGAGTTGGCTAGATACGCTCAATGATGATCGCCGGGGCCATGCCGCCAGCGGCGCACATGGTGACCAAGCCGCGCCTCAGGCCGCGGCGTTCAAGTTCGTCGAGCACCGTGCCGATCAGCATCGAGCCGGTGGCGCCGATCGGGTGGCCCAGGGCGCAGGCGCCGCCGTTCACATTGACCTTGTTCCTATCGAGCTTCAGGTCGCGCTGGAACTTCTCGGCCACCACGGCGAAGGCTTCATTGATCTCCCAAAGATCGATGTCATCGACCGTAAGGCCGGCTCTGGCCAGCACCTTGCGCGCCGCCGGCACTGGGGCGTTAAGCATCAGAGTCGGGCAGTCGCCGATATTGGCGGTGGCGACAATGCGCGCGCGGGGCTTGAGGCCATGCTTGTCGGCATAGGTTTTGGAGCTCAGCAGGATCGCCGCCGCTCCGTCCACGACGCCGGAAGAATTGCCGGCGTGGTGAACACCGGTCCACTTCACGTCTGGATAGCGTTGGTTAATGGCCTGGCGGAAAGTCGTTCCATCGGCGAACACCGACATGTCGGCGATAAGATCGAAGGACGCCTTGAGACCGGCAAGACCTTCGGCAGTGGTCTGCGGCCGCGGGAACTCCTCATGATCCAGGGCCACCGAGCCGTCTTCATTGTAGACGGTCACTAGGCTCTTGGCGAAACGGCCCTCGCGGATGGCGACGTTGGCGCGATGTTGGCTTTCCAGCCCAAGCGCGTCCACAGCTTCGCGGGTGATGCCTTCCATGGCGGCGATCGCGTCGCCACACACACCCTGGTGCGATTGCGGATGCATCTTCTGCAGGGCGACGTTGCCCGCGCCCATGCCGAGGGGCCGGAGTCCGGCGGCGGCCTCCTCCGCGCCGATCGTGGTCGTGTAGGACATCATCTCCACGCCCCCGGCGATGACCAGATCTTCCATGCCGGACATGACCTGCGCCGCCGCCAGATTGACCGCGGTTATGCCGCCTCCGCAAAAGCGGTCGAGAGTCACCCCGCTGGCGGTGATGTCGAAGCCGGCCGCCAAGGCCGACATCCGGCCCAGATCGCCGCCCTGCTTGCCCTTCTGGGTGCTGGTCGAGAAGATCACGTCATCGATGTCACCGGTGTTGAGATTGTTGCGCTCTTTCAGGGCGCGCAGCACAGTGGCGCCCAGATGTTGCGGATGCAGATGGGACAGGGCGCCCTTGCCGGGCTTGCCGATACCGCGCGGGGTGCGGACAGCGTCAATGATGTAGGCTTCTGACATGAATCTTCCTCTTGGGCGGAAACCCGATCACGGTTGGGTCTGTAACACTTCGTCGGGATCGTGAAACGCCAAGTCTCCGCCGGGCGCAAGCCGGTTCCGCGCGATCACCCCTGATCAGACGCGTTCGAGCTAGACGTAGGGAAACGGGTCGCCGTCGGCGAGCCCCGCGTAGACGCCGACCAGAGCCTGATCATTGCCTTCCCTGGCTCCCCGTTCGTTGCGTACTCGGCCATCATAGACCACATCGGGACCCAGGAAGCGCCGTGAGACCGCGCGGCGGCGCATCCCTTCATCGGTTCCGGCCCCCCATGCGGCACGCCCAGGTGAATGACAATCACATCGCCCGGCGTCACGTTCGAGGAGACGATGTCAAAGTCGTCGCGCCGGACCTGGATTTCAGGTGGGCGCGGCAATGGCGAGTGGCGGTAGAGCGGGGCGGTCTTATCGTCGGCCGCGAAGGCCGAGCCGTTGTAGAGCACGCCCGGGTGCGGGCCACGCACGAACTCCAGGCAATGTTGCTTCGGCAAGGCGTCGAGGCTGATCCAACACGCCACCAACTGCGATCCGCGCACCTGCAAATAGGAAGTATCCTGGTGCCCAGGGGTAAGTCGGCTCTGCTCGCCCTCCTTCAGGAACCGGCCTCGCCGTGGATCACCAGGATCGGCGTCGACAGATAGGTCAGCCAGCGCTCCAGCCCCCGGTCAGAGATCGGCCACATGAACTTGCTGGCGGCGGTCAGGTTGATGACCCGAAACTCGGCCCGGCTGTCACCATTCTCGGCATCAAACGCCGCGGTTTCCAATCCAGTGACAATCCCGGCCCGTGTCCCAATTGGCGCCGAGGATGTGCTGACACCGGTCGGCCAGTCGGTGGAGATGGCCCGGCTGATCCCCGACGCCCGACTTCAGGTGCTGCCGCGCGGCTCGCACGGCATGGCCATCGGATATACGCCCGAGACAATGAACGCCGTCGTCGCCTTTCTGAACGCCCCGGCCTGACCGGCGCGACCTAACACGAGGAAGATTCCCGATGATCACCCTGCCCGGCCATGTGGAGTTACTGTCGGACGCCTCGCTCGGCCGCGGCGCGGTGATCGCCTCGTTCAGCAGCATCAGGAAAGGCCCTGGACCCGGCGTGATCCCGATGCACACCGACTACTCGCACGTGCCCGAACCCTATCCTGAGTTCGCGCTGACTGACGTTAGCGTCCGGGCGCTGGAGGATTGGACCCTGGCGTCGGGACCCACTTGGATCGTGCCGGCAGCCCCAAGATGCGGCGCCATCCTCGCCCCGGCGAGAGCCACAACGCAGGCGTGCTGATCGAGATGCCCAAGGGCTCGGTGGCGTTCTTCACCCACGGCGTCTGGCATTGGCAGGGTGACCGCACCGACCCCAGCGACCGTGTGACCCTGCACGCCCACTTCAACAGGGGCATATTGCGCAGTCGCGAGCCGAAGAGGACCGACGTGCAGATACTCCACCGGAACGCCCCCGGCTCGGCGAAATTCTGGGGTAGGACGACTGGTTCGACAAGATGTCAGCCGCCGGGCGCGACCACGTCCGCTTCGTCCATATGCAGAAGGAGCACGCCTTTACCGAGAAGCGGAAGCAGACGATCCTGAAGGGTATGGCGTAAACTTCTAGCTACACTCTCAGCTAGACCCTATCGACAGCAGGTTGACCACCGGGCGGTAGATTTCCTCTAGATAGGCCACATCAGCCGCCTCAAGCGTGATCTCGGTCGCGGCCACCAGTTGGTCGAGCTGTTCGACCCGTGAGACCCCGACGATCGGAGCGGTGACGGCGGGTTTCGATAGAAGCCAGGCCAGAGCGATCTGGGCCGGGGTCTTGCCGTATTTGTCGGCGGTCTCGATCACCCGGCCGGCAATATCGAACACCGCCTCGCCCTGGTAGAGGCTTTCGGTGCGCATCCGGTCGCGACCCTGGCTGCGCGCGGTCGACCCACCGGCGAAGCCGCCCTGATAGGCGCCTGCCAAAATCCCCCGCGCCAGCGGCGACCACGGAGTGACCGCGACGCCGCTGTTCTCACAATAGGGCAGCATCTCGCGCTCTTCCTCGCGATAGACGAGGTTGTAGTGGTTCTGCATCGAGACGAACGGCGTCCAGCGGTTCATCTTCGCGGTCAGCTGCAGCTCGGCGAACTGCCAGGCGAACATCGACGACGCGCCTAGATAGAGCGCCTTGCCGGCCTTCACCACGTCGTGCAGCGCCTCCAGGGTCTCCTCGATAGGCGTGGCCTCATAGCCGGGCACGCCCTGGGGATGGCGATGGATGACCAAGTGGTCGATATAGTCGTGGCCGAGGCGCTTCAGGCAGGCGTCGACGGCCTCCATCACGTGCTTGCGCGACAAGCCGCCCTGGTTGCGGTTGCGGCCCATCGGCATGGCGATCTTGGTCGCGAGCACATACTCTGCGCGGGGCAGCAGTTCGCGCAGCAAGGCACCCACCACGATCTCGCTGGCGCCGATCCCATAGATGTCGGCGCAGTCGAAATAGTAGAGGCCGCGGTCGATCGCCGCCTTGAACAGCGGCCGGGCGTCATCGATCCCCAGAGTCCAGTCGCCCTGGTGGCCGCGTCCTGGCTCGCCGAAGTTCATCGTGCCCAGGCACAGGCGCGAGACGATCAGGCCGCTGTTGCGCCCCAGCTGGATGGTCTTGAGCAAAACGGTTCTCCCTGGGTTTGGCGCGTTTTTGATCCCGTACTCTGGCGATCATGCGCTAACCTGACCCCAAGAACCGCTTCGACACAACACGGCGAAATCAACGGAGAAACCTCATGATCGTCGAGATGCGCACCTACACCCTGTTCCCGGGCAAGGTCGGCCCTTACCTGGCCCTCTACGAGGCCGAGGGCCTTGCCACCCAGACCCGCATCCTGGGCAAGCTTGTGGGTTATTATTCCACCGAAATCGGGGATGTGAATCAAGTCGTGCATCTGTGGAGCTATGACAGTTTCGAGGAGCGCTCGAAGCGTCGCGCGGCTCTTTTCGCCGACCCCGTTTGGCTTGCCTACATTCCCAAGGTGATCGGAATGATTGTCACTCAGGAATCCAAGATCCTCAACCCGGCGCGGTTCTCTCCGGCCTGACATAAGGTGAGAAGGCATGATCGCGATCCCGATTGTCATCCCGATCACCGCGACGGTGGGCTTTGGGCTGTATCCGGGGCTGAACTATCTGCGCCAGGTGCGCAACAAGCCCACGATCATCGGCGTGCACTTCCTGCTGGGCGCAGCCAGTCTGGAACCGTTGGTGATCGTGCTGCATGGTGGGGTCAACAGACACGCCAGATCGCCAACATCGCCCTGGCCAGTCACGCCAGCATCGCCGCGGCGGCATTCTTCCTGATGATCGCCTGGATTGTGACCCTCTAAAGCGTCTTCACCACGGGTGGATCTCGCCGTTCCACTTGTAGAATTTGCCGGTGTTTTCCATCGTCAGGCCGGCGATCACGGCGCGAATGCCCGCGGCGCTCTCCTCCGGAGTGATATCGGCCCCGGCCCCGCCCATGTCGGTCTTTACCCACCCTGGATGGATCAGGGAGACGGCAATGTTCTGGCCCTCCAGGTCCACGGCCATGGCCTGCATGACCCGGTTCACCCCGCCCTTGGCGCTGGAATAGGCGTAGCTGCCGCCATAGGGCCAGGTCGAGGCGCCCAGCTGGCTGGTGACGGTCATCACCTTGGCCGCCGGAGCGGCCTTGAGATTGGTGAGGAAGGCCTGGACCACCCGGAACGGGCCGATGGTCATGATCTTCAGGGCGTCGATCCAGACATCGAAATCCATCTTTTCCAGGGTCTGGGCCGTGCCGCCGGACACCCCGGCGTTGTTGATCAGGATGTCGATCGGCGCGCCGCCGATCGCCGCGGCCGCAGCGGCGATCGAAGCGCCGTCGGCGACATCCATCGCGTGCACTGTAAGCTTGCCGCTGGAGGCCTTGGCCAAGGCCGTGAGGTTGTCCGCATCGTTCGCTGCGCGACAGAAAGCAAAGACCCGGTCGCCTGCCTCGGCATAGGCCCGCGCCAGTTCCAGGCCGATGCCCCGGTTCGCCCCGGTGATAAGCACGGTCGCCATGTGTTTCTCCTCGCCGCCCTGTATTAAGTCTCCCTTCGAGCCGGGAGCCTGATTGGCGACTTAATGGCACGGCCCGGAGCCCCTCTCAACTGGGCGGGGCCTCGGACGGGATGGCGCTGATGTATGAACTTCTGACTGGCATGCGGGTAGTGGAGGCGGCGGCGTTCATCGCCGGGCCGTCGTGTGGGCTACATCTGGCGCAGATGGGGGCGGAGGTGATCCGTATCGATCAGATTGGCGGCGGACCGGACTATCGTCGCTGGCCTCTGGCGCCCGGCGACGGCGCCAGCCTCTATTGGGAAGGACTGAACAAGACGAAGAAATCGGTGGCCCTGGATTTGTCGCGCCCCGAGGGCCGCGAGCTGGCGGCGCGGATCGCCACGGCGCCGGGCGACGACGCCGGCCTGTTCGTGACCAATTTCCCGGTCGAGGGTTTCCTTTCCTACGAACGCCTGCGCGCACGGCGCGCCGACCTGATCTGCGTTCGGGTGATGGGCTGGCCGGATGGTCGGCCCGCCGTGGACTATACCGTCAACAGCGCGGTTGGCGTGCCGATGATGACTGGGCCGGCCGACGGAGCGGCGGCGGTCAATCACGTGCTGCCAGCCTGGGACCTGCTGGCCGGCGCCTATGCCGCCTTCGCCCTGGTGTCGGCTGAGCGGGCGCGGCGGGCCACCGGTCAGGGCCGGGAAGTGCGCATTCCGCTCTCGGACCTGGCCATAGCCAGCCTGGGCCACCTGGGCCAGATCGGCGAGGTCACGACCGGTGGCCAGGATCGCGGTCGCACCGGCAACGACCTCTATGGCGCATTCGGGCGAGACTTCGTCACCGCCGACGGCCGGCGCCTGATGGTGGTGGCGATCACGCCCAGGCAGTGGACGGGCCTGGTGGGCGCGCTCGGTCTGGAGGGCCAGATCGGAGCCCTGGAGGCGGAACTCGGGGCTGGCTTCGCGCACGACGAGGGGGCTCGCTTCGTTCACCGCACCCGGCTGAATCCCCTGTTCGAGGCGGCCTTTGCGGTTCGGGTCGCCGAAGATCTGACCGCCGTGTTCGCGACCAAGGGGGTCACCTGGGGTCCTTACCAGGGCCTGAAACAGGCGGTGGAGTCGGATCCCTATTTCAACGCCGCCAATCCGCTGCTGAGCGAGATCGATCATCCCAGCGGCCACCGCTATCTGACCCCGGGAGCGGCGGCGACGCTGCCCGGCGAGACCCGTCGAACAGCCGTCGCGGCGCCGGCCTTGGGCAGGGACACCGACGAGGTTTTGAGTGAGATGCTAGGATTGTCGGCGACGGAAATCGCCCGGCTACATGACGACGGACTTGTGGCGGGAGCGTAAGGACCAGGAATGATCGAGACCGACACACAGCCGATCAGCCCCAGCGAGATCGAGGCCTGGCGCGGCCATATCGGACGCCAGGATACCCGCCGTCAGCGACTGGACGTCGAGAGCCTGCGCCGCTTCGCCGCCGCTCAGGGCGCCGGCACGGACGTGGAGCGACAGCCGCCGCCGCTGGCCCATTGGGCCTATTTCCTGGAGACCGTGGGTCCCGAATCGATCGGCCCGGACGGCCATCCGAAGCGCGGCGGCCTGCTGCCGCCGGTGAGCCTGCCTCGGCGGATGTTCGCGGCGGCGACCATGACCTTCTCGCAGCCTCTGATCCTGGACGCCAAGGCCGAGCTGACCCTGACCGTGACCGATGTAAAACACCGGACGGGCAAGACCGGCGACCTGGTTTTCGTCGAGGTGGACCGGCGGATCGCCCAGGAAGGGCGGGAGCGCCTCACCGAGCACCAGACCATCGTCTATCGCGGCCTGGGCGAGCCGGTGGCGCCGATCACACCCGTCGCCCCCCCGCCGCATGGCGACGCCCAGGTCTGGACGCCCGGACCGACCGACCTGTTCCGCTTTTCGGCGGTCACGTTCAATTCCCACCGCATCCACTACGACGCGCCATACGCTACCCGGGAGGAGGGCTATCCAGGCTTGGTGGTGCACGGCCCTTTCACCGCCGCGAAGCTCTACGCCCTGGCCCAGGCGAGGGCGGGCAAGCCAATCCGGCGCTTTGAGTTTCGCGCGACGGCGCCGCTGTTTGCTGGCCAGCCGATCTATCTGGCGCCGGGCGCGCGGACGGGCGAGGTTCAAGCAATCCGGTGCGACGGCGCGGTCTCGATGACCGCTCGCGCCGAATTCGAGACCTGAGGCCGACCGATGACACTGATGGAACACAACACGGCCACCGATGATCTGGCGGCCCGCGCCAACCAAGCGCTGCTGGCCGCACGGAGCTATCTCACCGCGGCACGCGCGGCGGTGCTGGACGCCGTATCGCGCAACGGCAAGCCGGACGCCGCCCTGATCGAGCGCGAACAGCGGGCGGTGCATGGCTTCGCCTGGACCGCGACCGCGGTGGAGGGTCTGGCCCAGTTGCTGAACTGGGCGCGGCGGCTGGACGACATTGGGCGGCTGGGCGTGGGCGAGAGCCTGACCCTGGAGATTGGCTTCGGAGAGTATCTGGCGCAACTATTGGGCGGCCTGCCGATGAGCCAGAATGAGATCGCCCGGCCCAGCGACCTTGGCGCGAGCGCGGCGGCGATGAACCTGGCCGCCGACTCTGCGGTAATCAGTTTTGTCGATTCGGGAAACACGCCGGCCACCCGCGCCGCCCTGGCGGGGTTGCTGGCTGAGGGCTGGCGAGCCGACGAGAGCCTGGGCGACGAGACCCTCGACATGATCCGAGATCAGTTCCGCCGCTTCGCCGACGAGCGCGTGGCGCCCGGAGCGCACGGCTGGCACCTAGCCGACGTGCTGATCCCCGACGAAATCGTCGCGGAGATGGCGGCGCTCGGCGTGTTCGGCGTCTGTATCCCGCCGGAATATGGCGGCCTGGGTCTGGGCAAGCTGGCCATGTGCGTGGTCTCCGAAGAACTCAGCCGGGGGTGGATCTGCGCCGGGTCTCTTGGCACCCGGTCGGAGATCGCCGGCGAACTGATCGGAGCCAACGGCACGGCCGAACAAAAGGCCCATTGGTTGCCAGCCATCGCCTCGGGCGCGGTGTTGCCCACCGCCGTCTTCACCGAACCGGATGTCGGGTCCGATCTCGCATCGCTGAAGACTCGGGCGCGGCTTATTGAAGACGGCGCCTGGCGGATCACCGGGTCAAAGACCTGGATAACCCACGCCTCGCGCAGTGACCTGATGACCGTGCTGGCGCGAAGCGACACCGAAACCCCCGGCCACGGCGGGCTGTCGCTGTTCCTGGCCGCCAAGACCCGCGGAACGCCGGCCGATGCTTTCCCGGACGAGGGGCTGTCGGGGAGCGAGATCGGCGTGCTCGGCTATAGAGGCATGAAAGAGTATGTCCTCTCGCTCGACGATTTTCCGGTGGTGGCCGAGGGGCTGCTGGGCGGCGCGCGGGGCGCCGGCTTTCGGCAGTTGATGGCGACCTTCGAGGGCGCCCGCATCCAGACCGCCGCGCGCGCGATTGGCGTAGCTCGAAAGGCGCTGGACCTAGCCCTGGCTTACGCGCTGGAGCGCCGTCAGTTCGGCAAGCCGCTGATCGCCTTCCCCCGCACCTCCGACAAGATCGCCCTGATGTCGGTGGAGACGGTGATCGCCCGCGAGCTGACCTATTTCTCGGCCCGGACGAAGGACGCCGGCGACCGCTGCGACATCGAAGCGGGGATGGCCAAGCTGCTGGCCGCGCGGGTCGCCTGGAGCAATGCCGACGCCGGAGTGCAGATCCACGGCGGCAACGGCTACGCCCTAGAATATGAGATGAGCCGCATCCTCTGCGACGCCCGCATCCTTAACATCTTCGAAGGCGCCGCCGAAATACAGGCCAACGTCGTCGGCCGGGGGCTACTCGCGCGGCAGAGCTGAGGCTTGGAAAGCCTACCCCGCCATGCCCCGGGTCTGGGCTAGGGCGGTAACGGTGGCCGTGCCGATGGGTCCGCTCTCGTCATGGAGGACGCATTCGCCGATGGCGACGCCGTCCGTGGCTTGGTGGTTGACGACCTCGTATCCTACCCATCGGGTGATGGGCAGGCGGTGCAGATACAGCGTCACGTCGCTATTGATATAGGCGAGGCCTTTGTCGCCGGCGTTGGCGAAGGGACTGGCGAAATCGCAGCCGACGGCGACCTCGGCGAACGGGGTCAAGGGGTCGCCACCAACCAGTTCGCGCACCTCGCGCATCCACACACGCCGCGGTCCGAGCGTCCCCATAGCGCCGGAGATAGGACGGATTTCCCACATCCCGCCCAGGGCGCTGCGAGGATCGGTCGGCGGGTCGATATCGGCGGGAGCCGGAGCATCCCAAGCCGGGGGGGACCATACCGTTCCCTCGGGATTACGGGTCCGGCGCAGCAGCTGGCAGGTGGCGCGGGCCATGGATTTTCCGTCGATGACATACTCGGCGTCGATCACCTTGATACGGCGCCCTTCGCGCACCAAGCGGGTGACGACTTCGGCGGCTGACAAGTCCGGCAGGCGGTACATGTCGACCGTCAGACGCGACGGCATGAACTCCGGATCACCGTGCCGCCGCTCGATCTCGGCCCCCAGCAAGCCGATGACCACCCGGCCATGCAGCGATGTCTGGTCCCAGGGTCCCCGGCTGATGGGGTTGGGAATGAAGCGGTCGCCATCGCGGCTGAAGAAGGGTTCGTTGCTCATGCAGCGCCGCAAATTCCACATTCACGGTCGCCGCACCAGAGAACTCAGCTTGGGAGGCGTGGTGGAAAACCGCCTGCCCACCCTCGACGGCTTGCGCGGCGTAGCCGCCCTGGCGGTGGTCGGCAGCCATTCCGAGAACCTCAGCGGTATAAATCTGCATCTGCAGGTGGCCGGAGCGGCCGTGGACTTCTTCTTCATTCTCAGCGGCTTCGTCATCGCCCAGGCCTACGAACAGCGGCCCGCCGACGGGCTGGGCTGACGGGCTTACATGAGGCTGCGGCTAGCCCGTCTCTATCCGGCCATTCTGGGTGGGGCCGTGGCCGGCCTGGCCATGTTGGCCTGGGCTGGCGAGGCACTAGACCTCGGGCTCGCCGCCCAGTTCCTGTTACTGCCGGTGCTGAGCGGGCCGGCCGGCCGTGCACGGCGGAGGACTATTTCCGCTCCATGGCCCGCAGTGGTCGCTGTTCTGGGAATTGGCGGTCAACGGGCTCCACGTCATAGTTTCGCGCTGGCTGACGATTCCGGTCCTGGTCGCCATTGTCACGCTTTCCGCCGAGGCCTTGATCGCCGCTGGCCTGAACTACAGCGGCCTGGACGTCGGCTGGTCGCGAACCAATCTCTGGGGTGGGCCGCCCTGGTGATGTTCGGGTTCTTCATGGGCGTGCTGATCTTTCGGCTCTGGGCCCAGGGGTGGTCGCCACCGCGCCTGCCCTATCCACTGATCGCTCTGGCCCTGGCCGTCTGCCTGTTCCGCTGGTTTCCGCAATGGGGTGGTTTCGCCGCACGCATCATCTTCAAGGTCGTTGTGATGTTGCCGGCCCTGGTCGCTCTCGCCAGCCAAGCCCAAGTTTCCGGTGCGTGGCTCGGGTCGGCGCGCTACCTCGGTGTGATCTCCTATCCATTCTATGCGATCCATGTGCCGCTGCTGCGTGGGTTCGAGGTGCTGCTCGGCCGGCTGTTCGACACTCCTCCCCACAGCGCCTCGTGGCTGGCGCTCGGCGCGACCCTGGTCTTCGCGGCGTTGTTCGAGCGGCTACATGACGCGCCGATCCGCTTTTGCCTCGCGCGCCGTCGTCAAACGAAATAAGTTGCCAGCTATACGTGGAGCCCAATCAGCCGGCGCCCGCGCCTGGCGCAGCCCAAGGTCGCGTCAAATGTCGCCGCGCCGGTTCGGCCAGGCACGTTTGTACTTTCCAAGCAAAAGACCACGATAGGCTGCTGGACAATCAGAGTCCCGAGTTCAACTTCTGGAGTCCGCCGATGAAAAACCCCACAGCCGCCGTCCGCGAAAACGGCCTCTCCCCTCTCGATATGCTCTTCGCCGGTGGGTCCACCGCAGTCTTCCTGACTATCGTGGCCAGTCTGATCGGAGCCATAAGCAGTTACATTCGCTGATCGATTCAGGCGATAGCGCTTGACGAGCCTTGGCTTTATGGCGTTGAGGGGTAATGCGCCGTTCTCGCAAGGTCAGGCCGATGGATGCCGAGTTGTCTCGGCTTGTAATCGAGACAGATCAACAGCACTGGGATTGGGTCGACGCCGACCAACTTGAAGCGCGACCGGGCCGGCCAGCCGACTTTCGGGCGGAAAACCACGCGCTCGTCAGTCTCTCGCGGACACTTTCCCAGGCGCCGGACAAGCTTCTGGGGACCCTCGCCGAATTGGTGATCGATCTGTGCGGCGCCGACTCAGCGGCGGTTGTCTTCCTTGAGCTGGATCAACCCGGCGCGGAGAGATCCTGTTGCCAGGCTGCCGCCGGAGACCTTGCCGAGCGGGGAGGATCGGCGGCGGCAAACCACTGGCGCCTGAGCAAAGCAGTCTTCGATAGGGACGCGATCCGGCTCTATCGGCAGGCGCCAATGCAGCCGCTCGATTTGCTGGCGGAACCGTCGATTGTCGAAGCCCTGCTGGCGCCGTTCCAGATCCGCGGGGGGCCGCCGGCCGCCGTCTGGGCCATCTCTCATGATCCGGCTCTTCGCTTCGACTCCGAGGACGCGCGGCGGCTGGAAAGCGTGGTTCGCTTCGCAGCCACCGCCTACCAGGCGGTTTTCGATATCCACGAACTGCGCGAAGCCCGAACGACGCAGGCAGAACACCAATTCGATCACCGCTTCGCCGCCGAAGCCGGCGGCGCCGGATCGTGGTACATGAGCCTGGGTGCGCTGGAGACCGCTGCGGAACATTCCCGAGGGACCATTGAGCGCCTGAGCGTCGAACACGATCTTCTGGAATTGGCGAGGTGGCTTGAAAGGGAAGTCGAGACCCGTACCGCCGAGTGGAGCCGACTATGGCGCAACTCGCGCGACCTGTTGCTGGTGATGGACAGCACCGGGGTTTTGCGCGGCGCCAATCCTGCTTGGACAACCGTCCTGGGTTGGACTCCACAGGAAGTCGTTGGTCGGCGCTTCGCCGATTTCATCCACCCGGAAGATCACGCCGAGAACCGGACCGCCTTCTCAATGATCGCCGATGGCGTGTCGGCGAGCGTCGAGACCCGGCACAAACACCGGGATGGCGGCTATCGTTGGATTTCTTGGGTGGCCGCGCCGGAAGACGATCTGATCTACGCCACGGGCCGGCACATCACCGCCGAGAAAGAGGCCGCCGCCGCCCTGGAGGAGACCCAGACTCGTTTCCGGACCTTCTTTGAAACCAGCTATCAATACAGAGCTTTGGTGAGCCTTGAAGGCGTGCTGCTCGAGGTCAACACCACGGCGCTTGCCGCCGCTGGGGTAAGTCGCGACACTGTCATCGGGCTTAGTCTCTGGCGGACGCCCTGGTTCGCCACGAGCCCTGGTATCCCCGACGCGGTGCGGGCCGCGGTCACCAGGGTCGCGATGGGTGAGATCCGGCGCGAGGACATCCTGTTGAAACTCCCCGCGGCCGGCTGGCGCTGGCTCGATTTCACCTTGCGCCCTCTCAACGATTCACGAGGCGCCGCGGTTGCTATCGTCCTTGAAGCCGTAGACATCACCGAGCGGCGAGAGACGGAGATAGTCCTGCGCCAAAGCCAGAAGCTGGAGGCCATGGGCCAGCTCACGGGCGGGGTGGCCCATGACTTCAACAACCTACTTACGCCGATCATCGGCGGTCTCGACATGCTGCAACAACGGGGCCTAGCGGGTGATCGCGAACGGCGCCTGGTCGACGGGGCGCTACAATCAGCGGAACGGGCCAGGATCCTGGTGCAACGCCTGCTAGCGTTCGCCCGCCGCCAACCGCTGCAAACCGGACCTGTTGATACCGCCGGCTTGATCGCGGGAGTCAAGGGTCTCGTGGCGAGCACCGTGGGGCCGCAGATAAAGGTGACCATCGACACGCCAGTCGGCCTGCCAGCTGCTCTTGGAGACGCCAATCAGCTTGAGATGGCCATACTGAATCTGAGCGTCAACGCCCGGGACGCCATGCCCCAGGGAGGCCGCTTGTCGATAGAGGCCATCGACGAACTGATTGACCGCGGACATCGGACGGCCCTACCCCCCGGCCGTTATATCCGCCTATCGGTGTCCGACACCGGAATGGGGATGGACGAGGCGACCCTCACCCGGGCGATCGAACCTTTCTTCTCGACCAAGGAGCAGGGGCGCGGCACGGGGCTGGGGCTCTCGATGGCGCACGGACTGGCCTCGCAACTTGGTGGCGCTCTAGCGATTTCCTCCAAGCCGGGCCTTGGAACGCGGGTCGAGCTCTGGCTGCCCACGACCGAGGAGACTCCGGGCACGCCGCGATCGACCGGCGCCGCGCCAGCCAGTCTGGCGCGCGCCGGACACGTGTTGCTGGTGGACGACGAGACCCTGGCCAGGGAAACCACGGCGGCCATGCTGGCCGAGATGGGCTACACTGTTAGCGAGGCCGCCAATGGCCAGGACGCGCTGCTGATGATCGACAGTGGACTGCCCATCGACCTGCTGATCACCGACCACCTGATGCCCGGAATGACCGGCGCCGAACTGGCGAGGATTTTTCTAACCCGCCGGTCCGGCACACCGGCCTTGATCATTACCGGCTACGCGGAGGCTATACCTCTAGAGGTCCCACACCTGACCAAGCCGTTCCGGCTGACCGATCTCGCCGAAAGTCTCACGAATCTGACGGAGCGAACCTCGGCCTCAAGTGCGGGGTTGATCGCTCAGGACCCACGACGCCAGAGCAGGAAGCTGGGGCCGCCAGCCAAGCCGAAGTAGAAGCCGATATCGTACGGCACGCCGACGCCGGAACCCTCATAGAGCCGCCACGAAAGCGGGATCAGCCCCGGAATGTAGCGGTGAATGACTTCGACCAGCAGTGTGATCGGGGCGATCAGGCCGTGCCAGAATCCCAGTACCAGTTCCGAGAGCGGCCCCCCAGCGGCCGTGTGGGTAGCGTCCGGCGTGCCGGCCGCGCAGGCCGTGAGGCCCAGGGCCACGACGATTACGAGGGCGCATAACCTGACAGGCTTGGCGATGGATTTCATGGCAAGGTTCCTGGGCTTCAGTCCGCGGTTTGGACGCTGATCAACGTGGCGGCGCGCGCGATGGTTCCCCCGGGGGTTTGTCGTGGCGTTGCGACCCTGCTAAGCGCGCGGTAGCGGGCGGTTGTAGCCCTTGGACCTGGAGGCCGATGCGTCAGGGCAAAGCCGCTCATACCGACATGCCTTTCGTGCTTGCGGGAGTGCTGGTGACCGCCTCGGCGATCCTGGGGGGCGCTAGCCGGGATAACGCCCTGCGTCTGGCGATCGTTGAACTTTGCGCCCTGCCTCTGGGCGCACTGGCGACCCGGCCAATGGCGCGCGGTGGCTATCGGCGTCAGGACAACACCACCACCGCCGCCTTCATCCTTCTCGGACTGGTCATTGCGGTCCCGCTACTGCAGCTGATTCCGCTGCCACCACAGTTGTGGACTCGTCTCCCTGGCCAAGCGCCTCGCTTGGAAGCTCTATCCTTGGCTCATCTGGCGCTGCCTTGGCTACCAATCAGCTTGGCGCCGGATGAGACGGCGGGCATGGCCCTAGCGTTGATCCCACCGGTGGCAATTTTCCTGGCCACTTTAAGCCTCACCGTGGATCAGGTCCGGCATCTCATATGGCTGTGGATCGCCCTCGCCTCGCTCGGATTGCTGTTGGGCGTAGCCCAGATCGCCGCGCCGGCCGATAGCCCCGCCTACCCGTATCGAACCACCAATCTTGGCTCGCTGGTAGGACTGTTCGCCAATCGCAATCACGAGGCCGGCTTCCTGCTGGCCCTGGCGCCGTTCGCCGCAGCCCTGGCGAGCCACGCCGCGCGGAGGCGGGGTATGAGGCGGGGTATTAAGCCCGGCCACGCGCTACCAGGGTTGTTCATCGTGTTTTCAGTGGTGGCGCTGGGTGTGATTCGGGCGCGCGCCGGGGTTCTGTTGGCTGGGCCGGCGGTATTTCTCGCTCTCGTGGTGCTTTGGCGAGGTGACGGCGGACGGCGCGGCTGGCGGCCGCTGGCGGCGATCGGGGCCGCCATCATGCTCGCCGTCTGTGCGGTGGCGGCCTTCAGCCTGACGCCCATCCTCGCCCGGTTCGGTCCACAGACCGCTGGCGAATTGCGTTTCGAGGCGTGGCCCTATGTCGCCGCCGCGGCCCGGTCGTTTCAGCCCCTGGGCTCGGGCCTTGGGTCCTTCGAGCGGGTGTTCCAGGCGGTCGAGCCCCTGAAGTTGGTCGCTGCCACCTATTTCAACCATGCCCACAACGACTACCTCGAATTGTGGCTGGAGACGGGATGGATTGGGGCGGCGACCCTGTGCCTCTTCATCCTCTGGCTGGCCGGCTCTAGCTACCGGGCGTGGCGATGGGGCGCTGGCCCGGCGAGGGCGGCCAGCGCGGCGATCCTGTTGATGATGGCCGAATCGACGGTCGACTATCCGCTACGTACGGAGACCTTGATGGTTCTTTTCGCCTTCTGCTGTGGCCTGCTTGCGGTTGGCGCCGGAGGGAACGGCGAGGCGCGAATACGGTGACGCTGGAAATAAGCTGCGTCATCCCGGCCTACGAAAACCTGGACCTGTTGACTAGGTGCCTGGACTCGGTGGTCGCCCAGCAAGACGTGGAGATGGAAATTATCGTGACCGATGACTCCCGCTCGACCAGCGTGGCGGATTTCGTGGCGGGCAGGCCGGATTCGAGCGCCGTCGCGCGCTATCTGAAGGGGTCGAGATCCGGAAACCCGGTGCAGAACTGGAACGCCGGGCTGGCGGCGGCGCGGGCGCCTTTGAACCTGTTGATCCACCATGACGAGTGGTTGATCGAACCGCTCTACCTGCGCAACGCCATCGACGCCCTGAAACGGACCGGCGCCGCCGCAACCCTGGCGGGCGTCAAGGTGACAGGCGTCGATCGACCCTCGCGCTTCGCTCTCGTGGCGCCGATCGCCGGGCGCCTTTGGGGGGCTGCGCGGCTGTTGCCGGCGATAAACTGGATCGGCCCCACCGCGACTTTCGTGTTTCGCGCCGGCCATCGTTTCGACCCTGCCCTGGTGCAACTGGCCGATGTCGAATTCTACGCCCGGGTTCTAGAGTCCGGACCGCTGGTCCGTTTGCCGGGCGTTGCGGTGGGCTCGCTCGGCCACCATCGCGCCCAGATCACCGCCGGTATAGACCCCAGGTCCGTGGCGCGGCGAGAACTGGCGATGCTCGCGGCCAGGACGCCGCCAGGGGTGTCGCCGTTGGCCAGCGGCCTTTGCAGGGCGATCCTTACCTTACGTTCGAGCGGTGGCTGAGCAAGCTCCTTTGAGATCTTAAGCATCGCCGCGCCAGCGCGGTCGGCGAGGCGGTGATCACTGCCCAGAAACGCAGCGAAGACCTCAAGGACGTGCCGATCAGCGTCTCGGTTTTGTCGTGCGATGACCTGCTGACCAAGAAGATCGCGGGTTACGACGACCTGACGCGGCTCGTCCCCGGGGTGGCATTCAACGCCGTGGCCGACCAGGAGGGCCGCGACAATATCGTGATCCCGGGCGTCAGCTCGGTCTCGAGAGCCTCGACCGTTGGCATCTATCTCGACGATGTGTCGATCACGGCGCCCAACCTCTACCGCGACGGCTCGCTCGAACTGCGTCTGCCCGACATCGAGCGCGTCGAAGTGCTGCGCGCACTGCAGGGCACACTCTATTGCGACAGCTCCGAAGGCGGAACGATCTGCTTCATCACCCGAACCCCGAGCCTGACCGAGTCCAGCGGCGCGGCAACGGGGGACGTTTCGGGCAAGGAACGGGGCGGCCTGAACGGCGCTCTCAGCGGCATCGTCAATATCCCGCTGATCAGGGACGTCACGGGAATCCAAGCCAGCGTCAACTACGTCAACAAAAGCGCCTGGATCAACCACTACACCCGCCTCGGCTATCCTGGCTATCCTGGCCAACCGGGCAGCCTGGGCACACCCGGCGTTGGGGGTCAAAAAGGTGTCAACGGCGAGAACAGACTAACGCTACATCTGACCGCCAAATGGACCCCACGCCGGATCTGACGATAACGCCATCGATCTTCTTTCAGAAGGTCAATGACGGTAATTACCCAGGGCCTTTTGCGGCTAGGAATCAGGCGGCGACGACGCCGAGGATGGTCTGGAACCTGTTGACGCTGGGTTTGAGACGGGCGGTGTCG
>JAYVYH010000240.1:0-10525 GCA_043784385.1 Caulobacteraceae bacterium | reverse complement strand
CCCGAGGCCTACAGCGTGGCGGCCTATGTCGGGAGGTTCGAAGCGCTGCGAGAACAGCTCGGGGCCGAACGCTGGTTCATCTGCGGCCAATCCTTCGGTGCAGGGCTCACCTTGCGCTACGCCCTGGAGCATCCGGGCCGCGTGATTGGCCAAGTGTTCACCAACTCGATCTCTGGACTCTCACCATCGCGCACCGGCGATCCGCGCGAACGCCACACGCGCGCCGACGCCCTGGAACAGGGCGGCCGCGAAGCTCTGAAGACGCTGCCGTTTTATCCACGACCCTCGAAGCGCCTACCACCGGAAATCTGGGAGGACCTGATCGCCGACGCCGACCTGCTTTCGCCGAGCGGGATCGCAAACGCCATGCGCGCCACCGTCCCAAACCTATCGGTCGCCACCGACCTGAGCCGGATCACCACGCCAACCCTGCTGATCAACGGAACCCGCGAAACCGCCTTTCAGCCCCTGCGCGACCTGGCCGCGCGCGAAATTCCGGGCTTGGTGGTCGTCGACATCGAAGGCGGCCATTCGATCAACCTCGACCGTGCCGAAGCATTCAATACGGCCGTGGCGGCGTTCATCGAGCAACATCGCGACAGGTAACCTCACCCCCACCGCTCGATATCCGACAGGTCCCGTCCCGTCGGTTCGATCCAGCGGGCGACGCCATTGGGGCCGTGTTCCTTCTTCCAGAACGGCGCGCGGGATTTCAGGTAGTCCATCAGGTAGTCGCAGGCCTGCAACGCCTCGCGCCGGTGCGGCGAGGCCGTCAGCACCAGCACGATCGGCTCGCCCGACGCGATCGGCCCGACCCGGTGGACAACCGCGGCGTCCTGCAGGCCAAAGCGGTCGATGGCGGTTTCGACGAAGATGGCGATCGCCTGTTCGGTGAAGCCCGGATAGGCCTCCAGCTCCAGGGCCACCGGCTGCCCGGCCTCGCCCCGGGCGATGCCAAGGAAACTGGCCACCGCACCGGTCACGGTCCGGTCGGCGCTGAAGGCGTTGAGTTCGGCGCCTGGATCGAACGGCTGGGTAGCCAGCCGGATCATCCGCCGCTCATCGCCGGCAGAAACGCTACCTCGGCATTGGGGCTCAGGCTCACGTCGCCCCGCGCCAGCGCCTTGTCCACCGCCGCCTGAACGCCCGGTCCCTCAATGGCGTCGGCTAGGCTGGCGTCCACCGCTCGGATCAGGGCTTTCAGCGCCGACATCCGCTCGGCCGGGGCGAAGTCGCGCTCGCGCCAGCCGGCGATATCGCGCAACCGCCCAAACAGTAGAACCCGGGCCACGCGGCCCTAGCCCCCGGTGGTCGACATGTGCCGCGAAACCGACGGGGCCGAGCCGCGATCGATCCTGAAATCGTGGCCCTTCGGCTTATTCCCGATCCCGCCGGCGATCGCTCGGACCAGAGCCGCGTCGTCGCCTCCGGCCCGCAGCACGGCGCGCAGATCGGTGGCGTCTTCCTGGCCGAGGCAAGTGTGCAGCGTGCCTGTGCAAGTCAGCCGCACGCGGTTGCAACCCTCGCAGAAATTATGCGTCATCGGCGTGATCAGGCCGAGCTTTCCGCCAGTCTCGGCGATCTCGACATAGCGCGCCGGCCCGCCGGTATTCAGTGGCAGGTCCTTCAGCGTCCAATAGCTCTCCAAATCTCGGCGCACCGCGGCCAGAGACAGAAACTGGTCGGTGCGGTCCTCATCGATCGCGCCCATAGGCATGGTCTCGATCAGCGTGATTCCGTGACCACGATCGTGGGCCCACTGGATCAGGGCCGGAATCTCGGCGGCGTTGTCCCGCGCCAGGGCCACGGCGTTGATCTTGACTGCCAGGCCGGCGCCGGCGGCGGCCTCAATGCCTGCCTGCACCAGGGCCAGATCGCCACCCCGGGTGAGGCGCCTGAAGAGGCCAGGGTCCAGCGTGTCCATCGACACATTGATCCGGCGCACGCCCAGCCGCGCCAGGTCCGGCGCGAAGGCGGCCAGCTGGGTGCCATTGGTGGTCAGGGTGATCTCGTCCAGCGCCCCGGTGTTCAGATGCCGCGACAGGCCCTCGATCAGGGTCATGATCCCTTTGCGCACCAGCGGTTCGCCGCCGGTCAGGCGCAGCTTGCGCACGCCCAGGCCGACGAACACTGTGGCCACCCGGTCCAGCTCCTTGAGGCTCAACACCTCCCGCTTAGGCAAGAAGGTCATATGCTCGGCCATGCAGTAGACGCAGCGCAGGTCGCAGCGGTCGGTGACCGAGACGCGCAGATAAGTCACGCCGCGCCCCAGCCCGTCCATCAGGGCTTGAGCGGGAGCGCGGCGGCTTTGCTGGACAAGGGCGGCGTCGTAGGGGCTCATCTGACGCTCTACATAGGAGGAAACCGGCCATGGCGACAGAGGGCTCCCTAGAGATGACGGGCGCGCCGCTAGTGCTGGACGCCATCGTGCTGGCCGGCGGGGCGGGAAAGCGCTTCGGCGGCGGCAAGCTGCTGGCCCAGTGGCGCGACGGCCTGCTGATCGAGGCCGCCCTCGACGCAGCCTTCACCGCCTCAGTCCGCTCGGTCATCCTGGTTACCGGCGCCGACGACGGCGTGATGCCGGTCGCCCTCGAATATGCGCTGCGCGAAGGCGAGGCCGCGCGGCTGCGAATCGTCCACGCCCACGACCACGCCGAAGGCATGGGCGCCAGCCTGCGCGCCGGCGTCACGGCCCTGCCGGCCGACTGTGGCGGGGTGTTCGTGTTTCTGGGCGATATGCCGCGGATCCCGGCGAACGTTCCGGCCATACTCGCGACCGCCCTGCGGGAAGGCGCGCCAGCGGCGGTTCCCATTTTCGGGGGCCGGCGCGGCCACCCGGCGCTATTCGGCACGGCCCTGTTCAACGACCTACGAAGCCTGACCGGCGACGAGGGCGCGCGGTCAGTGCTGAAGCGCCTGGGCGCGGCCGTTGTCGAGGTCGCGGTCCCGTCGAACGGAATCCTGTTCGACGTCGATACGCCGGACGCCTTGTCCGACGCTTCCTAAATCTTGACCAGCGGCAGGCTAGACGTCGGCTTGCCGGTCATGGTCAGCAGGGCGTTAGCCACCGCCGGGCCGATCACCGGACAGCCGGGTTCTCCGATGCCCGAGGGCTTGTTCATGGACGGCAGAATGTGGGTTTCGACATGCGGCGCCTCGGTCTGGCGCAGCACCCTGTATCCGTCGAAGTTCCTCTGCTCGACCACGCCGTCCTTCAGACTGATACGCCCGAACAACGCCGCCGACAGGCCATAGCAGGTGCCGCCCTCCATCTGCGAGGCGACTTGGTCGGGCGAAATGGCTATGCCGCAATCGACCGCCGTGACCACCCGGCCAACCCTGGGCTCGCCGTTCACCAGCTTGACCTCGGCCACCTGGGCGACCACGGAACCGAAGCTCTCATGCACGGCCACGCCCCGCGTCCAGCCGGCGGCCGGCGTCGGACCGGCCTTTTCAACGGCCAGGTTCAATACGGCCAGATGGCGATTGGCCCCGGCCCTTGTGTAGAGCGCGCGGCGGTATTCGACCGGGTCCTTGCCGGCCGCGTGGGCCAGCTGGTCGATCGTGTGCTCCATCACGAAGGCGGTGTGGGTGGCGCCTACCGACCGCCACCACAGCACCGGCACACCGGCGTCAGGCAGGATCAGCTGGCCATCGACCACCGGGGTCGCCTTTAGATAGGGTGAACCCTTGGCCCCCTCGACCGCCGTCTCGTCCAGACCGCCGCCGCCCATGGGCGAGCCCTTCATGATCGACTGGCTGACGATCCGATGGTTCCAGTGGGCGGGGAAGCCGTCGTCGCCCAGGGTCACCTTGACCGCGTGGTGGACCATCGGCCGGTAGTAGCCGCCGGTCATGTCGTCCTCGCGCGTCCAGACCAGCTTCACCGGCCGGCCACCGCCGACATGCTTGGCGATGTGTACGCATTCGGTGACATAGTCGGACTTGAAATTCGCCCGCCGGCCAAAAGAGCCGCCGGCGAACAGAGTTTCGATCTGCACCGAGCCGGGCAGGGCGCCGACGATCATGCCCGTATTGAGCTGGTCGACCGTCGGGCTCTGCGAGCCGAAGGTCAGCTTGTTCTTGCCTCCGCCGATCTCAGCGACGCAGTTCATCGGCTCCATGGTGGCGTGGGCAAGATACGGGAAGTCGAAACTGGCCTCGACCACCTTGCCGCCGGCCGGCGCGGGGCCGGTCCCGTGGGCGTCGAAAGCCTGCCACTTCAGATCGCCGCTTGGCTGGGTCTTGCCCGAGGCCAGGTCGTGGTAGCTGTCCATGATGGCGTCAGAGCTGCGCTTCTCGGCCTTGTCGTCGTTCCACTCGACCTTCAGCGCGTCTCGGCCCTGGCGCGCCGCATAGGTATTGGTTGCGGTCACGGCCACGCCGGCGGGGATCTCGAACACGTCTACCACGCCCGGGACCTTTTTCGCCTCGGTGGCGTCGAAGCTCTTCACCTTGCCGCCGAAGCGCGGCGAATGGGCGACCATGGCTGTCAGCATATTGGGCAGGTGCACATCTTGCGTGAAGCGCGCTTGGCCCCGCGACTTGGCGACCGCGTCCTTTCGGCGCACTCGATCGGTGCCGATCAAGGTGAAGTTCTTGGGGTCCTTCAGCGGAGCGTCCTTGGGCGGCGTCAGCTTGGCGGCGTCGGCCACCAGGTCCCCGAACGTCGCGGTCTTGCCCGAGGGGTGGGAGAGCACTGCGTTCTTCACGCTGATTTCGGCCGCGGGAACCTTCCAGCGGTCGGCCGCGGCGGAGACGAACATCGCCCGGCTGGTGGCGCCAACCGCGCGCAATTGCGGCCAGGAATTGGCGATCGCTGAAGAGCCTCCAGTGCCCTGCACCCCCATGCCGAGGTTGGCGTAGACCTTGGCGTTGGCCGGGGCCTGTTCGACCTTGACCTTGTCCCAGTCAGCGTCGAGCTCCTCGGCGACCATGGCCGCCAGGCCGGCGTGGTTGCCCTGGCCGAACTCGATGTGCTTGGAGACCACCGTCACCGCGCCATCGGGCGCGATGCGCAGGAACGGCCCAAACGGACCGAAATGCTTGTCGTCGGCCCCAACCGACAACATGTCGCTGGGCGAGCAGCCCACCAGCATCACGCCGCCGGCGGCGACGGCGGAGATCACCACGAAATCCCGGCGAGTCGGAAGCGCGAGGACGAAACCTTTGATCGGCTTGTTCATGAACTTGGCTCCCTAGGCGGCGACGGGCGCGGCGGCGCGGGCGGCGGCGACCTTGATCGCGGCGCGGATGCGCTGGTAGCAACCGCAGCGGCAGATATTGCCGTTCATCGCGTCGTCGATATCGGTGTCGGTGGGATGAGGCGTCTTGGTCAGCAGGGCCGAGGCGCTCATCAGCTGGCCCGACTGGCAATAGCCGCACTGAGGAACATCGGCCTCGACCCAGGCCGCCTGCAGCGGATGCACGCCCTCCAATCCTTCGATGGTGGTGATCTTGACCCCGTCAAGGGCCGAGATCGGCGTCACGCATGACCGGGTCGCCGCCCCATCGACGTGTACGGTGCAGGCGCCACACTGGGCGATGCCGCAACCGTATTTCGTTCCGGTCATCTCAAGTTCGTCGCGAAGCACCCACAGCAGCGGTGTGTCGGGCGCGGCCTGAACGCTGACGCTCTTACCATTTATGATCAATGTCTTGGCCATGGTCGGTCCCCAAAGCGAATGTCTAAACGATGTTAACTTGCATTGGCGACCAGGAAAAGACGCTACGTCGCCCCTGCCCGACAACAGCTATAAGCCCGGCGCGGTTTTTCCGTTAGGGTGACCCCAGATGGAGACCTTCCCCGCCTTCTTCCCGCTCAAGGGCCGCCGGATCGTGATCGCCGGCGACGGCGAGGCGGCCGAGGCCAAGGCGCGGCTGTTCGCCGGCTCCCCAGCCCAGGTCACGCGGCTGGCCCCGGAAAAGTCCCTCGATCCAACCGCCTACGTGGGCGCCGACCTGATCTTCATCGCCAGCTATGACGCCGCCTTCGTCGAGGCCGCGACAGCCGCGGCACGGATGGCCGGCGCGCCGTTGAACGCCGTCGATCATCCCGAGCTGTCGGATTTCTATACGCCGGCGATCATCGACCGTGGACAGGTCGTCGCCGCCATTGGTACGGCCGGGGCCGCGCCCCTGCTGGCCTCGCTATTGCGCGCCGAAGTCGAGACCCGGGTTCCCGAATGGGCGGGGCCGATCGCCGCCCTGCTCGGCGGGCGCCGTGACGCGTTGCGCGAGGCGTATCCGGACCTCGCCGCCCGCCGAGCGTTTCTGCGCGCCGTCCTGGCCGGGTCCGCCGCCGAGGCCGCGCGGTCAGGCAATATGGAGCTGGCCGGCCGGCGCCTGGACGCGGCGATCGCCGGCGGCTGGTCGGCCGTCGGCCGTGTCAGTTTGATCGCGGCGCCGGCCGCCGCCGATTTGCTGTCTGTCCGCGCCCTCCGGGTGCTCAACAACGCCGACATCGTGGCCGCCGACGCTCCGCTGATGGCCGCCGTGGCGCTGCACACGCGCCGCGATGCGCAGTTTTGTTCACTTGCTGGCGCCACCGAGGACGCCCTGACCGATCAGGCCGGCGCCGGGCGCCTTGTCGCCGTCGTCGGCGCCGGTTCGCCTCAGGACCTCGCGGCCCGTCTTGAAGCGCGCGGAATTTCAGTCGAGCTTCTGGCGCCGGCCCCCGCCTCGTGAACCTGTTTGGCTCTGACGATCTGGCCGCCGTGCTGCTGTCGCTGAAGGTGGCCATGTTCGCCATCCTCGGCGGCCTCCCGCTCGCCTTCGCCGTCGCCTGTGCCCTGGCGCGAGGCCGGTTCCCAGGCCGGGCCCTGCTCGACGCCGCTGTGCATCTCCCGCTGGTCCTCCCGCCGGTAGCCACCGGCTTTGCCCTGCTGGTCCTGTTCGGTAGGCGCGGTGTATTCGGCCATGCCCTTGAAGTTGTTGGAATTGTTCTGGCATTTCGATGGATGGGCGCGGCGTTAGCGGCGAGCATCATGGCCTTTCCCCTAATGGTCCGCCCCATCCGCCTAGCCATCGAGGCTATCGACCGCGAGGTCGACGAAGCCGCCCTGACCCTGGGCGCCGGACCCCTGACCCGCCTCTGGCGCGTCACCATACCGCTGGCCGGTCCGGGTCTGGCCGCCGGCGCGGTGCTAGGCTTCGCTAAGGCGCTGGGCGAATTCGGCGCCACCATCACCTTCGTCGCCGCCATCCCAGGCGAAACCCTGACCTTGCCCACCGCCATCTATCAGGCCAGCCAGAACCCCGGCGGCGAGGTCCATACCCTGGCGCTCTGCGGCGTCGCCGCGACCATCGCTCTGGGTGCGGTGCTGGCCAGCGACGCCTTCAGGAATCGATCGATCGGCCCCGGGTCTCAGGCAGCAAGAAAGGCAGGGTTAAGACACTGATTCCAGTGAAGATTACCGGATACCAAAGCCCCGAGTAGATATTCCCGGTCGCCGTGACGATGGCAAAAGCAGTGACTGGAACGAACCCGCCCACCCAGCCGGTGCCGATATGATAGGGCAATGACATCGCCGTATAGCGGATCCGGGTCGGGAACAGTTCGACCAAGGTGGAGGCGATGGGGCCGAACAGCGCCGTGCACGCCACGACGAAGATCATCAAAACGCTGAACAATCCCCAGAAGTTTACGTGTGTCGGATCGGCCCTTGCTGGATAGCCAGCGGCGGCCAACGCCTTCATCAAGCGGGCTCTGACGTCCTCGGCCGCCGCTTTTTGGGCCGTCGGGGACAGGCCTGTCGCATCGCGAGCTTCCACCAGGATATCGCCGATCCTGACCTCGGCCGAAGAGCCGGCGGGCGCGGCCCGGTTGTCATAGGAAACCCCGGCATTCGAAAGGGCGGTTTTGGCCAGGTCGCACGCCGTGGTGAATTTGGCTTTGCCGACGATGTCGAACTGCAGCGAGCAACGGGCGGGATCGGCAATTACCACCACCGGCGTTTTCGCCTGCGCGGCCTCAAGCGCGGGATTGGCCAAGTGGGTCAAGGTGCGAAACCCGGGGAAAAACGCCACCAGAGCGAGGGTCATGCCCCCCCAGATCACCCATTTCCGGCCCACCTTGTCGGAAAGCCAGCCGAAGAACACATAAAGCGGCGCGCTGGCGACGGTGATAGCGATCAGCAACTGGGTCCCAGTCAGCGGCGCAAGTTTCAAAAATCGTTCCAGAAACACCTGCTCAGCGTAAAAGAACAGTGTGTACCAGGCCGCGCCCTGAGCACTCATCACCGCCACCAGCGCGATCAGCACCAGCTTGAGGTTCTTCCACTGGCCGAAAGCTTCCGCGTAGGGCGCCTGGGCCTCGCCACCCTCGGCCTTCATCGCCGCGAACGTCGGGCTCTCGGTTAGTTTGAGCCGCATCCATATGGAGATGGCCAACAGCGCGGCGGATACCAGGAAGGGCAGGCGCCAGCCTCCGAACCACCCGGCATCGGTAAATTGCGCCTCGCCCAGCAAGGTGCGCGCCACCAGGATCACCCCCAGGGCCCCCACAAGGCCAAAAGCGGCGGACGACTGGACCCAGGCGGTCGAAAACCCTCGGCGACCTGGACCTGCGTGCTCGGCCACATAAATCGCGGCGCCACCATATTCGCCCCCCAACGCGGTGCCCTGAATGATCCGCATCAGGATTAATAGGATGGGCGCGATCGGTCCCACCTGGGCATAGGTGGGGAGAAGGCCGATGGCAAAAGTCGCGCCGCCCATCAGGGTCACAGTGATAAGAAACGCGCCTTTGCGTCCAGTGCGGTCGCCGATACGTCCAAAGATCAGCGCGCCGATGGGTCGGAAGAAGAATCCCGCCCCGAACAACGCCAGCGCCGCCAGAAGGCCGGCCGTGGCGTCCAGGGCGGAGAAAAAGTTCTTGGCGATGGTCGGGGACAGCGTTCCGAAGACGAAGAAGTCATACCACTCGAACGCTGTTCCCGCCGCCGACGCCACGATGACGGTGCGGAGTGAAGGCGGCTTGATGGGAGCCACGATCTAGAACGCGTTCTCGCCGGTGATGGCGCGGCCAAGGATCAGGGCGTGCACGTCATGGGCGCCCTCATAGGTGTTGACGGTCTCAAGGTTCGCGGCGTGGCGCATCACGTGGTACTCGCCACTGATGCCATTGCCGCCATGCATGTCACGGGCGACTCGGGCGATGTCCAGCGCCTTGCCGCAATTGTTGCGTTTCATCAAGCTGATGGCCTCGGGAACCCAGGCGCCCTGGTCGATCAGCCGGCCCAAAGCGAGAGCGCCTTCATAGCCCAGCGCGATCTCGGTCATCATGTCGGCCAGCTTCTTCTGCACCAGTTGACGGGCGCCCAAAGGTTTGCCGAACACGTTGCGCGAACCGACATAGTCGCGGGTGGCATGCAGGCAGAACTCAGCCGCGCCCATGGCGCCCCAGGCAATGCCATAGCGCGCCTTGTTCAGGCAGGAAAACGGACCCCTAAGACCCCGGACATCGGGCAGGATCGCGTCCTCCGGCACGAACACATCCGACAGCGCGATTTCGCCGGTCACTGAAGCCCGCAGCGAGAGTTTGTTCCCGATCCTCGGCGTGGTGAAACCCTCGGCGCCACGATCGACAAGGAAACCATGGATCACCCCACCGAGCTTCGCCCAGACCAGGGCGACGTCGGCGATCGGCGAATTGGTAATCCACATCTTGGCTCCGTTGAGCACGAAACCGCCCTCCACCGCCCTGGCCGTGGTCCGCATCGAGGCCGGATCCGAGCCCCCATCGGCCTCAGTAAGACCGAAACAGCCCACGATCTCGCCCCGGGCCATGCCCGGCAGATACTTACGGCGCTGAACCTCAGAGCCGAACGCGAAAATCGGATACATCACCAGGGAGGACTGCACGCTCATGGCAGAGCGATAGCCGCTGTCGATCGCCTCGATCTCCCGAGCGATAAGACCATAAGCCACATGGTTCACACCGGCGCATCCATAGGCCTCGGGCAAGGTGGCGCCCAGGAACCCGAGCGCGCCCATCTCGGTCATGATCTCTCGATCAAAGCGTTCTTCGGCGAAAGCGCTGACGACCCGAGGCAAGAGTTTTTCGCGAGCGTAGGACCGGGCCGCGTCCGCCACCATCCGTTCCTCCTCCGAGAGGCGGGATTGCAGATCCAGTGGATCGTCCCAACGGAACGTCTTGGCGGTGTCGCCGGAATCCAGGGCCATGACCTTCAAACCTCTCCTATGTAGGCGGCGACTTATGGCGCGATGTCGAGCAATAGCAAAGCTTCGGACGGCTGATCGCGTCAGTAGCGCAAAACCGTCACGCAAGCCTGCTATCGATTCACGACTACGGAACCGCCAGAGGCCGCAAACGGCGAGACTGTCAGCGTGTCTGCCTGCCGGACCTAGCGGACACCTAACAGGCCGCCAGGTTCGTCGAAGCCTTGACAGCCGAGCCCTATGTCGGAGCCATCTTCGTCAACGACCAGTTGAGCCCCATTCTCGGTTCACTGCCCTGACCGAACCCTGAAATCTGTGGCGCGGAGGTCAGAGACACCAAGCT
>JAYVYH010000239.1:0-9072 GCA_043784385.1 Caulobacteraceae bacterium | reverse complement strand
ATTACCTGCAACTTGTCACCGGCGGCGAAGGCCGCGTCGAGAACCGGGTCCAGGAAGTCAGCCAGATCACCCAGGGCCTGAAGTCCCTGGCGAAGGAACTTGCGGTGCCAATCCTCGCCCTGGCCCAGCTGTCGCGCCAGGTTGAAAACCGGGACGACAAGCGCCCGCAACTCTCCGACCTGCGCGAGTCCGGTTCGATCGAGCAGGACGCCGACGTGGTGATGTTCATCTATCGAGAAGCCTATTACCTCGGCCGTGTCGAACCCAAGGACGCCACAATCGAGCACCAGGAATGGACTGAAAAGCTCGACCAGATTCGCAATGTCGCGGAAGTCATCATCGGCAAGCAGCGCCATGGTCCGATCGGCACCATCAAGTTGCACTATGACGAGAACATCACCAAATTCAGCGATCTTGCGCGTGAAGGCCGTTTCGAACCGCGCTGAGCCGCCTAGAGCCTTTCCCGCGTACCGCTAAGATCGGTTCTGACCTCGAATCGGAGATCCATGGCCCGCGACGGCGCCCTATACGCCTGCCAATCCTGTGGCGCGGTCCACTCCAAGTGGTCCGGCCAGTGTTCGGCGTGCGGCGGCTGGAACGGTCTGGTCGAAGAGTCCACCGCCCGGCCACCGGGCGCCCTCGCACCGAGCCGAGCGACAAAGATTCGTGGCCTAGCCTTCGAAGGGCTTGAGGCCACAGCCCCCAGTCCTCCCCGGATATCCACTGGTATCGCCGAATTCGATCGAGTGTGCGGCGGGGGCGTGGTTCCGGGCTCGGCCATTCTGCTGGCTGGCGATCCCGGCGTCGGCAAATCCACTCTGCTGCTTCAGGTCTGCGCCCAGGCCGCGCGCCGGGGGGCGAAGTGCGCATACATTTCCGGCGAGGAAGCGGTGGAACAGATTCGAAGCCGCGCGCACCGGCTGGGTCTGGCTGACGCGCCGGTAAGCTTGGCCGCTGAAACCGCACTTCGAGACATTGTCGATGCGCTGAAGCGCGAGAAATTCGATCTGGTGATCATCGATTCGATCCAGACCCTGTGGAGCGATGCCCACGAGGCCGGTCCGGGTTCGGTGACCCAGGTCAGGGCCTGCGCGGGGGAACTGGTGCGGCTGGCCAAGAAGCGCGGCGTCGCCGTCATATTGGTTGGCCACGTCACCAAGGACGGACAGATCGCCGGCCCCCGGGTGGTTGAGCACATGGTCGACGCGGTTCTCGCCTTCGAGGGCGAGCGCGGCTACCCGTTCCGCATCCTGCGCGGCGCGAAAAATCGCTTTGGCGCCACCGATGAGATTGGCGTGTTTGAGATGAGCGACGCGGGATTGGGCGAGGTCAAGAATCCATCCGCGCTGTTTCTGAACGAAGGCGGGGAGCGGGCTGCCGGCGCCGCCGTATTCGCCGGCATCGAGGGCTCCAGGCCGGTGCTGGTCGAATTCCAGGCTTTGGTGGCGCCCTCGGTGTACGGAACCCCCCGCCGCGCCGTAGTCGGCTGGGATAGCGGGAGGCTGGCCATGGTCATGGCGGTTCTGGAAGCGCGCTGCGGTCTTGGATTCGCCACGCGTGACGTTTACTTGAACGTCGCTGGGGGATTGAGGATCACTGAACCGGCGGCCGATCTGGCCGCGGCGGCGGCCTTGGCGTCATCCGCGCTAGACACAGCCTTGCCGCAAGATTGCGTGGTGTTCGGTGAGATCAGCCTATCGGGAGATATCCGGCCGGTGAGCAGAATGGAAACCCGCCTGAAGGAATCGGCCAAACTGGGGTTCGCGCGGGCGCTGGCTCCCGGAACCGCCGATGGGGGTCAGCTTGTCGCCGTGACTGGAGTGGCCCGCTTGGCGGAGGCCGTGGCCAGGATCGGAGACCAGGCGTGGGCGTGATATTGGTCGTGGCCGCCCGATGACCGTTTTCGACTACGCCGCCGTGGTCGTGCTTCTGGTTTCGGGGCTGGCCGGCATGGTGCGCGGCGCGACGCGTGAAATCTCCACCGTCGTCGCTCTGGTCGCGGCCGCGACGGTGGCGGCGTCGACGCTGCGCTTCACCGGTCCACTCGCCGGCCGCCTGATCCATACCGAATGGATCGCCAACACCGCCGCCGTCCTCTGCGTCTTCGTCTTGACCTACATCGTTCTTCGTCTGATCGGCGGCGCGCTGACCCGGGGGGTCCAGCAGACCAGCCTGTCCGGACTCGATCGGCTTCTGGGCCTGGGAATCGGCGCGGTCCGGGCGCTGGTAGTCCTGGGCGGCTTCGTGCTTTTGATTAGGGCCGTGACCCCGCCCGAACGGATGCCGGCCTGGGTATCGGACGCCAAACTATATCCCTTGGCCTCCGCGTCGGGCGACGCCCTGAAGGCGTTCGCGCCACGTGGCGTGAAGGTCGCGCGAGACATGGCGCCTGGGTTCGCCGGCCTATCCGAGTCCGACCCGGCCGCCGCCATGACCAACAACCAATCCCCTCGCCATCACCGCATGACGGGCGGCTATGCGGGCGATCACCGGCCCTCGTCGAACGATAAAGTGGAGGAAACGCCTTGACCCTGGCCAATCGGCAAGCCCCGTTTTTCCAGTCCTCCCGAGACCCCGATGACGACAGTCCCAGGCTCGAATGCGGTGTCTTTGGCGTCTTCGACGTGCCCGAGGCGTCAAGTCTGGTAGCGCTGGGGCTTCACGCCCTGCAGCATCGCGGTCAGGAAGCCTGCGGCATCGCCGCTTTCGATGGCCAGGGCTTCCATACAGAACGTCACATGGGTCATGTGGGCGACGCCTTCTCCGGCGCCGACCTCAACCAGCGGCTCCCCGGAACCTCGGCGATAGGCCACACACGCTATTCGACGTCGGGCGGCAGCTTCCTGCGCAACGGCCAACCGATGTTCGCCGATCTTGAGGCCGGTGGCATAGCCATCGCCCACAACGGCAACCTGACCAACTTCCTGGTTCTGCGCGATCGGCTGGTTTCCGACGGCGCCATCTTCCAATCGACCTCAGACTCGGAGGTGATCCTCCACCTTATCGCCCGGTCGCGTAAGCGCAAGGTCGTCGACCGGTTCATCGACGCCCTCTCACAGGTCGAAGGGGGCTACGCGCTGGTGGCGCTGACCAACAAGAAGCTGATCGGTGTGCGGGATCCGCTGGGCATCCGGCCGCTTGTGTTGGGCGAATTGAACGGCAAGGGGGTTTTCGCTTCGGAAACACGGGCCCTGGACATGATCGGCGCTCGTTTTGTCCGGGATGTCGAACATGGTGAAATGGTCGTGGTGTCCGAGGACGGCATAGAATCCATCCGCCCCTTCCCCGCCGAAAAGGCCCGACCCTGCGTATTCGAGTACGTCTATTTCGCCATGCCGGACAGCGTGGTCAACGGCCGGTCGGTCTATGGCGTGCGTAAGCGCCTGGGCCAGCGCCTGGCTCAGGAGAGCCACCTGCCCGTGGACGTCGTCGTGCCGGTGCCGGATTCCGGAGTGCCGGCGGCGCTGGGTTACGCTCAGGAGAGCGGAGTGCCGTTCGAGATGGGCATCATTCGCAATCACTATGTCGGCCGAACCTTCATCCAGCCGTCGCAAGGAGCCCGCGAGATGGGCGTCCGCATGAAGCTTAGCCCGAACCGAGCGGTTCTGGCGGGCAAGCGGGTGATGCTGATCGACGATTCCATCGTCCGGGGCACCAATTCGGTTCGTGTCGTTCGCATGGTGCGCGAGGCCGGCGCGACCGAGGTGCATCTGCGGTCGGCCTCTCCGCAGATCAAATGGCCGGATTACTATGGCATCGACATGCCCGACCGCGACGACCTGCTGGCGGCCAATCGCACGCTTGAGGAAATGGCCAAGCTACTTGAGGTCGACAGCCTCGGCTTTCTCACCGTAGACGGACTCTATTGGGCTATGGGCGCCGGACCCAGAAACCCCGATTGCCCTCAGTTTACCGACCACTATTTCACGGGGGACTATCCGACCCGCCTGCTGGACCGCGAAATCGCCTCGGGCGGCGGCAACCATCTGGACCGACAGTTGTCCTTTCTGGTCGACGCGTGACGGTTCCAACTTGGCTGCGTCGCCTCTCACCCGACCCCTATGTCGTGGCCATTCTGCTGATGGTGGCCCTGGCCAGCGTCGTTCCGGCTCGTGGAGCGATGGCAGATGGACTTGGCGTGGTGACAAAGCTCGCCATCGGGCTGCTATTCTTTCTGCACGGCGCGAAATTGTCGCGCGAGGCGGTGGTCGGAGGCATGACCCATTGGCGTCTGCATCTGCTCGTGATCGCCTCCACATTTGTTCTGTTCCCCCTTCTGGGCCTGGCGGCGCGGCGGCTGCCCGGCTTCGTGCTGTCGGACTCGCTATCGGCGGGGGTCCTGTTCCTCTGTTGCCTGCCTTCGACGGTTCAGTCGTCCATAGCCTTCACCTCGGTGGCGCGGGGCAATGTGGCGGCCTCGATCTGTGCGGCTTCAGCTTCCAACCTGCTTGGTATCGTGGTCACACCCCTGCTTGGTGGCCTGCTGCTCGGCACCCATGGCGGCGGGAATCCCCTTGGCGCCATCGGCGCCGTCGCGGTTCAGCTGTTCCTGCCTTTCGCGGCCGGTCAGATCGCCCGGCCCGCGGTCCGTGGCTGGATGGGCCGCCATGGCAAGCTGGTTAGCTATGTCGATCGCGGGTCGATCCTGCTGGTGGTCTATGGCGCCTTCAGCGCAGCGGTGACTGGCGGCCTGTGGACCAAAGTCTCGGGCGTCCAGGTCCTGGCTCTGGCCGGGGTCTGCGCGGTCCTGCTCGCGATCGTTCTGGCGGCGACCCTGTTCGCCTCCCGCGCCCTGGGCTTCTCCAAGGCCGATGAGATCGCCATCGTGTTCTGTGGGTCGAAAAAGAGCCTGGCCTCCGGCGTTCCCATGGCCAGCATCCTGTTCCCAGCTCCGATGGTGGGCATTCTGGTGTTGCCGCTGATGATCTTCCACCAACTGCAACTAATGGCCTGCGCCCTGATCGCCCAGCATTGGGCAGCACGCCCGATCGAGGAGGCCTGACATCATAGGCAACCAACGGCCGCTGACCGACCGCGTGGCGCTGGTCACTGGAGCGACGCGCGGGATCGGACGAGCGCTGGCCCTCGCGCTAAGCGTCGCCGGAGCCCACGTGATAGCGGTCGGTCGGACCCAGGGCGCGCTGGAGGATTTGGACGACGAGGCCAAGGCCTTGGGCGGCGGACAGGTCACCCTGGTTCCACTGGATCTGACCCATGGCGATGGCGTCGACCAGTTCGCCGAAGTGATCTTGAGCAGGTTCGGGCGCCTGGACATCCTGGTTCATGCCGCCGGCGTTCTATTGGGCCTGCGGCCCGTGCTGCATATTCCGCCGCCGGTGTGGGACAAGATCGTCGCCACCAACATCACCGCCACCTACCGGCTGATCCGCGCCATGGAGCCGGCGCTGCGCGCCTCAGGCGCCGGGCGAGCGATCTTTCTCACCGCCGAACAGGCGGCGCGCCCAACGGCCTTCTGGGGCGCCTTTGCCGTCAGCAAGGCGGCGCTGGAAGCCTTGGTGCGCGCCTGGGCCGACGAGGTCGACAACACCCCGATCCGGGCTGTTCTGCTTGACCCTGGCCCGATGCGCACCAAGCTTCGGACTGAGGCGTTTCCCGGTGAGGAGCCCGACTCGCTCATCAGTCCCAGCGCCCTTGGGCCGATGGTTGTCGAACTGGTCCAGGTAAAGGATCCTGGCCCGCCGACCGCCGTTCACAGCTTCATTTCGTGGGCGTCCGCGCGTTGCGCCGCCGGGCCTGAAATGCCTTGACCGGATCGGTGATGGCCTCGTCGTAGGGGTTCTTGCCGGTTTTGACGGTGATGCGGATCGGCGTGCCGGGCAGATCAAAACTCTGACGGATCGAATTGATCAGATAGCGCCGGTAGCTTTCCGGCAGCTTGTCGGCGTGGCTGGCGAACAGTACGAAAGTCGGCGGACGGGCCTTGGTCTGGGCCATGTATTTGGGTTTGACGCGCCGGCCGTGAACGGCCGGTGGCGGGTGACGCTCCACCGCGATCTTCAGCCAGTCGTTCAGATCCCGCGTCTTGAGCTTGGTCGACCAGTCGGCATGGGCCTTGATCACCGCCGGCATCAGGCGGTCGAGCCCTCGCCCGGTCTCCGCCGACAGCGCCACCACCGATGCGCCGCGCAGCTGCGGCAATGCCTCCTCGGCCCGCTCGATGAAGTCCCGCAGTTTGGCCCCCGGATCCTCGACCAGATCCCATTTGGCCAGCACGAAGATCAACGCCCTGCCCTCCCGCTCGACCAGGTCGGCGATGGTCAGGTCCTGGGTCTCGAATGGATGGGTGGCGTCCATTACCAGGACCACCACCTCGGCGAACGTCAGGGAGCGCAAGGTATCCTGGGTGGAGAGCTTTTCCAGCGCCTCGTCGATCCGCGCCTTGCGGCGAAGACCGGCGGTGTCGACCAGGCGGATGCGGCGTCCGTCCCATTCCCAGTCGACCGACACGGCGTCCCGGGTAATTCCGGCCTCGGGGCCGGTGAGCAGGCGTTCTTCGCCGATCAGGCGATTGACCAGCGTAGATTTCCCGGCGTTCGGGCGCCCTATCACAGCGATCCGGATCGGCTTTTCGCCCTGATCCGCGCCACTTTCGTTATCTTCCCCTTCGAGGTCTGCCTCGGATGGCTCGGCGGCCAGGACGGCGGCGTAAAGATCGCCCATACCCTCGCCGTGCTCAGCCGAAATCGAAACCGGTTCGCCGAAGCCGAGATTGAACGCCTCCAGAGCGCCAGCGTCCCCGGCCCGTCCCTCGGTTTTGTTGGCGACGATGATCACCGGCTTACCGCTTCGGCGCAGCACGCCCGCGAACAGCTCATCGAGAGGGGTGACGCCGTCACGCGCGTCGATGACGAACAGGATCAACTCGGCCTGGGCCACCGCCAGCCCGGTCTGGTGACGCATGCGCGCTTCGAGACTATCATCGGTGACGTCCTCGAAGCCGGCGGTGTCGATCAGCTCCAGGTCGATGTCGCCCAGCCGACCCGTGCCGAAACGCCGGTCGCGCGTTACGCCCGGACGGTCATCGACGATGGCGAGCTTCTTGCCCGCCAGCCGATTGAACAGGGTCGATTTTCCGACGTTCGGACGGCCGACGATCGCGAGTTTCAGCCGATCCATGCTCTTGGCCAATGTCTACCGGATGGCGACCAGCTGGCCGCCTTCGGTAACCGCATAGATCATGCCTCCGACCGCGATCGGTCCGAGCAGGGCGTCGGAGCCGAGGTGAAGGGTCGCCATCGTGGCCCCGGTCTTTGGATTCAGCGCCAGAGCGACCCCGTGGGTCGACAGCGTGATCAGACGATTGCCCGCCAGCAGCGGGCTCGACCAATAGGCGCGCTTCTTCTTATTCAGCCCCTCGTTGAGGTCCCGGATCCAATAAAGCTGACCACTGTCGCGCGAGACGCAGATCACCTGGCCGCTCTGATCGACCACATAAACCACGTCCCCGGCCGCCCACGGGGTGGTGGTGGCCGACACCGGCAACGTCCATCGCACCGAGCCGGTGCGCAGATCGACGGCGGCGAAATAATCGGCGTGACTGACGGCGAAAACGTCGGTCTTGTAGATCACCGGCCGTCCGGCGATGTCGCGGATCTCGGAAAGCGCGTTGGTGCGGCTGGCGCGCGACAGGCTGGCGTTCCACAATTCGTTGCCGTTGGCGGCGCGCAGCGCGACTAGTTCACCCGAGGCGAACGACGTCACCACCGTGTCGTTGGCGACCGCCGGACTGGACGCGGCGAGGATCCGGGCCGGTTCGGTCAGGGCCTGATAGGTCCACAGCTGAAGCCCACTGGTGGCGTCGAACGCCAGCATCTCGTCGTTCACATCGACCACGAATACCCGGCCACCTGCGACCGTCGGCGCCGAGTGCAGGGGCGCTTCGGTCCGGGTCCGCCATCCGATAGCCCCGCTCTTGGCGTCTAGCTGCACAACCTCCTTGAAGCCTGACGAGGCATAGATCTTACCGTCCGCATAGGAGAGGCCCCCGCCAAAGGCCTCGTGGTCCCGCTTCGATTTGGGCATGATGTTCAGGCGCCAAAGTTGCCCGCCGGTGCGCGCGTCGTGGGCGGAAACAGTCGAACCACCATCCATGACGAACAGGGTCCCGCCGACGGCGATCGGCGGCGCGGTGATGTGGTGCCTGCGCGATGACGCCAAGCCAATGGATCGTTTCCAGGCTACCTGGAACGCTGGCGCCGCTTCAACATTTTCGATCGATTGTTCCAGAGACCCACCGGCCACTGGCCAATCGGCCTGGGGCGCGGGCGCGGGCAGGAAGAAATCCTGCCCTTTCAAGGCGTCGGCGACCTTGAGCTGATCATTTAGCGCGATCACCGGGATGCGGTTAGCTCTCGACGCGGCGCCGGCTTTGCCCTTCTCTTTGTCGCGGCCATGAAAGGGATTGAGGCTGCCGACCTTGGAGACGGTGGAGCATGCGCCAAGCGTCAGGAGCGCCATTGCGGCGACGGCGCCGAGCTTGCTTCTATTGATCATTGAGGGTTCCCGGCAGGGGTTTGGGCGGAGTCATCGGACGCCGGCGCGCCCTGATCGCTACCGAACGGCGACCCTCCGACAGTCGGGCCAGCCGGCGGCGGCAATGTGGCGGCCGCCTTGACGACCTGTGACACGAGGCCGGCCTGACCGCTGTCGATCAGGGCGATCGCGCCCTGAGCCCGCGCGCGCATGCTCTGGCTGACCCCCAGTGTCAGTCCCAGGGCGTTGAAGTCCCCACGGGCCTCTTGAAGCTTACCCGCCTGCAGCTTCGCCAGGGCCAACATTTCCTTGGCCTGGAGGCTGAAGGGGTGCTTTTCGCCGATCAGCGCTTTCAGCCGGGTCTCGACCTGAGCATATGGCGCGGTATCCATGATCGCCTGGCTGGCGCGCAACGCCGCCAGATCGCGCAGCACGTCATTGGGGGCGGCCTTGGCCGCCGAGTCATAAAAGCCCTCGGCTTCGATAGTCTGATCGGCGGCGAGGCGAATATTTCCCTGCTGCAGCAAAGCCAGGGTGCGATAGGCCGCCGGCCCATCTTTGGCCACGCCTGCAAAGGCG
>JAYVYH010000238.1:0-22465 GCA_043784385.1 Caulobacteraceae bacterium | reverse complement strand
TGAGTTCAAGGGGTTCGGCCGGCGATTCCACATTCGCCCGGAACCAAGCCTCAAGCGGGGCGGGATCAAAACGGTGATTTTCGCGCACCTCGCCGATGGACGGCTGGCTTGGGTCCGGCGCCGTGTCTTCACTCATGGATCGACTCTTCCCTAGAACGCGTTCTGATTTCCCGCTTGAAAGCACGCTCCCATGATGGGAGTCATGGAAAAAAGACAAGGGAGCCATCGATGCTAGCGCCAGCCATCCACCCCTCCGACTTCAACTGCGTTCTCTATGAGACGCGGGATGGGATCGCCCGCATCACCTTGAACCGACCGCAGAGGCGCAACGCCCTGAATCGGCGTGCCTACGACGAAGTGGAGGCGGCGTTTCGCTATGCGACCCTAGACGCTGAGGCGCTATGCGTCGTGGTCACCGGCTCCGATCCGGCCTTCTGCTCGGGCGAAGACGTCAAGGAGATGATGACCGGAGAGGTTTCGGACGCTCCGCGCCAGGCGCGCACCGAGTATAAAGCTACTCCAGCGGCCATGGCTGCCATCGACTGCGACAAGCCGGTGATCGCCGCGGTCAACGGTTCGGCGGTCGGCTGGGGGATGGAACTGGCCCTCTATGCCGACATCCGCATCGCCTCGGAGCGGGCGGTGTTCGCCGAATTGTTCATCAAACGCGGCCTGATTTGCGACGTTGGCGGCCTGTGGAAACTGCCGTCCCTGGTCGGCCCCGCCAAGGCCGCGGAACTGCTTTATACCGGCGATGCCATCGACGCGCCGGAGGCGGCGCGGATCGGCCTGGTCAGCCAAGTGACCGCGCATGACGACCTGATGCCGACCGCCATGGCCATGGCGGCCCGGATCGCCGCCAATCCGCCCCTGGCGCTAAAGGCGATGAAAGCTGGGCTTCGTCGGACCACCCATGGCGACCCGAAAGAGATCGGCGCCTGGGCGATCGAGAATATCTATCGACTGTTCGCCACCGAGGATCACCGCGAAGGCGTGAAAAGCTTCCTGGAAAAACGCGCGCCTGTGTTTCACGGACGTTGATCGTCTCATTCAAGATTGACCTTCGGACGCCCGCGATGAGTTTTCTCGGCTATGACCGACCGAACATCCCTTAGCCGAGCCTTCGACCTTCAGGCGGCTTACTGCGTCGCCGCGGGCGCGCCGTTTTCGGCCTCGCTGCTAACCAGGGCAGGCCGAGACATCGCCGACGGCGGACCATTGGCCACCCTGATGACTCCATGGGTCCAGGCTCCCACACCGACGGTGTTAGCTGGCGCCATACCCCTGAGATGGTTGGGCTGCCTCCATGATCTGGCGCTCTCGGGCGAGGCTCCTGATCTCTCGGTGGCCTATCCCCGCGACCCCCAACCTGGGGACGGCGCCGCGGCTTGGGTCGCCGCCCGCTCGGCTATGATCGCGCTACACGACAGGTTCGCCGCCTTCATGAGCCACGAGCCCCAGACCAACGAGGTTCGCCGTTCGGCCTGCCTCGCGCCGGGCTTTCTGACCGTCGCCGAACGAACGGGCCTGCCCTTGCGGATCTTCGAGCTCGGCGCCAGCGCCGGGCTCAACCAGTTGTGGGATCGATACGCCTATGACTTCGGCGAAGCCGGCGTCTGGGGACCACCCGCGTCTGGGGTGCGGCTGACCGCCGATTGGCAGGGCCCGCCACCGCCGAAAGGCGCGCTGGTGTCGGTAATCACCCGCGCCGCCTGTGACCGAAAGCCGGTGGACATTCGCGATCCAACCGCTCGGCGGCGCCTGAAAGCCTACATCTGGGCCGAGCAGTTCGACCGCTTGGCGCGTTTAGAAGGCGCCATCGCCATGGCTCTCGCGGCCGACACTCGGGTTGAGGCCGAGGACGCCGTGAGCTGGGCCGCCAGCCGGGCCGCGCCCAACCCCGGCGCGGTCAGCGTACTTTTTCATTCGGTGTTCTGGCAATATATGTCCGCCGACAGTCAGGCCGCCCTAACAGTGGTCATCGCCGAACATGGCGCGCTGGCTACGGCCGACGCTCCCTTCGCCTGGCTACGCATGGAGCCACCGCCCGGCAGCCTTGTGGATATGGAGCTACGCCTGAGCCTCTGGCCCAGCGGGGAGGACCGTATCCTGGCGAAGGTCCATCCCCATGGCGCGACGATCAACTGGGCCGCGGCGAACCCGGAAGACTGAGCTCAAACACCGTCCCCTCGGCGCCGCTGGAGACCAGGGTCAGGTCGCCACCCTGCGCCTGAGACAGCTCCCGGGCTATGGCTAGGCCAAGGCCGGTGCCGCCCCGGCGCGAGGAACCCACAAAGGGCTGGAACAGATTCGCCCGCGCCCGCTCGGGCAGGCCCGGGCCGTTGTCGCCGAGACGCAGCCGACCCATCGCGGCATCGCCCGCGTACGAAACCATAACCTGGCCCTGGCGGGATCGCGTCGCTTCGCCTTCAATGGCTTCCCGGGCATTGCGCAGCAGATTGACAAGTATCCGGTGCAGTTGTTCGGGGTCGGCTTCGACCGTCACCGCCGCATCGATCTCCATCTCAAGCCGCACGCTGTCCGCTGTCAGGCCCGCGTCCTCGGCCGCCGCGTCGATGGCTGAGCGAAGGGCCACCGCCCGCTTTTCCGGGGCGGGCTCCTCGCTTCGCCCGAAGGCCAGGACGTTGGAGGCCAGCACGATCGCCCGATTTAGAGCCCGCTCAAGGCGAGGAAGGGCCTGGGCAACCTTTGGGTCGCCCGAGGCGGCCATCCGCTCGGAGGCGAGCTGGGCGCTGGTGAGCATGTTACGGAGATCGTGATTGATCTTGGCCACCGCCTCTCCCAGAGCCGCCAACCGAGCCCGAGACGCAAGGGCGGCGCGCAAGTCGGCTTGCATTCGGCTCAATTCGCTCTCGGCGCGGCCGATCTCATCGCGTCGGCGCGATGGCGGAAGGCGGGTACGGGGATCGTCGGGATCGGCGCGGAACCGTTCCATCGATAAGGTGATGCGCCGCATTGGGCGCACCAGAAAAAAGTTGAGAGCAAGATAGACCACCGCTCCGGCCATTACCGAGGTGAAGGCGGCGATGGCCAGCAGTCGCTCTAGCTGGGCCAGAAGGTCTTTTTTCAGCTGACTGTCCGGCGCGACGATCTCGACGAACTCGCCTTCGCGAAAACGCGTGCGAGCCATCACCCGCACCATCTGATCGCCGTCCCGGCCAAGGGTCTGGAAGGGGACCAGCCAGAACATCGGATTGGGCCGACGCAGATCGACCAGATAGGGCGTACGTGCCAGACGCGGCGCCTGGAGAATCAACCGACGTTCATTGCCCACTTGCAGGGCCACCGACACCACCCCGGCGTTGGTCAGGAGCTTGGCGCGCACCCGGTCGGTGACCTTGCCACCCGGCGCGGTCTCCTCGACCAGGGTGGCAAGCTCCGCGGCGCGCAGGCGGTCAAGCAGCCACTGTTGCTCGAAGGCGGACAGGTTGGGTGGCAGGATCAGCAGATTGGCTAGGCCGACGATCCCGACGGTGAGCAGAAGCAGCCGCGCCGACAGGCCCTGGAACCAGAAGGAGCGGCGTTCGCCTGGCGCGGTGGGCTCATCCGGGGGCGCGGTCTCCGCCATGTCTTCCGATACCGCACCGAGGCGCATGGGGCAATGAAACCGGGTCTCAGGTCGCTCCAACCGCTTCGTTGACGCTGGAAAAGCCGTCGGCGCGGAGCAGGCTGGCCAGGCCCCTGAGCAGACGTGCGACCAGGTCCGCGCCTTGATAAGCCAGAGCCGAATAGAGTTGGACCGCGCCGGCGCCGGCCCTGATCTTCGCGTAGGCCTCTTTCGGCGACGCCACTCCCCCAACGCCGATCAAGGCGAGACGCCCGGCGGCGGCAGCGTGAAACTCGGCCAGCAGTCGCGTCGAGGGCTCGAACAGCGGCGCGCCCGACAAACCGCCGGTCTCGCCGCGATGGCGGCTGGCGAGGCCGGCCGGGCGGGCGATGGTGGTGTTGGAGACGATCAGGGCGTCGACGCCGAAGGCCACCGCCACCTCGACGATATCTTCCACCTCGCCAGAGCCCAGATCCGGCGCGACCTTAAGGAAAATCGGCCGTTTGCCGGCCGGGCCGGCGGAAAGCCCTTCACGGGCCTCGGCCACGGCGCCGAGCAACGCCTCAAGGGCTCCTTTGGCTTGCAGATCCCGCAAGCCCGGCGTGTTGGGTGAGGAGATATTGAGGGTGAAATAATCGGCCAGCGGCCACAGGCGTTTGAGACCCAGGACATAGTCGGCGGTTCGATCGGACGAATCCTTATTGGCGCCCACATTGGCGCCGACCACGCCGCCGGCGGGACGCGCCGCCAATCCCGCGGCGAATACCTCATGACCCTTGTTGTTGAACCCCATGCGATTGATCACCGCCCGATCCTCGATCAGGCGAAAAAGCCTTGGTCGGGGGTTGCCCACTTGGGCGTTTGGCGTCGTCGTACCGCATTCCACGAAACCAAGGCCCATCCGCAGCATGGCGCCCGGTGCGACGGCGTCCTTGTCGAACCCAGCCGCCAGGCCGATGGGGTTGGGCAGTTTCAGGCCGGCCAGATCGGTGCGGAGAACCGAGTCAGAATCCCAGACCGCGCAGGGGCCAAGTCCCGCCTTCAAGGCCGCCAGGGTCAGTTCATGGGCGGCTTCGGGATCCAACAACCGAAGGACGGGCGTCGCCAGGTCGTATAGAATGCTCAAGGCGTGATATCCGGCAGGCGTGGCACGCCATCCGCGTCAAGCGGCGCCGGCCAGACCTCCAAGACCAAGTTAGTGGCCATATCGCCGTAGAGGTGCGGGAACAAGGCCCCGCCGCGGGAAGGCTCCCATTTCAAACCACCGCCAAGATGCTCCGCATCGACGGCCAGCACCACCAGGTCCGCCTGATTCTTGAAATGACGCAGCGCGGTTTCGGCGGCCTGACCGGCGGTTGAAAAGTGGATGAACCCGTCCTGTTGGTCTATCGCGGCGCCGCGATAGACTCCAGCAGCCAGAGCCGCGTCCCAGGCGTCCCGATGGACAATCTTATAGATACGGGTCAGCCGCGAACTCCGGGATCTGGGTCAAGGAAGACCCATCGTGGCGGCCCGCCAGGCGCGCGAGGCGGTTCATAGACCCCTTCGAGCCGCATCGGGCCTGGATCATTTTGTCGAAAAACCACGACCCCTGCGGTCGGGAACCCTTCCTCGACGCGGTGTGTCTGAATCTCGGGAGCATCGCCGTGGGTAGCCAGGCTTACGCTCAGATCCTGCAAACCAGGATTGTGGCCCAGCACCATCACCGTTTCGACGTCCTCTGGTATAGCCTCGATCAAATCCATGATGACCTCCGCCCCGGCTAGGTAGAGCTCATTATGAATCTTTACTGGCGCGGCGGGGAAGGTCTCGCGAATGCAGTCCCAGGTTCGCTGGGTTCTCAAGGCCGAAGACACAAGCACGATATCGGGGACAAAACCAGCCGCCTGAAGCCACGCCGCCGCGAGACGGCATTCCACCCGGCCGCGCTCGGCGAGCGGGCGCTCCTTATCACCGCCCGAGACCGCGGTGATCTCCGCTTTGCCGTGTCGAAAGAAGATCAAACGGCGCATTTTTGGAGGTCCCCCTAGGCGTGTTTAGCCGCCCCAATCCAGTCAGGGAATGGCTTGTAACGTTAAATGACGTTAACGATCCACGTGAGCGTATTGGCGCCCCGCGCGCTAGCCGTGCTACAGCCCGTCCATCAAATGGGCGGCATAAAAGGGCTGGAACGGATGGCGGAATTTTCAAAGGCGACAACTGGTTTCATCATACTGGCTCTGGGCGTGGCTTTAGCCGTTGGACCCGCGGCCGTGGCGCAGGACGCTCAGCAGCACGTGCGCGGCAAGGTCGCCTCGATCGCCGCCGATAGCCTGGTAGTGAAGCTGAAATCCGGCACCCCCATCACCGTGAAACTCGCGCCGACCTGGACCGTGGCGGCGATGAAGGCCGTGCCCATGAGCGCGATCCAGCCCGGCAGCTTCATTGGCACGACCACGGTGGAAAAGAAGGACGGCACCGGCCGTTCGCTTGAGGTGCACGTGTTTCCCCCTGGCCTGAAGATGGGCGCCGGACACTATGGCTGGGACCTGAAACCCCATTCGATGATGACCAACGGCGATGTCGGTAAGGTGGTTTCCAGCCCGAAGGGTGACACCATTGAGGTTTCCTATCCGGGAGGCGCCCATACCGTGCTGGTTCCGAAGTCGGCGAAGGTGGTTCAGATGGGACCGGGCGACCGGGCGATGGTCAAGGCCGGCGCGGGCGTTTTCATCATCGCCGCCAAGGGCGCGGACGGAACGCTGACCACCAACACCGTCGTGGTTGGCGAGAACGGCGAACCACCGCCAATGTAGTCTAGGCCCGTTCCCATGGCGGAGCCGGCGGGACAGGCGACCATCGCCGCGCGGCTCGACGCCCTGCCATCGGCTTGGCCGGTCTGGCGGCTGGTGGCGCTGGTTTCGCTGGGGGGCTTCTTCGAATTCTACGACCTGATGATGACGGCCTATATCTCGCCCGGCTTGGTCAGGGCGGGTCTGTTCCACGAGGGCAATGCGGGGCTTTTCGGCCAGAGCGATCAGGCCACCTTCGCCGCCGCCACATTCCTGGGACTTTTCATCGGCACGGCAGTGTTCGGCCGGGTTGCCGATCGATACGGGCGCAGGGTGATCTTCACCGCCTCTCTGGTCTGGTACGCGCTGGCCACCCTGGCTATGGCCACGGCCCACACGGCCCTCCAACTCGATCTCTGGCGCCTTGTCGCGGGGATCGGGATCGGCGTGGAGTTGGTGACCATAGACGCCTATGTCTCCGAAATCGCCCCGGCGCGGCTCCGCGGCCGAGCGTTCGCGATCAACCAGGCGATCCAGTTCACGGCCGTGCCGATGGTGGCCTTCGTCTGCTGGCGGCTGCTGCCGCTCAGTCCGTTCGGAGTCGCGGGATGGCGCTGGGTGATGATCCTCGGCGCCAGCGGCGCGGTCATGGCCTGGGTCCTGCGCGCCGGCCTGCCAGAATCGCCACGCTGGCTCGAACGCCGAGGGCGCTATGCGGAAGCCGACGCGATCGCCAGTCGATTGGAGGGCCGCGCCCCCATTCGCCATCCACGGGTCGCTCACGCTCTACCTCCCGAGCCGGTGGGTCGTCTGTCCGAGGCCTTTTCCCCCGCCTACCGCAAGCGCACCCTGATGCTAGTGATCTTCAATATCGCCCAGGCGATCGGTTTCTATGGCTTCGGTAACTGGACGCCGTCTCTGATCGCGGCGCGGGGCCATTCGGTGACCCACAGCCTGGGCTATGCCTTCGCCATCGCGGCCGCCTATCCGCTCGGACCTCTGCTATGCTCGGTCTTCGCTGATCGGTTCGAACGCAAGACCCAGATCATCGCCGCGGCCCTGACGACCGCCGCGCTCGGCCTTGCCTTCGCTACCCAGAGCGCCCCGACGGCCCTGGTGGCGCTGGGGATCGGCGTGACGTTTTCCAACAATCTGATGTCCTACGCCTATCACGCCTATCAGACCGAACTTTACCCGACGCGGATGCGCGCCTCGGCCGTGGGTTTTGTCTATTCCTGGAGCCGGCTGTCGACAGTGTTCTCCAGCTTCATCATCGCTGCTCTGCTGGCTGGTTTCGGGGCAGGCGGCGTGTTTGCCTTCATCGCCCTGGCCATGGGCGTGGTGGTGCTGGCCGTCGGATTGCTGGGTCCGCGGACCTCTGGGCGCGGCCTGGAGAGCCTTTCCACCTAGCTGGCGGGTGTTGTTCGACAATTGCCCGCGCTAGCTGGCCGGTGTTGTTCGACAATTGCTCGCGCGACTCCTCTGGTCCGGGACTTCGATCCATGGTTCAAGCAGAGCGAGAAGCCGGCCCCGGGGGAAATCGCATGACCAAAGCGTCTGATCTATTTGTTAAGTGCCTCGAGGAAGAGGGGGTCGAATATATGTTCGGCGTTCCAGGCGAAGAGAACCTGGATTTCCTCGACAGCCTTTCGCGATCGACCAAGATTAAGCTGATCCTCAATCGCCATGAACAGGCCGCCGGCTTCATGGCCGCCACCTATGGCCGACATACTGGCAAGGCCGGGGTCTGCATGGCGACCCTGGGTCCGGGCGCTACCAATTTCGTCACCGCCGCCGCCTATGCCCAGCTTGGCGGCATGCCGATGATGATGATCACCGGCCAGAAGCCGATCAAAAGCTCCAAACAAGGCCGGTTCCAGATTCTGGATGTGGTCGACATGATGCGGCCGATCACCAAGTTCACCCATCAGATGGCCTCGGCCGATAACATTCCCTCCCGTGTTCGCGAGGCGATTCGCCTGGCCCAGGAAGAAAAGCCGGGCGCGGTGCATATCGAATTCCCGGAAGACATCGCCGAAGAGGAAACCGACGCGACGCCGATCCCCGCCAGCCTGTCGCGTCGGCCCGCCGCCGACCCCAAGGCGGTGCGCGCCGCGGTGAAGAAGATCGAGAACGCCAAATCGCCGCTGCTGGTGATCGGAGCCGGCGCCAACCGCGCCATGACCAGCCGGATGCTGAACCAGTTCGTCGAAAAGACCGGCATCCCGTTCCTGACCACCCAACTGGGCAAGGGCGTGATCGACGAGGACCATCCCAAGTTCGTCGGTTGCGCCGCGCTGTCGGGTGGCGACTTCGTGCACCGGGCCGTGGGCGCGGCCGACGTAATCATCAATGTCGGCCACGACGTGATCGAGAAGCCGCCGTTCTTCATGCAGAAGGGCACCGCCGAGGTAATCCACGTAAGCTTCCGCAGCGCCGAGGTCGATCCGGTCTATTTCCCCCAGATCGAGGTGGTGGGCGATATCGCCAACGCCATCTGGCAGATGAAGGAAGACATCCTACCCAATAAGGGCTGGGATTTTTCGCTGATGATGAAGGCGCGCGAGGCCGAGGTGGCCCATGCAGCGCAATATTCTGGCGACACCCGCTGCCCGATCTTCCCGCCGTTCCTGGTCGATCAGGTGCGCAAGGCGATGCCGTCTGACGGCATCATCTGCCTGGACAACGGGGTCTACAAGATCTGGTTCGCGCGCAACTATCACGCCCACGCGCCCAACACCGTACTGCTGGACAACGCCCTGGCCACCATGGGCGCGGGCCTACCCTCGGCCATGGCGTCTTCCATGGTTTATCCGGACCGCAAGGTGATGGCGATCTGCGGCGATGGCGGCTTCATGATGAACAGCCAGGAGATGGAGACCGCCGTCCGCCTGAAGCTCAACATCGTGGTGCTGATCCTCAACGACAACAGCTACGGCATGATCCGCTGGAAACAGGCCAACATGGGCTTCAAGGACTGGGGACTGACCTACGGCAACCCGGACTTCGTCAAATATGCCGAGGCCTACGGCGCCACCGGCCACCGGGTGACCAGCGCGGCGCATCTGACCGAACTGCTGGAAACCTGCCTGAACCAGCCCGGCGTGCAGCTGATCGAGGTGCCGATGGATTATTCGGAGAACGACCGGATTCTCAACAAGGAGATCAAACAGGTCAGCGCGGCGGTCTGACCCCATGACCGCCCTGCAGCCCAGCTATCCGCTGTACCTCGCCAATGAGGCCCTGAGCCCCAACCAGGACCTCGCGGTGACCGACAAGTTCACCGGCGAGATCGCCACCCGGGTCGCCCTGGCTGACGCCTCGATGATCGACGCCGGCATCGCCGCGGCGGTTGAGGCGGCAGAGCCGATGGCGAAAATGGCGGCCTATGAGCGCCAGGCGGTGCTAAACCACTGCGTGACCCGTTTCACCGAACGGTTCGACGAATTGGCGCTGGCGCTGTGCGTCGAGGCCGGCAAGCCGATCAAGGATTCGCGCGGCGAGGTGGGGCGACTGATCGACACCTTCCGCATCGCCGCCGAGGAATCGGTGCGGATGACGGGTGAGGTTCAGCCCCTGGACATCTCTCCCCGCGCCAAGGGCTATCAGGGGATGTGGAAGCGGGTGCCGATTGGCCCCTGCTCGTTCATCTCGCCGTTCAACTTTCCGCTCAACCTGGCTGCGCACAAGATCGCCCCAGCCCTGGCGGTGGGCTGCCCGTTCGTGATGAAGCCGGCCTCGCGCACGCCTCTCGGGGCGATCATCATCGGCGAAGTGTTGGCCGAGACGGACCTGCCGAAGGGCGCCTTCTCGATCCTGCCCGCCAGCCGCGACGGCGCCGATCTGTTCACCACCGACGACCGGCTGAAGCTGCTGTCGTTCACCGGATCGCCGGACGTGGGCTGGGACCTGAAGGCGCGCTGCGGCAAGAAGAAAGTGGTGCTGGAACTGGGCGGTAACGCCGCGGTGATCGTCGACCAGGACACCGATCTGGCCGACGCGGCCGATCGGATTATTTTCGGCGCCTTCTATCAGTCCGGCCAGTCGTGCATTGGCGTGCAGCGGATCATAATCCACGCGGCGATCTATGACGAGCTCAGGGCGATCCTGGTCGCCAAGGCTGGTGCGCTGATCTGCGGCGATCCGAAGAACGAAGACACCTTCATCGGCCCGATGATCGATGTGAAAGAGGCCGCGCGCCTCGATGGCTGGATCCAGGAGGCCCTGGCCAAGGGCGCCACCCTGCTGTGCGGCGGCGGTCGCGAGGGCGCGATGCTGCAGGCGACCCTGCTGGAAAAGGTTCCCGGCGGCTGCAAGATTCGCGACGAGGAGGCCTTCGGTCCGGTCGCCATTCTCAGCGCCTTCACCGATTTCCGCGCCGCGCTGCATGAGGTCAACGACTCCCATTTCGGCCTGCAGGCCGGCGTCTTCACCCGCGACCTGGAAAAGATGCTGCTGGCCTGGGATACCCTGGATGTCGGCGGGGTGGTGATCGGCGACGTGCCCAGCTACCGCGTCGACAACATGCCCTATGGCGGGGTCAAGGACAGCGGCCTGGGCCGCGAAGGCGTGCGCTTCGCCATGGAAGACATGACCGAAATCCGCAATCTGGTAATCCGCCGCCGGCCGCTCTAGGAGGACTTCAAACCGGATTCCACCGTTGACACGGTGTCGGGACACCTATCGGACGCGCCGCGCCAGCCAAATTGCACCACCGGGATCGAGCGTGTGTTGACAATGAGAAGGAGCGCGCCGTATATTGCGATATGCAATATAATCGAGCTCTTGTCAATTCCACTTGACAGCGATCTGCGCCGCGTTCGACTGACCGGCCATTTTGTGGATAATCTCCGAATTGGAGGATTCCATGGAATCCACCCGCGTCACCGCCAACGAATTCCAACAAGGCTTCAGTATACTGAAGCGAAAGGGTGCGGAGCGAAGCAATACCGTTGTCGGCCCGTTCAGCCCGACTCACACTCGAATAGGCGCACTGGCCGACTCAACCGGCGAAAACTCAAACTTCTATCGTGCTGCCGATTTCGACAGATTGGGCGTAAAATCCGATCCGTCCAGTCTCTTTCAGGCCACTTACTCGCACACACTACGTCGCTTGGTTTCCCATGTCATTTCCGTCGAGGTCCTATCTACGATGACGTCTTGGCTGTCCGCATTGCGCGCGCTCATGGCAAGGACCGGACGGAGCCGGTCATTCGAAACCTCGCGCTTGGCGCCGTGGAGTCTCGATTTCCGTGCACCCAGGAAGACGGAAGGACCCTATTCTGGCCAGAAGACGCAATATTAGACACCCTGGTTTACTATCGGAAATCTGTCGATGGACTCCGGGCCCACTCAGACATCTCATTTTCTGAACTCGCCAGCATCGCGCTGCCATTCATTCGTCCAGGCCTCGCCGAAGAGGCCCTTCTGCAGATAATGGCGGACATATTCGGTCTAGTAAAACTGCGCCACGTAGGCCGCAAGCGGTTCCTTTCGGCCCCAGAGATGGCAAAGCGGACTTACATCTGATCTGCCTGATCCAAATTGAAGTTGATCAAGCGTTCTGGCGCAACGCGTCAAGCAAAGCCAGGCTATCCTAGATGCTGCGCTGTCCGGTCGTGTCCCGGGAGATGGTGGCTGACGCAACAGGGATGGCCGTAAACGTTCTGCAGCGCGCATCCGGTCAGGCGAACGCAATTCTAAACACCTCTCCATTTCCCGCGTCGCGATAGAGGTCCACGCGCATCCCATCCCAGTGGTAGTCCAGATGCCGGCCCTGAACCGGGTTTTGGGCGAGGTCGGGGTAGAATAGCCCAGCGCACTGTCCGCCGGAATCGCGCTGGCTGGGATAGACGACGCCATTCGACCCGGTCGCGCGCAGGGCGGCTCCGAGCGCCTGGGACTCGACATAGCTGTCGGCCGCCAATACTGGCGCGAGGGTGGGATCCACGCCCCGAAAATCGTGCAACGTGCAGCCCACATCCATCACCAGCTCCCGGAATTGCGACGTCCACCCAGGCGCTTCCCGCGTCCGCGCCATGAAGCGGGCGTGGTGGTGCATGGTCTCCAGCAGCGATGTCTCGAAGCGATCGGCCAGGTAGAGCACGCCGAATTCGCCCCGCGTGAACCGGCTGGGGCGATCGGGGCTGACGTGGGTGAAGGGCGCCATCAGCCAGCTAGTCCCCGGGCCAGCGACGCGGCGGTGGGGTGGCACGAGATCGATGGCGCCCAGCGCCTCCATCAACCGGGGGTTGGTCTTCTGTTCCGCCGCGATCAACAGCGGCCAGTCCTTCGGGTCGGCGATGTCCTCGAAGATGTCGATCGGCGGGAAGAGACTACGGATGATTCGCCGGGCGCCCGGCCATTCGACCCGGCTGGTGGGTGGGGCGGCGGCGCCCGTCACCAACCGCCACGCTCGGCGTCCAGGTATCGGCGCACGCGCATCAGGTCGGTGAGTTCGCCGCCCAGCATCATGTCCAGGGCCGAGCGGCCGGCGAAAGCCTCGTTCGGCGCCTTGATCCAGGCATGGCCGCGCGTCGCCACTCGGAAGACGATGCGCAGCGCCTTGTGGACGCCCATCAGGTTAGACAGCCGCGCCTTGCCGTCGCGGCCGATACGGCCGGGGCCGTCCGACTTCCACCGCGCGAAAGTGCGGCGCGGCAGGTCCAGCAGAGTCGCGGCCTGATTGTCGGTCACGCACCAGAGGCGGAAAAGGTTCAGGGCCGCGCGGAACATGGCGGCCGCCTCGTCATCCGTGATGGGAGTGGGCGAAAAGGGGGCCTGTTCGGTTTCAACGCGCGTGAGAATTGTCAATTATTTGTATTCCTGCCGTATTGAACCATATGGCGATAAGTACGCCATATGGCAAGTCAGCGCAGCTGCCGCGAATCTCAGTCTGGCGAGTGCGCGACGTGGCGTGGACGACCGGGAACGACGATACTCCGATCTAGGCCGGTTCGAAGTACAGGTGATAGTGGTTGGCGCAGCCTGGATTGAAGGGTGCCGCGCACGCGGGACACCTGTTGGCGCAACCGAGATAGTCGCGGACACTCAATTCCGCGCCACAGACTCCGCACAGGATAGCGGCTTGGTCCCATTCGGCGGCCGGCCACACCGCCGCGGCGTGGCCGGCCAGTTCGTCATGACACTCCCGGCACGCATAGTAGGTGTGACAGCAGCGCATCTTGATGGCGATGATGTCCAACGGCCCGTGATAGTGGCCGCAGCGCGTTTCCGCGTCGAGCGAGACACCGTCCACCGTAGGACGCATCGGGCGAGCCGTCAGAACCGTTCGCCGACCATCTCCTCGCTCTTGGCCCAAAGCGCCTTGGCGTGGTCCGCATCGAGAGCGTAGGCGCGGACGCCGCCACGCACGTCGCCGCCTTCGGCTAGCCCGGCGACGTGGCAGTCCTCGCAGTAGAGGCCACCCACCAGATCGGCCGGCGCCACGACACCGCTCCATACCGAGGTCGCCGCACCTTGGGGGATGGATTTGTAGACGAAGGCCACGTCGCCAGAAGCCGAGCTGGCCGCGCTTATCTGGTCCATCAACTGCTGCAGAACTTGCGGCGTCATATGGCGGCCAAGTTCGGTCTGGATGCCGCCGGGGTGCACGGCGGTGGCCCGAACGCCGCTGGCCTTATGTCGCCGGTCGAACTCGACGGCGAACAGAATATTGGCGGTCTTCGAGCGGCCGTAGGCGCCGAACTCAGTATACGGAGTATGTTCGAAGTTGGGGTCCTCAAGGTCGATGTCGGAGAACCGGTGGCCCGCCGAGGACAGGTTCACCAGGCGCGAGCCGGGCCTGAACAATGAGGCGATCCGGTTGACGAACACGAAGTGCCCGAGATGGTTGGTGCCGAACTGGGTCTCGAACCCGTCGGCCGTCTGGCCTTTAGGGCAGGCCATGACTCCGGCGTTGGCGATTACGAGATCGAACGGCTTGCCATCGGCGACCAGCGCGTCGGCGCAGGCGCGGACACTGGCCAGTGACGCCAGGTCCAGTTCGATCAGCTCCAGCCCGCCGCCGTTCGTAGCCTGGGCACGAACCTGCTCGGTCGCGGCCGTGGCCTTGTTGAGGTCCCGCGCCGCGCCAACAACCGAGGCGCCGTGCGCGGCCAGAACGCGGGCGGTCTCGACACCGAGGCCGGCCGAGACGCCGGTGACCAGGATGCGCTTGCCGCTAAGGTCCACGCCTTCGAGGACTTCGTCGGTGGTTGAGGTGGCTCCAAATGTTTTCGTCATGGCATTTCTCCGCTGTTCAAGTTCGCTTGAGGTCTGGTGGCTCAGCTTCCGTTCATACCCGGGCAAATGCGTTTATTGCCGAATGGTGGCCCAGGCTGTAAACGGAGAGTGTCTCCGGCTTATATACGGAGGGTTCCTCCGCTTAACAAGGGGCTTCCGATCGTGAATATGGAGGCCACGGGACGGGCTCGGAAACCCCGCGCCGACGGTCAACGGAACCGCGAGCGGCTGGTCGAAACAGCCAAGGTGGCGTTCGCCGACGTCGGCCCGGAGGTCAGCCTGGACGAGATCGCCCGCCGGGCCGGTGTGGGAATCGGCACACTATACAGGCATTTTCCGACCCGCGACGCCATCGTCGAGGCGGTCTACCGCCGCGAGGTCGACGAGTTGGCCGGCGCGGCGACACGACTGCTCGCGTCGCTGTCGGCTGGCGAGGCGCTGCATCAGTGGATGCGATTGTTCGTCGACTATATCGCCACCAAGAAGGTCATCGCCTCCGCGCTGGGCTCGATCGTTGGCGGCGCATCGGAGCTCTATGCATCTTCCGGCGTGCGGATCACCGAGGCCATATTCCTGCTGGTGGCGCGCGCGGGCGCCGCAGGCGACATTCGCCCGGGCGTCAATCCCAAGGACCTGCTGCGCGCCCTGATCGGTTTCACCTACGGCGCCGGCAATGTGGGCTGGCGGCCCAGCGCGCTGCGCCTGATCGACATATTTATGGACGGGCTTAAGCCGCCGGAGGCGCGCGCCGCGCCAGGCCAAGGGCGAGATCGATGATCCCCTGCGCGACACCGGCCGGGTCGGTTAGCGCTGAGAGGTGATGGCCGTTGAACTGTTCGACGGCCCAACCCGACGCGCGGGACTGTTCAGCTTCGACCCGGTAGGCCTCGCTCAGTTGAAGATAGGCGCAACCGTACTGGGTGGTGGGCGCCGAACACTCCGGCGCGAGTTCCCCAAGGAACCCGAGGGGGACTTGTGGGGCGCTGTTGATCAGACTTTCGCGCATGTCGCGGTCTGGCAGAAGGTCCGCCAACACCGATTCGGGGAGCCAGCTTGGCCATGGTGGAGCCCGGCCCAGCCGCGCATCGCGCCTGATGCGCTCGGCCAGCGCCGCAGGCGCGGTATCAAACCAGCTTCGCCCTTGATGAGGCAGGAGGGCATCGACGAAGATGACGCCCAATATCCGACCACTCGCATATCGACATATCGTGGGAACGAGTGCGCCGGCGCCGCTGTGCGCGACCAGGATTGAGCGGGCCGTAATTTGTCGAGCCGCGATTTCACCGAGCGATTCGTAAACTCTTCCGCCAGCTTCAAGCGCATCGCTCAAATCGAGCGTCAGGGCGCGCATTCCATTTCGATCCAGAGCCTCCCCGACCGACCACCACGAAGAAGGACCCAAAAAAGGGCTGTGAATCAGGGAGAACGTCAGCAAGGGTTGCGCCATCACCTTTCCTATCGTTAGGGGGTCCGATCGAACTCGCGTCGCTTCGTCGGTCAAGGCGTACACGAAGGAGAGAAAGCCGATGCCAAGCCAAACCCCCGAGACCGACCTCGAACAATTGCGCGCGATCTGTCTGGCCGCGCCACGTCGGCGGCGGCCGGAACTCTAGTGCGATCCACGCAGTTTCCGAGGCGTAGACGTTATCGCGCTCGGAGCCCGAACATAGCCTTCGCATGACAGGATTCGACGAGAGCGATTTTCTGGACGGCCTCTATCAAGCCGTGGTCGAACCCGGGCTCTGGGTGTCCGTGCTGGAGCGCCTCGCCGATCTGATCGGCGCCTCGAGCGCATTCCTCTCGCAGTTGGACGTGGTGAGCGGCGCGGGACAGGGCGTGATCGCCCGCGTCGATCCGACCATGCCCGAAATCTACCTGCGCCACTACGCGGACAAGAACATCCTGTCGCGGGTCAGCGATCCCTATGAATACAAGAAATCGTGGACGCCGCTCATCCTCACCGATGAGGATTGGGTGGCCAAGGCGACGCTGACGCGCAGCGAATATTACAACGATTTTCTTAAGCCCCAGGATATTCACTCCATCCTGATGATCAGGCTGGCGTTGCGCGACTCTACCGTTAGCGCGGTCAACCTGCACAGGGGCCGTTCCAGCGAGCAGTTCGCAGGCAGGGATCGGGAAACCATGCGGCGCCTGCATCCGCACCTGATCCGGGCGTTCAAACTGAGCGAGCAATTGGCGATGGACCGCCAGGCCGACCAGGACGCGGCGACCCTGTTCGAGCGGTCCTCGCACGCACTGTTCCTGGTGGACGAAGGCGGCCGGGTGTTGCGGGTGAACCGGGCCGCCGAGACTTTGACTCGCATGGGCGTAGGCTTGAGCATGATAGATGGCTGGCTCGGTGCGGTGTATCCTGCCGCCGCGCGGCGTCTGGACGCGCTGATCCGCCAGGCCACGACAACGGAAGCCGAGCACCGCAGTGGCGGCTCGATGCGGCTTGACTCGGCTGATGGCGGCTTGCCGCTTCTGATCGCCGTATCACCAGTGCAGCCGAGCCCGACACCGTTCCTGGAGACTTCGGCCAGGGCGATCGTCTGCGTCACCGACCTGGCGGGCGACATCGCGCTGCCCCCTGATCGCCTGCGCGAGGCGTTCGACCTGACCGCGGCGGAAATCCGCGTGGCTTCGGCCCTGCTCGCGGGCGCCAGCCCCAGGGAGGCGGCGGCGAAGCTGGGCGTCAGTCCCAACACGGTGCATGTTCATATGGCGCGTATCTTCGCCAAGACCGGCGTCCGTCGCCAGAGCGAGCTGATGCGTCTGATGATGCGCAATCTGGGCGCCGACATTGGTTGAGGCCAAGAGCGCCCAGGCATTGGACGGACCTAGCATTGGTAGCCAGAGGTTTACCGCCTATCATCACCAACACCGGGGGCCCGGTCCTCCACGGAGACCGGTTTGTAAAACAACTCGATCGTCGCGCGCGAACGCGGGCTGCACCAGGACCTGACCAAGGGTCAGGTGATCATGATCAGCCTGGGCGGGGCCATCGGCGCCACTCTGTTCCTCAGCAGCGGCGTGGCGCTCGGCTAAGCCGGTCCTCCGGTGCTGATCGGCTAGGCGATCGCCGGATTCGTCGAGCTGGTGATGGTGGCCGGCAGCGCCACGCTCGGCGCGGACCTGCTGGAAGATCTGGGCGCTTTCGACACCGCCAACACCTGTGGCGGCGGCAGCGGCGAGACCCTTCTGGGCGCCCGGCTGAAAGACCTGGGATCGGGCTTTCGGTCGCGGATCGAAATGGCCACCAAGGTCGGCGACCCCAACGGCTGTCCGGAGGGCGAGCGGCCGCTGAGCCGCGCCCAGGTCGCCTTCCATCTGGACGAGTCGCTGAGCCGGCTGGGGATCGACCGGATCGACCTTTATTATATGCACGGGTTCGACCCCCTGACGCCGCTGGAAGAGACCCTGGAGGCGCTGAAGGCGGGGAAGATCGCCAAATTCGGCGTTTCCAACGCCATGGCCGCCGATCTGACGACCGTCCTGGTCCTGATCATCGGGGCGCTCCGGGCGGCGTTCACCCATGTGCAGAATGGGTTCAATCGGCTCGAGACCGCAGACTTGGCCGAGGTGATCCCGCTGAGCCAGGCCGAGGGCTTGCGCTACGTCGTCTTCAGTCCGCTGGCGGGCGGGCTATTGCCGGAAAATACGCTTTCGGCCAGGCGGCCGGTCCGGGAACGCGATTCGGCGACGCTCCGGGGTTCTATGACCACCTGCTCACACCCGCCAGCTTCGAGGCCATCGGGGGGCTAGGGCGACGAGCAGCCGAACATGGTTGGACCGTGCCCAGAGCGGCCCTGCGCTTCCTGGATACGCCGGGAGTCGATTCCCTGATCATCGCCCCACGCTCAGCCGAGCAGTTTGCCGGCTACGGGATCGCGGGGTCCTAGACGCTTTCGGCAAGCGGCCGGTACGACAGAACCGCGTCCCGCTTCGCCGACGACCTCAGCCACAGCACGATCCCCGCCGCCAGGAAGAACATCAACGGCAGGACCATCAGCCCCACGGCATAGTCGCCGGTGCGATCCTTCATCAAGCCCCAGGCGTAGGGGGCGAGGAACGAACCGATCATGCCGATGGCGTTGATCGCCGCCACACCGCCGGCGGCGGAACGGCCGGAGAGCCGATCGCTGGGGATCAGCCAGAACACCGCGGCGGCGGCCGCGTGGGCCGACTGGGCGGCCAGATAGGCCAGGCCATAGGCCAGCGGCGCATTGAGCAGACACATCGAGAGATAGGAGCCGCCCTCCACGACTAGGGGAACCACCAGATGAAGGTGCCGTTCGCGCCGCCGATCCGAGCGCCAGCTGTTGAGCAGCATGGCGGCGGCGCCGAGCAGGCCTCCGGCGGCGACCAGATAGCCGACGTTGGTGACACTCATCCGGGTGGTCTGCGCAAGCAGGGTCGGGGCCGACAGGTTGAAGGCGTAGCCCGCCCCCAGATAAAGGGCGTTCACCAGTCCCATGCCGATCACCAGCGGGCTGAACAGAGTGGGGCACAGCCCGGGATCGGGCTCGCGCGCCTGGGCGGCGCGGTCGGCGGCGAGACCACCGACGATCCAGGCCTTTTCATCTTCGGACAACCAGGCGGCGTCGGCGGGCCGATCCGGCAGCCAGCGCAGGAAGACCGCGCTGAGTACGATCGCCGGCAGGCCCTCGACCAGGAACAGCCACTGCCAGCCGGCCAGTCCCAAATGCCCCTGCAGGCCCAGCAGGGCGCCGGCCACCGCTCCCATGAAGACGTTGCTCAACGGGTAGGCCACGTAGAAGCCGCTGATCGCCCGGCCGCGCCAGGCGGCGGGGAACCAGTGCATCAGATAGAACACCGCGCCGGGGAAGAACCCGGCCTCCGCCGCACCTAGCAGGAAGCGCATGGCGTAGAACTGCACCGGCGTGCGCACGAACATCATGCCAATGGCCAGCAGGCCCCAGCTGATCATGATCCGGGCGATCCAGCGGCGCGCGCCGACCTTCATCAGGATCAGGTTCGAGGGTATTTCGAACAAGGCGTAGGCAAGGAAGAACAGACCGCCGCCCAGGCCGTAAACAGTGGCGCTGAAATGCAAGTCGGTGTTCATCCGTACGGCGGCGAAGCTGATATTGACCCGGTCCATATAGGCCACACCATAGCCAAGGCCGATCAGCGGCAGCAGCCGCCACGAGGCCTTGGCCACGGCGGACCGACCCACGGCCGTCTCGCTTTGAAGGCTCATCGCTGCGTTGTTCCTGGTCACAGATGAAGGACCGCCTAGAATCGCTTATCCATTTTCTCTTAGGTCGTCGCGTGCTCTCTTGCCGCCGTGGCGCGGAGACGGGCGCTTGCCTCAAGGAGATCACCGATCATGACACAGGCGCCCATCTGGCAATGGTCGGCGACCACCACCGCCGCTGCGATCCGCGCTGGGGCCATATCGTCGGAAGCGGTGGTCGAGGCCCACGCGGCGCGGATGCGCCAGGCCAATCCGGCCCTGAACGCCGTCGTGGTGGATCTGACCGATCAGGCCCTGGAAGCCGCGCGGGCGGCCGATCGCGCCCACGCGGCCGGCGAGGCGCTGGATGTGCTGCACGGCGTGCCGGTGACCATCAAGATCAACCTCGACGTCACCGGCCAGGCCAACTCCAACGGCGTGGCGGGGTTCAAGGACGTGATCGCGCCGGGGGATTCGCCGGTGGTGTCCAATCTTCGGGGAGCGGGTGCGATCGTCATCGGCATGACCAACACGCCGGAGTTCTCGATGCGCTGGTTCACCGACAATCCGCTGCACGGCCTGACCCGCAATCCCTGGGACCCGGAGATCACCTGCGGCGGGTCCTCGGGCGGGGCCGGGTCTTCGGTGGCGGCGGGCATCGGCTGCATCGCCCACGGCAACGACATCGGCGGCTCGCTGCGCTGGCCGGCGTTCTGCAACGGCGTCTCGACCATCAAGCCGACCCAGGGCCGGATCCCGGCCTTCAATCCCAGCGCCGGCGCCGAACGCCCGCTGATGGCTCAGTTCATGTCGTCCCAGGGGCCTCTGGCGCGGGAAGTGGCCGATGTCCGCCTGGGGTTGGAGGTGATGAGCCGCGGCGATCCGCGCGATCCCTGGTGGGTCCCCGCCCCGATCACCGGACCGCCGGCAGAGCGGCCGATCAAGGTCGCCGTGGCGCGGCTTCCGGGCGATATCGACATCGATCCAGAGCTGAAGGGCCTGATCGACCGGGCGGCGGGTTATCTGTCGGACGCCGGCTACGAGGTGGTCGAAACCGACATCCCCGACGTGGCGGCGGCCTGGCGACTGTGGTGCGACCTGATCTCGACCGAAATCTCGACCCTGCAACTGCCGCAGATGCGCCAGCTGGGCAGCCCGGCCTTCAGCCAGGCGCTCGACGGCATGCTTGGGCTGGCCAATATCCTCGACGCCGAGGGTTATATGCGCGGCATATCCCACCGCACCCGCCTGATCCGCGACTGGATGATGTTCCTCGAGGACTGGCCGGTGATCCTGGCTCCGGCCTCGGTCCAGCCAACCCCGGCCGTCAACGCCGATCTGTCCGGCGAGGCCCGGCTGCGCCGCTTCTTCCTCAACGACTTCCGCTACATCTCGGCCATCAACGTGCTGGGTCTCCCGGCCGTGGTGACGCCGATCGGCCTGGCCGCCGGCGCGCCGGTCGGCGCCCAGCTGATCGCCTCCCGCTACCGCGAGGACCTCTGCCTCGACGCCGCCGCCGTTATCGAGGCGCGGGTCGGGGTGATGGCGAAGACGCTGTGGGCGCGGGAGTAGACAGCAACCGCCCTAGCTTCAGGATCTTGCAGGCGTTGTCGCGGAGGAATTTCGGCCAGACGTCGGCCTTGAACGGAACATCCCGCATGTCGGCCATGATGCGCTCCAGGCTCAGGCCCATCGGGAAATAGCCGGCGTAGATGATCTTGTCGGCGCCGCGGCTGTTGGCGTAACGGACGATGGCTTCGGGATAGTGCTTCGGGGCAAAAGCGGACGTCGAGTAGTAGAGATTAGGCCATTTAAGCATCAGCTTGACGGCCAGGTCCTCCCAGGGCTCGCAACCGTGGCGGGTGACGAACACCAGTTCGGGGAAATCATACATCACCTGGTCGATCAGCCGCACCTCCTGGGGCCACATCGGAAAGCGCGGCCCCGGCACTCCGGCGCAGGCGAAGATCGGCACATCCAGTTCCACGCACTTGGCGTAGATCGGATACATCTTCGCATCGGCGATGCCGACCTGGGGGTTGTAGCCGGCGTTGAAGGCGCCAAACGACCGCACCCCGAATTCCTCATATTGGCGAACCATTTCGCGGACGCCTTCCATGCCCCTGTTGGGGTCCACCTGGCCCTGGCCGACGAAGCGGTCAGGATGATCCTTGAGCGCCTTGCGGCTGACATCGCCGCCGACGCCGATCAGGCCTACCTCGACACCGAAACGGTCCATCTCGCGCAGGGTGATGGCGATGGGGTCACCGGAGCCGTAGAGTTCCTTCGGCACGGTCTTGAACATGTATTCGACCGGAAAATCGAACTTCGCGGACGGGTCCTTCAACTGCTCGCGGATGAAGTCATACATTTTGAAATCTTCGGCCGGAAACCCGATCATGGTGTCGACGATGCCGATCCCGCTGGGCATGGCCATGGTTCAAGACCCCCACGAGGTGAGCTGGAACCGATCTCCAGCGGCGATTCGTCGATGAGCGTCTTTGGACATGCATATCCTCCCGGGCAGATTTTCTCGGAAAGGTAGGGACAAACGTTGGACCCGTCACCCCGCGTGTGGATCGCAGGGGAATCGCTTGAACGCGGTCATGCTTCCTGACGGATGAGTCGTTCGAGGTATGCGGTGTCCCAAGCGGCGGATTTTCGGCGGACCTTGAGGCT
>JAYVYH010000237.1:0-23259 GCA_043784385.1 Caulobacteraceae bacterium | reverse complement strand
GCGCTGATTTCACCTTTCAGAGCCGTCACGTTGTCCGAAAGCAGGTTCAGATCGGCCAGGCCGACATTGTTCGATGTCAGGACGCCGCTGGCGGTGACGGTCCCGTTGATGAACACGCCATTGGGAGCCAGGAACCAGATATTGCCCGCCCTCGAGCCGGCGAAGGTTCCGCTGACCGAGCCGCCGGCATCGACATTGATCGCGCCGGTGTTGACTCGGTTGATGACGATATCGCTGGCGCCGGAACTGAACTGGAAGGCTAGCGAATTGCCTTCGCCGACCTGAAACGTCGTCCACTCGATCAGGGTTCTGGGGGCCGAAAGGCTGACGGTCGCCGCGGCGCCGGTCGACGAGTAAGTCACCATACCCGGGGTTACGGCGCCAGCCTGGAGGGTCTTGACGTTCAGTTGCCCGGCCGCCGCGACGGCAAGATCCACGGCCCCCTGGGTGGGCAGCACATTGAAGGTTTGCGCGTGCGCGAGGTCGGCGATCATGACACAGCAAATCGCTGAACCGCCGAGCAGCAGGGCTCTAGGGCGTGTCCCGGATCGGGCGGGAACTCCGGCGGCGCTGGAAGACGACATGGATCGATCCTTTTGCCCGGGCATGATGGATCAGTGCGTGACGATGATCTGTACGAGGAACAATTCGGGCGGCTTATGGCGCGCCAGCGGAACGGCCTTGTCCAGGGGTCTCGCGTAGCCTGCGTCGATACGCACCGCGTTGCCTCGGGCATCATAGGGAACGCGGACGGAAAGCCCGCCACCCAAGGAGCGTAGGGTCAGGTCGTTCTGGCTCGGCGTCAGATAGGAGACGCGCGCGATGTCTTCGAAGATATAGGGGCTGACCTGAAGCCGCCTCCCAACCCTGATCGGCCCTACCTCCGCCCGCAGCCCGCCGGCAATGATCTCATCACCCGAGGCGGCGCTGGGGTCATAACCCCGGCCGATGGTCAGGTTGCCGATGCCCTGCTGTTCGAATCCCAGCAGCGGCCGATCAGCCCACTGGCCGATGAAATGCGCGCTGAGTGTGACGGGCAGGTAGCGGAGATTCACCGGGGCGACGCGGATCGAGGCGTGCCCCTCGGCCCTGACAACCCAGGCGTCGGCCCGGCCACGGCTGTTCGACAGGCCAAGGGCCGCCGGTTCACTGGCCCCCAGGGCCTCGAGGCCCTTGCGGCCCTGAACGGTGAGATCGGCTGTGGTCGAGACCAGATTGCCGCGCCAGGGCCGATCGGTCGCCGTGGCGCTGGCCGCGATCCGCGCCCAGATCACGCGCAGGGCGTCGTCCGACAGCGCCTGGGCGTTGGGCAGCCTGGTATCCTGATTGACGAAATCCATGCCGCCGGCGACCAGCAGGGTCTGGCGCTGAAGGCGCGCCAGCGGATAGTCCAGTTCGATCGTGCCGACATAGGAATTGCCGGTCAGGTCCAACGGCGCAAGGACGTTGCCCGGCCGCGCGCGGCCATAGGAAAATGAGGTCTGGGCATAGAGGCCCGTGCCGCCGACGCGCGCCGACTCGGTGAGCTGCAGCACTTCCTGGCGAAAGTTTCCGAGGGTCGTGTAGGCCACGAGGGAGGTCTGCTCGCCAAGCGGCGTGAAGCTGTTGAGATCCACCCGGACCAGGCCGCTCCATGGCCCCAGCGTCTTGGCGTTGGCGTTGGCCACCAAGGCGGTCTCATCGACCTTCGTACGCCGAAGCGTCACGACCAGATCGAGCGCCCCTGGCGGGGCCCCGGGGGCGGTGGAGTGAACCACAGCGGCGACCGCCTGTATGCCCGGAAGATCATTGGCCAGCAGCAGCCAGCGCTGGACCTCATCCAGATTGAACGTGTTCCGGCGCCGCAGATGATTGAGATAGGTCTCGATCTTGCCCTGGGTAGGGCCGACGTCCCCGTCGACGCGCACGGCCATGATCCTGGCGGCGAAGATATGAAACGTCACGACGCCGCCGGAAATCGTCTGGGTGGGGATATTCACCCGGGCGAGCACGCCCCGCTTGAAGATTCGCGCCGCGAGGCGGTCACGGACTTCGCAAAGCTGGCGGGGCGTGATCCGCCGCCCGATTACGTCGGCGAGCACGGTCTGCTTTTCATGCTCCGAGAGAATGCCGGCGTCGTCCTTGATCACCGCCTGTTTGAACAGGAACGCCACGGCCGGATCGTCCGACAGGGTACAGCCTTCCCTGGCCGGGCCGGAGAACACATCGACTGGTCGCTGGCGACGAGACGTCGGCGCCTGCTGTGCGGGATTGACCTGTTCGCGGGAAAGTCCGCCCGCGGCCCGGTCCTGGGCCGACTGCTCCTGAGCCGACGCGGTTCCGGCGGCCAGGACCGCGCCGAGCGTCGCGATGATCGACGACGTACCAAGTCCAGGCCTTCGTCGGTTCATTGTTTCCCCGTTCTGGCGGAGATGCTCCGCTGAAACAATCGAAGCGTCAATGAACCTAGACGCCGCTGACGCGGGTTCACCCCAGCGAGGGTTCGATAACCTTGCAGGCGTCGATCAGGCCCTGAACCGAAGCCACCGACTTGGCGAACATCGCCTTTTCCGCGTCATCGAGCGGAAACTCCAGGATGCGCTCGGCGCCGCCGGCCCCGATCACCGTCGGCACGCCGACATAAAGGTTACTCAGGCCATACTGCCCGGAGAGGAAGCTGGCGCACGGCAGAACCCGCTTCTCGTCCTTCAGGTAGGAGGTGGCCATGGCGATGGCGCTCTCGGCCGGAGCGTAGAAGGCCGAGCCGGTCTTCAACAGGGCGACGATTTCGCCGCCGCCGCCGCGGGTGCGCTTGACGATGGCGTCCAGTTCGTCCTGGCTGATCATTCCCTGGCGCACCAGCTCGGGCAGGGGCAGGCCGCCGACCGTCGAATGCCGCACCATCGGCACCATGTCGTCGCCATGGCCGCCCAGGGTCCAGGCGTGGATATCGCGTACCGACACGCCCAGTCGTTCGGCCAGGAAGAAGCGGAAACGCGCCGAATCCAGCACGCCGGCCATGCCGATCACCTTCTCATGCGGCAGGCCGGAGAACTCCCGCAGCGCCCAGACCATGGCGTCCAGCGGATTGGTGATGCAGATCACGAAAGCGCTCGGCGCATGGATCTTAATGCCTTCGCCCACCGCCTTCATCACCTTCAGATTGATGCCGAGCAGGTCGTCCCGGCTCATCCCCGCCTTGCGCGGCACGCCGGCGGTGACGATGCAGACATCCGCTCCGGCGATGTCCGCATAGTCGCTGGTCCCCTTCAGCAACGAGTCAGCCCCGAACACCGGCGTCGCCTCGTTCAGGTCAAGCGCTTTGCCCTGAGGCACGCCGTCGGCGATGTCGAACAGCACCACGTCGCCCAGGCCTTCCCGGGCCGCGATATGGGCCAGGGTGCCGCCGATCATGCCGGCGCCGATGAGAGCGATCTTTGCGCGAGCCATGGGGAGTCTCCGTGCTGGGCTTGGTGCTGATTTGCGAGTTCGTCTAGCCCCCGCCGCGCGCCCCGGCAAGGCTGGGCCGTGGCAATGCGCCGCGCCACCGATCCGCCACTTCTGGGCTTGTTTGCGGCGCAAGCTTGTTTAAAAGGTGAGGACGCTATTTAACTAAACGGGGGAACATCATGAAGAATCTACTGTCCATCGCGGCGCTGTCCGCGGTGATGGCCATTGGCGCCTCGGCGCACGCCGCCCAATTCGTCGTCAACGGCGACTTTACCACGCTCTCCAATGGCGTGGGTCAGTTCGACACCAACACCACCGCCACGGGCTGGAGCGGCAACGGCGGCTATAACTTCGTCTTCTCGAAGGCTGATCAGCCCAGTCCCGGCATCTATGGCGGCCTCACCCTTTGGGACGCGGCCAACGGCGGCGGCAACACCTGGAATGGGCTGGCGGCCGGCAGTGGAAACTTCGCCGCCTTGGACGGCGCCTTCCGCACTGCGGCGCTCACCCAGACCATCACCGGCCTGACCGCCGGCAAGGCCTATACCCTCAGCTTTAACTATGCGTTCGGTCAGCAACAGGGCTTCGACGGCCCGACGGTCCAGCATCTGTCGGCGAGCTTCGGTAACGGCGGGTGCTGCGGAACGTCCTCTGATTTCAACGTCTCCGACCATGGCTTCACCGGCTGGCAATTCGTCAGTTTCAAGGTGATCGCCGACGCTTCGACGGACGTCATTTCCTTCCTCGCCTATGGCGATAAGCCGGTGCCGCCGTTTGCGCTGATCAGCAACGTGTCGCTGACCGGCGCCGTGCCGGAGCCGGCGACCTGGACGATGATGATCCTGGGTATCGGCGGACTGGGCGCTCTGGCCCGTCGCCGTCGCTCGGTTGCAACCGCCGCCGCTTGACACCCTCGATATCCTGATTGAAAGGGCGGGAGCGATCCCGCCCTTTTTTTCGTCCGAACCCGGGCTGCTGTCAGGTTCGCGCCTCATCGCCGCCCCCGTTGGAGGTCGTCAGAGAGTCGATCACACCGTCGAGCGACATGGCTATCCGCACGATCAGGGCATGCATCTCCATTCGCGGGGCCGCCTCGCGCAGGTCATGAACGGGGAAATCGTCGGCCAGGCGGGGCCTCAGCTTGAGCGATCCGGCCATCCCGAGTCCCTATATCGGCGATGTCTCCCCCGCCTCCGGCGATCCGCGCCCGGGCCAGGTTAGAGGTCATCGCGGTCTGATGCCTCGCTTCGACCACCCATGACCATTCATTCCTGGCGGGGGCCACCGTGGAAATCTAGTTTGCGTGACGGCCCTGTCATCCAACGCCGGAAATCACGCCAATCAGGAACGCGGACCTCGCTCCATGCCAAACGATTTCACATTCGTCCATGCCGCGGATATCCACCTGGACAGCCCCTTGACCGGCTTGGCGCGGAAGGACGAGGCGTTTTCCAGGCTGGTGCGCGGGGCGACCCGCAAAGCCTTCGCCAATGTGGTGCAATTGGCCATCGACGAAGCCGCCGCCTTCGTGGTGATCGCCGGGGATCTGTACGACGGGACCTGGAGGGACCAGGGCACCGGCCAGTTCGCGGTCGCCCAATTCGCCCGCCTTTCCCGCGCGGGAATCCGGACCTTTGTCATCTTCGGCAATCATGACGCCGAAAGCCGGATATCGCGCCATCTGACCATGCCCTCCGGCGTCCATCTGTTCAGCAACAAGGCCTGCGAGACCGTGTTTCTCGACGATCTCGGTGTGTCCATCCATGGGCGCAGTTACAAGATCGTGGCGACCACCGAGGATCTGGCCGCCACCTACAATCCGCCCCACGCCCTGGCCTTCAACATCGCCCTCCTGCACACGGCGCTGGGAGGAAATCCGCCGCATGAAAACTACGCGCCCTGTACGCTCGATCGGCTGCGGGCGTCCGGCCATCAATACTGGGCCCTCGGCCACGTGCACGACTTCTCGGAGCGATCTCGCCATCCACACGTCGTCTATCCAGGCAACACCCAGGGGCGAAACATCCGCGAGACCGGCGCCAAGGGGGCCGTGGTGGTGCGGGTGCGCGAGGGCGTGGTTCAGTCGGTCGAGCATCGGGCCTGCGACGAGGTCCGCTTTTCCCGGGCGGCGGTAGACGGGCGCGAGGCGCGCGATATGGCCGAACTGCTTGAGGCGATCGGCGATGGGCTGAGCGCGGCACTGCGCACCGCCGATGGCCGACCGCTCGCGGCCCGGGTCGAGTTGCGCGCCGCCGGAGCCGCCGCGCGCCTGGCGACCGCAGACCGCGATTGGTTCGACAGCGAGGTCCAGGCCAAGGCGGCGGCGCTCTCGGATGGTCTGTGGATCGAGAAGATCACGGTCGCGGACGACGGCGCGGAGGCCGCCGCCGGCTTGCCACCGGAGATTGGCGCCCTGCTGGCCGCAGCGCTCGACGACCCTGAGTGCGGCCGTATTGTCCGCGAGGCGATAGCACCTTTACTCGGCAAACTTCCGGCTAACCTCGGCAGGCAGGACCCATGGCCATTGTTGGCGGCCGCCCGGAACGGAGATCACGCCGTGCTCGTGGCGGCGGCCCGAACGCTCGTCGAAGCCCGACTCGGCGACGGGTCGAATCCGTGAGGCTCGCCCGGCTCGAACTGACGCGCTATGGCGGATATGAGGGACGCTGCCTCGATTTCGGGGGCGGACGTCCAGACCTTCATCTGATCATCGGCCCCAATGAAGCGGGCAAATCAACCCTGCTCTCGGCGATAGGCGATCTGTTGTTCGGTATTCCGAGGCAGACCGCCCAGGATTGGCGCTTCGAGTCCAAGGATCTGCGGCTTGCCGCGACCTTGATGCACCGCGGCGGCGTCCTGGAGGTGGTCCGCCGAAGCGGGCTGAAGAACACCCTCCTGGGCGCAAACAGCGCGCCGGTCGCCGAGGAAACCCTGAGGGTGATGATCGGCGGCCTCGACAGGTCGGCCTTCGACCGTCTCTTCGGCCTTGACCATGCGCGTCTCAGAGCCGGAGGCCAGGCGATGCTGGCGGGCAAGGACGACGCAGCCCAGTCGCTGTTCGAGGCAGGCGCCGGCATGGCTGCGGTCGGTCTCAAGCTGAAGCGGCTGCAGGCTGAATGCGATGAACTGTTCAAACCGAGCGCCTCGAAGCCGACACTGAATCGTCTTCTGCGGGAGCGCCATGAAGCGATCGACCTGCTGCGCGGGGCGACGATCGGAGAGGCCGACTGGACCGCGCTACGAGACCGGCGGACCCTCGCCGAGCAGGCCAAGGCCGATCTGATCGTCGAGGACCAGACGCTCACCGCCGAAATTCATCGCCTCGAACGCCTGGCGCGGGCACGGGCGCCACTTCGCCGTCTGACCCAGGCGCGCGGCGAGTTGGCGGGTCTAGGTCCTTTGCCGTCTCTTCCGGAGGACGCCGCCCGGCGTTTGGTCGCCGCCCGCGCCGAGCGCGCCACGGCAGCGGAACTGCGGAACGCCCGCCAGATCAAGCGCGATCTCGCGATCGCCGACATCGACGCGATCACCCTGCCCGAAATGATTCTTGCCGCGGCGTCGCGCATCGACGCCCTTGAGGCGCGGCGACCGGAAATCGACCGCATGCGCAAGGACCTTCCCGGCAAGGCCAACACCCTTGAGGCGATCGATGTCGCGCTGGCGGCGGCGCGCGAGATATCGGGCCTCGCCATCGGCGCCCGGTTGCCAACGCCCGCTTGGCGGCGGCGCGCCCGAAAGCACCTCGAAGACCGACGGGCCCTGTCAACCCGGATGGGCAACCATGCCGAGGCCTTGCGCGAAAACGAGTCAGAGCGGCGGAAAACCGGTGATGATCTCGCCAAATCTCCGGAACCAGCGAGCCTGCGTGATCTTCGGGAGGCCCTGACCGCGCTGTCGACGGACGTGATCGCCCGGGTCGACGCCAGCCACGCAGCCGCGGGCCGCGCGGCGACGCGCGCGGAATCAGCGCTCGCGGCCCTGGGTTGGGCCGGAACGCCGGAAACCCTGGTGTCGGCGGTCCTGCCCTCGGTCGCCGAAGCCACCGAACACGAACAACGCGCCAGAGAAGCGCGCGAGGCGTTGACCAAGGCCCGGGAGGCCGGCGAAGCCGCCGAAGCTGAGAGGCTTTCCCTTCGGGCGCGGCTTGACGGGCTGACGGCAGGTGGTCTTCTGCCGACCCCAGAAGTGGTCGCCGCCGGTCGCGACCGGCGGAACGAGGCCCTTCGAAATGTGGTCGCCCGGCTATCGAGCGACCGCCGTCCCGACGATTCCGAGGCGGCTTCACGCCTGGCCCTGACAATCGGAGAGGCTGATCTGCTGGCTGACCGGCGCGACGCCGACTCCAGACAGATCGCCGAGCACGCACTCGTCGCCGCCTCCCTGACTGTGATGGATGGGACAGGGCTCGCGGCCAAGGAAACCATGGCGCGAGCGAACGAGGATCAGTCGCGCACCCTGGGGGACTGGTCGAAGGTTCTGGAGCGGGCCGGGTTGCGGGAGACCCTTTTGCCTTCCGGATTCCCCGCGTGGCGGGACGCCCGCGACCGGTTCCTGCAACTCAATGAAGACGCGCTGGCGGCCGCGGACGAGCACGGACTGGCGATCACGACTCTGGATCTGGCCGAGACGCGGTTGTCCGCCTGCATGGCCGAAGGCGGAGCGGTGATCGATGGCGAGCGAGCGGCGCGGATCAGGGCCGCCGCACTTCAGGTCGAAGCCCTGGAGGCATTGTCACTAAGGCGCCTCGGCTTGGAAGTCCGACTGACGGAGTTGGCGCGCGCGGAGGATATCCTTGGTAGGGAAGCGGACGCTATTGGGCGCCAGGCGCGCGAGCTGGATGAGGAGCGCGAGCGCCTGAGGAATGAGGCCGGCCTGGCCGACCTGACCACGCCCGCGTTGGAGGATGCGCTTGACGCCCTGGAAGAGGTGGCGCCGCGCGAGGGCGCGCGGCCGGGCTTGCTACGTGATGTCGAAGGGATGAAGCGGGACATCGTCGAGTTCGACGCCTCCGCGCTGGCGTTGCTTGGCGAGCTTGGCCGTTCCGGCGACACTGGGGCGATATCGGAGGCGATGAACCGGCTGGCCTCCGAGGTCGAGACGGCGCGAGACGCGCGGCGGACCCTTCAAAGGCTGCGCGGCCTCGTGGCGGAGGAAACCGGCGCGATGAGCGGTGACGTGGCCCGCGGCGACGCGGCCCAGATGGCGATCGACCAATTGCTCGTGCGCGCCGGCGTCGCCGACGAAGAGGCTTTGGACCCGCTGCTGGTGATCATCGCCAGGGCGACGGCGGCGATCGCGGCCGAGGCCGAAGCGCTATCCGAACTGTCGGGGATCGGCCCGGACGCCGGAGACGACGATCTCGCCACGGCGGCCAGAGAACTCGACGAGGACTCGGCGGCGGCGTTGCGCCACTCGAAGGAAGATCGACGGCGGGAAATCACCGCCGAGCGCGAAGAGATCGGCGGCGAACTGAAGGACGTGCTGCTGACCATCGATCGCGCCGGCGAAAACGCCGAGGCGGCGGACGCGCGGCAGGTCTTGACCGAGACCGAGGCGGCGCTTGGGGCCGGGGCGGAGCGGTTCATCGAAACCGCCGGCGCGGCGGCGCTTCTGAAATGGCTGATCGAACGCCATCGCGCCGAGGCTCAGGCCCCGTTGCTCCGGCGCGCGGGGGCGTCGTTCGCTTCGGTGACATCCGGCGCCTTCGAGGGGCTGGCCCTCGACTATGGCGACGATGACCGGCCCCGGATCGTCGCGGTCCGGGCGGACGGAATGCGCGTCGGCATCGACGGCCTGAGCGAGGGCGCCCGCGACCAGCTGTTCCTGGCCCTGCGGCTGGGCGCGCTCCAGGGGCGCGCCGACGCTCCGCCGCTGGTCTGCGATGATCTATTGATCACCAGCGACGACGAACGCGCCGGCGCCTTGCTGGGCGTGCTGCGCCGGATGTCCGAAACCCAGCAGGTGCTCGTCTTCACCCACCACGACCACATTCAGGCCGTGGCCGAACGCGCTCTGGGGCCTGGCGGGTTCCAGCTTCATCGGCTGCCGAAAATTACAACGCCCACCGTGGCCTTCGCCGGCGTTCCACGGTGATCAGGTGTAGATTTCCAGGCTCACGGGATTCGCCGAAGCGTCACCGGACTGGCGTGTCCGCCCTCGACAAGATGGCCCGACCAGACACCCCGGCCGCGCCGCCTCAGACCAAGGCCGGCAAGGACGGCTCCATCGGAACGGGCGAACGAAATCGATAGCCGGTCGCCTCGCCGCGCGATCGTCTCGACCAGGCCCGCCGCGTCGGCGACCCCCGGCTCCCGCCAGGCCGCTTCCAGCGGACTGCCACTGGCCGGGTCAGTAATCTGAAACAGCAACAATGCCCCATGCCGACGTTCGCTCAGCGTCCAGGTTCCGTCGAGCGGTCCCTGCAAGATCTGGGCAGCCGCGACCGACTCACGCAGCCGCGCACCCACGTCGGTCGCCGGAGGCATGGCGGCGATAACAAGGGCGACGAGGAAAGGGGGCATCTGGCCCGTTCTAGGCCTCGGCGGCCGCGATGGCGTCCGCGATCGCCACCAGGCTGACCGCCTGATCCCGGTGCAGCAGCTCGGTCAGCCGACCGCCCACCCGCAACGCGCCCTTGCCCACGTTTTCTGGGTCGTCGAAGGCCGCGATCACCGCCCGGGCGTGGGCGACTTCCTCCGGCGCGGGGCTGAAGGCGGCGTTGCAGATCGGCAGGTGGCTGGGGTGGATCAGGCTCTTGCCATCGAAACCGAAATCCACGCCCTGGCGACACACCGCCTTCAGCGCCGCCAGGTCGTCGATCTCGTTGTGCACACCATCCAGGACGGAGAGGCCGTGGGCGCGGGCGGCGGTCACCGTCAGGCTCATCGCGGCCCAGAAGGGTTCCCGACCGGGCGTCTGGCGCGCGCCCATCTCCTTGGCCAGGTCGTTGGTCCCCATGCACAGCGCCGCCAGCCGGGCTGACGCGCCGGCGATGGCGTCCAGGGCCAGGATCGCCTGGGGCGTCTCGATCATCGCCCACAATCGCGTATGGGCCGGGGCGACGGCCAAGGCGCGGTCGTAGGCGGCGATATCGCCGGGTCCCATGATCTTGGGCGCCAGCACACCGTCGGGACCGGCCGCCGCCGCGGCCGCCAAGTCCGCCTCGCCCCAAGGGGTCGATAGGGCGTTGACCCGGATCAGCACCTCCCGCCGGCCAAATCCACCAGCCTTCACTGCCGCAACCGCCGCCTCCCGCGCGCCAGCCTTGGAGTCCGGCAGCACGGCGTCCTCCAGGTCCAGGATCACCACGTCGCAGGCCAGATTCCGCGCCTTCTCCACCGCCCGGGGGTTGGAGGCGGGCATATAGAGCGCGCTGCGGCGCGGCCTGGCGGGGCTGGACATGGGTTTGATCTCCGTGACGTGAGCGCGCCTTTAGGCCATAAGACTAACAGCCATGACCATCCGATACGACAAGACCGCGCGCAACGTCCTGGGCGGTGAACTGCTGCCCTGTTCCCTGGACCCGGTCACGGGCTTCTACCGCAACGGCTGTTGCGAAACTGGGCCGGAGGACACCGGCCAGCACACCGTGTGCGCGGTGATGACCGAGACTTTCCTGGCCTTTTCCATGTCGGTGGGCAACGACCTGTCCACGCCCCGGCCGGAATATGACTTCGCCGGCCTCAGTCCTGGCGACCGCTGGTGCCTGTGCGCGCCGCGGTGGAAGGAGGCGCTCGACGCCGGCGCCGCGCCGCTGGTGGTCCTTGCCGCCACCCACGAGGAAGTCCTGGCGATTACGACCCTGGGGGTGTTGAAGGACCACGCGGCCAAGGCCTGAGGATGTAGGACCGTTCCAGCCGATACACCGAGCCGGCGCGGGTCCGCCAGCTGGAATAGAGGCCAAAGCGCTCCACCGCGAACGGCGGGATTCTCAGCAGATTGTGAGTCTGGGTCCAGGCGGCGACACGGCCGGGTTCGACGCCGCTCAGATAGGCCAGGGTGACATGCGGTTTCCACGTCCGGGTGTCTGGCTTCAATCCGGCTCGCCGCGCGGCGCTCTCGCAGCGGCCCCGCAGGATGATGAGGGTCTCGCTGGCTTCGACCCCAGCCCAGAGGGCGCTGACACTGGCGGCGTCTCCGAAACACCCCACCCCGGTCAGAGCCACCTGGAATGGCGGCGTGATCACCGCCCCAAGGGCCGAGTCCAAATCCTCGGCCGCCGCCTCGGAAACCTCGCCGACGAACCTCAGGGTGATATGCAGGTTCTCCTTCGGACTCCACCGCGCGCCCGGCACACCCTCGGCCAGGGGTTCCAGCGCCAGGGTCGCCTCGTGAGGCACGGTGATGGCGACGAACAGACGGATCACTTCGCCCTCTTCAGGCTCCTGGCCACCAGCGGCGCGAGCCGTGCGGCGATGATTTCGACCCCCGCCGCGTTGGGGTGGATGCCGTCCCTTTGATTCAGCGCCGGCATACGCGCCACGCCGACCAGAAGATCGGGATAGAGCCCCACGCCCTCCACCTTGGCCAGAGCCGGGAAAATCGCGTCGAAATCCCGGGCATAGCCAGCGCCGATGGCCCGGGGCGCGGTCAGGCCGGCCAACAGAACCCTGATCCGGCGCACTTTCAACCGCCGCACGATGTTCTCCAGGTTCGCCCGCGTCGCCTTGGGGTCCAGACCCTGCAGCAGATCATTGCCACCCAGCGCCACCACACAAAGGCTGGTATCGGCCTGGACCGAGAAGTCGGCCCGCGCCAGACCGTCGGCGGATGTGTCGCCCGAAACCCCTGCCCCGCGCACCGTGGCCGGAACGCCGATCCGCGCCAGCGCCACCTGTAGACGCGCCGGAAGAGCCTCCGCCGCCGGCAGGCCATAGCCGGCCGTGATCGAATCCCCCAGCATGGTGACCACGAGCCCCGGTCCGGCGAAGGCCGGGCCGGCAATCATTCCCAAGGCGCCCGCCATCCAGGCGCGTCGGGTATGCCTCGATACAGGTGCGATCTTCATTCGCGTTCCTATGTAGGAAAGATATCCATCCCTCAATCATCGGAAGACCTGATGTTCGACGCCGACGCGCCGCTCGCCCTGACCGGTGTCTGCCTGACCCTGCCCTCGGCAGCCGGACCGGTGGAGATCCTGCGTGGAGTCGACTTCACCGTTGCGCCGGGCGAGCGCGTGGCCGTGGTTGGGCCGTCGGGTTGCGGCAAGTCGTCCCTGATCGCCGTCGCCGCAGGCCTGGAACATCCGACCAGCGGCCTGGTGCGACTGCTGGGCGAGGATCTGGCCCGGTTGGGCGAGGATCGCCGCGCCCGCCTGCGCCGGGGCCGCGTCTCGCTGGTGTTCCAGTCGTTTCACCTGCTGCCCAACATGACCGCCGAGGAAAACGTCTCGACCCCACTGGAAATTGCCGGCGAGGCGGACGCCACTCGGATTGCCCGCGATTGGCTAGGTCGCGTGGGTCTAGGCCCTCGGCTGCGGCACTATCCGCATCAGATGTCTGGCGGCGAGCAGCAGCGGGTAGCTCTGGCCAGGGCCTTGTCCGCGCGGCCGGAACTGTTGTTCGCCGATGAGCCCACCGGCAATCTCGACGCCGCCAATGCCGCCGCCGTGGCCGACATGATGTTCGATCTGCTCGCCGACGTCGGCGCGGCCCTGGTGCTGGTCACCCATGACGACGCGCTGGCCGGCCGCGCCGACCGCATCGCCAGGATGTTCGACGGCCGCATGCTCCAGGTCGCCTGAGTGGCGCCGCTGTCAGCGCGTCTCGCCGCCCGGGAGCTGCGCGCCGGTGTCCGAGGCTTCAGCATCTTCCTGGCCTGTCTAGCGCTGGGTGTCGCCGCCATCGCCGCCGCCGGCTCGGTGGCCGAGGCGTTCCGCCAGGGCCTGTCTTCCCAGGCCAGGGAGATCCTCGGCGGTGACCTCGCCGTCACCCAACGCCTGACGCCCTTCACGCCGGCCCAGCGGACGGTTTTCGAGAAGGCCGGCGCGGTCGCTTACGCCGCCAGCGCGGAGGCCATGGCCCAGGCGCCCTCGGGAGAGCGGCGTCTGGTCGAGCTTCGCGGCGTGAGCGATGCCTATCCCCTGTCGGGCAAAGTTGAGCTGGAAGGCGCCGCGACCCTCGCCCAGGCCCTGAATCCGGACGGCGACGCGGCCGGCGCGGCCGTGGAACGCCCGTTGTTGGACCGCCTCGGCCTGAAAATCGGCGACCGGTTCCTGGTCGGCAACGTGCCCCTGATCGTCCGTGCGGTGCTGGTCTCCGAACCCGACCGGCTGTCGCGGGGTTTCGCCCTAGGCCCCCGGGTTCTGACACGCCTGCCCGTGGTCGAGGCCGGCGGGTTCCTGGAGCCGGGTCTGCCGTTCGGCGAGACCGTCCGCATCGCCCTGGCGCCCGGGGCCGACCTTCCCGTCGCCAGGGCGGCTCTCGAGGCGGCCCTGAAGCGGGCCGATCCCGACGCCAGCTATCGCCTCACCGATCGCGCCGACGCCGCGCCCGGCCTGCGGCGCCTGATAGACGAGCTGGAATATTTCCTGGGTTTCATCGGCTTGGCCTCACTGGTGGCGGGCGGACTTGGCGTGTTCGGCGCGGTGTCGGCCTATCTGGAAGGCAAGAAGCCATCGATCGCCGTGCTCAAGGCGGTGGGGGCCGAAGGGGGGTTGATCCGTGACATCTTTCTGATTCAGCTTGGCCTGCTGGCCCTACTGGGCGTGGCGATCGGGCTGGCGGTCGGCGCCGTCGCACCCCTGATCCTGGGGACTCTGGTCCAGGACAAGCTGCCCATCCCGGCGCTGTTCGCGCTCTATCCCGGCCCCCTGGCAAAGGCCGGCGCCTTCGGCTTGCTGGCCGCCGCCGCCTTTTCGCTCGGTCCGCTGGCCAGGGCGCGGGCCACGCCCCCGGCAACCTTGTTCCGCCATCAGCTTGCTGGCAGGTTTGTGTTTGGCGTCGAAACCGCTGGCGCGGCATTGGCCGCCGCCGGTCTCGCCGCCCTAGCAGTGATCACCGCACCCACGCCCCTGGCCGCCGCGATCATGATCGCCGGCGTGGCCGTGGCCTTCGGTCTTCTGTGGCTCTTAGGGGTCGGCGGCGCGATGCTAGCCGGAGGGCTGAGAGGCGCCACGCGCGGCGCCTGGCGGATCGGCCTGGCCAATCTGGCCGGACCGGGCTCGGCCGCCCGCACCGCCGCCCCCGCCATCGGCCTGGGCGTCGCCCTGCTCTCGGCTGTGGTGCTGATCCAGTCCAGCTTGCTGGCCCAGGTTGCCCAGGTCGCCCCGCGCACCGCTCCCTCGATGGTGTTTTCAGGGCTGTCGGCGAGTCAGGGGCCAGCTTTCGACGCGGCGGTGGCCAACGCTTTCGGCCGGCCATTGACACCCGGCACCTACCTGCGGGCCCCCTTCGCCTCTGGCCGGATCGTCGCCGTCCGGGGCCAGCCCCTGGAACGCACCCATATCGATCCCGCCGACCGCTGGGCCTATGACAACGACATCTCCCTCTCGGCCATCGGAGCCGAGCCGGCGAAATCCGGCGTGTTCGAAGGCCGCTGGTGGCCGTCCGCCTATACCGGGCCACCGCTGGCGGCCATCACCCGCGAGGTCGCCAAAGGCGCCGATCTGAAAGTCGGCGACAGCCTGACCCTGGAGGTTCTGGGTCGGAAGATCGAGGTGCGGATCGCCGCCCTGCGCAAGGTTGACTTCGCAGGCTTCGGAGCCAACTTTCCAATCGTGTTGGACCCGGACGCGCTTGCAGGCGCCGATCTGCGCAATGTCGCCATCGCCAAGGCCACCCCGGCCGAGGAGCATCGCGCGACCCTGGCCCTGGGCCGGAACTTTCCAGGAGTGAACGTCATCAGCGTGCGCGAGGCGCTGGGCGCCGCCGCCGACCTCTTCGACCGTCTGGCCCTGGCGATTCGCGGAGCGGCGGCCGTGACCGGCCTGGCCGGGCTGCTGGTATTGGCGGGCGCCATCGCCGCCCGCGCCCAGGCCCGGGCCAAGGAAGCGGCGGTGCTCAAGGTGCTGGGCGCTTCCACTGGTCAGATCTTGGGCGCCTATGGAATCGAATATGGCGCGGTCGGCCTGATCGCCGGCATGGCCGGCGTGGCTCTAGGCTATGCCGCTGCCTGGCCGGTGGTGGCGCTGGTGTTTCAGGCGACCTGGAGCGTCGATTGGACAGGCGTCGCCGCCCTGATCCTGGGCGCGGCGATCCTGGCCGCCGGCGGCGGCCTCCTGGCGGCCCTCCAGGCGCTGGCCAAGCGCCCGGCGCCGACCTTGCGAACCGAGTGAACGCCTTCGACGGCGGGTGAACTTCCGTTAATGTAGGGTGGTCTTGCGCCCGGCCCCGCCGAAGCCGATATTAGCGTCCGAGCCGCCAATTGGGGAGGCTCAAATAAGGGTTTCTCTCAATGAGCGACTTCGATCGGGGTTTCGCCAGACCGGGTACGGTGGCGGCTCCGGACATGGCCACGGACATGGGGCTTCGGGCCTTCATGCTTGGCGTATACAACAAGGTGGCGCTGGGTCTGGTGCTGTCGGCCGCCCTGGCCTGGGTCACGGGCATGTACGAGCCCACCCGCGCCCTGCTGTTCCGCGTCGATGGCGCGGGCCACATCGGCTACACCATCCTCGGCATGATCGTCGCGTTCGCGCCGATCGGTATCCTGCTGTTCCAGGGCTTCGCCCGCCGGCAATCGCCCCAGACGGCCGCCTTTACCTATTGGGCGGTGGTCTCGCTGATCGGCGCTTCGCTGGGCATGATCTTTCTGATTTACAGCAACGTGGGCATCTTCCAGACCCTGCTGGTCACCGCCGGCGCTTTCGGCGGCCTGTCGCTGGTGGGATACACCACTAAGCGCGACTTGACCGCGATGGGCAGCTTTCTGATCATGGGTGTTTGGGGCCTGATCCTGGCGTCGATCGCCACCTTCTTCTTCCATTCTCCCGCCCTGGTGTTCGCCATCAATCTGATCGGCGTGGGGATCTTCGCCGGCCTGATCGCCTATGACACGCAGCGTCTGAAGATGACCTATTATGAACTGGGCGGGAACGATGCGGCGCTCAGCGTGGCCACCAGTTATGGCGCGCTCAGCCTGTATCTTGACTTCATCAACCTGTTTCGCTTCCTGCTGTTTTTCATGGGCGGCAGCCGACGCTAACCGGCGGCGCCGGACCTGCACGACGGAAAGCCCCGGCCTCGCGCCGGGGCTTTTTTCGTATGGGCCTATCGCCGTCGAGAGGGGCGGCGGATGCTGGCGCGTATCCGGCGGCGATGCGCCTGTTCAAAGAGTTAGCCCATGACCGATGATGATCTGGACCGTTGGCTTGGTGACGCCCCGACCCCGGGCCTTGACAACCTTGAAGCGTCGGTTTGGCGGCGGGTGGATCGGTGCGTGGCTGAGGACCGGCGCCTGATGACACTCGGGGCCTGGCAGGGCGGCGCGCTGGTGGTCGCCGCGCTGGCCAGCCTTTCATGGGGCGTAATGAGCGCCACAGCCTCGGCCAGACCTCAGACCCTGGCGGTGTTCTCGCCCTATCTGGCCTCCGCCCCATCGACGCGACTGATCGGACCCGCCGGTTGAACCGTCAAATCGGCTTGATCGCGTCACTGGTCGTTCTCACCGCGCTGGTGGGGACGGTCGGCGGCTGGGTAGGCGCACGCTACGGACTGGAGAGCGCCCAGCCCGAGCCCAGCCTGGACGCGGTCCTGCATCGGGACCTGCATCTGACCCGCGATCAGAGCCGTCGGATCGGCCATCTTGAGGCCGCCTTCACTGTCCGTCGCGTGGCGCTGGAAGCCGAGATGCGGGCCGCCAACGCCGACCTGGCCCAGGCCATCGCCAGCCAGCATGGCTATGGTCCCGACGCCGAGCGGGCCATCGGTCGCTTCCATGCCGCGATGAGCGCGCTGCAGAGGGATACGGTGATTCACGTCCTGGCCATGCGTGGCGTGCTCGACACGGATCAGGCCGCCCAGTTCGATAAGACTGTCACGCAGACCCTGGCGCCCGGCACGTGATGATCCGCTATCCGTGACCGAGGAGACCGACGAAGTCCTCGCCGCCAAGGCCGCGCGGGGCGACCGGGCCGCTTTCGAGGGCCTGGTCAGGCGGCACAAGTCCAGCCTGTATCGCTTCACCCGCCGCTATGTGGGCGACGCCGATGATGCCTATGACGTTGTTCAGGATAGCTTCGTCGCCGCCTGGCGGGCGCTTGGACGATTCGATCCCCGACGTCCGTTCGCGACCTGGCTAAAGGCGATCACCCTTAATAAATGCCGGGATCTCGGTCGCCGGGCGCGAACCCGGCGACTGTTTCTGCGCGCTTTGGCGGTGGCCCCCGTCAACCGCGCGCCATCCCCGCCGGATGAGCCGCCCAACGACCGCGAGGTTCGGCTGGACCGCGCCATCGCCAGCTTGCCAGTCGTCTATAAGGAGCCACTGTTGCTCACCACCGTTGGCGGTCTCTCCCAGCATGAAGCAGGCCGGATTCTTGGCGTTAGTCCGAAAGCCGTGGAAATGCGCCTGCGCCGGGCGCGGCGAAAACTGATGCAACACCTCCGGGAAACCGAGGGTTAGAGGCGCCAGGGACGTATCACTGGTCGGCGGCGTGAAAGCTAAATCCAAGACATGACCCTTAATAGCCCCTACCCACCCCACTTCGAGGGCGGCCGTGCGCCAAGCCGAACCGGCTGTGTGATGCTGGCCGCCGGCGCCATGGCGATGCTGGCCGGCTGCGTCACAACCGATCCTAGGCTCGATACGCCGGCGATCAACAAGGCCCTCGCCGCCAGGGGCGCCCCGCCGCTGGCCTGGGACAGGAACGGCGCCGGCCAGGACGAAACGACCATCCGCGCCTGGTTGACCGAGCCGATGACCGGCGGCCGCGCGGTGCAGGTGGCGATGCTGCGTAGTCCCCGGTTGCAGTCGGAGTTCGCGCGCCTGGGCGTAGCCCGCGCCGATATCCTCGACGCGGTGCAGATCGCCAACCCGCGCTTCTCCTTCTCGCGCCTGGGACTGCAATCGGGTGACGGCAGCCAACTCGTGCTCGGCCTTTCCGCGCCGCTGGTGGATCTTCTGGTGCTGCCATCTCGCGTTCGACTCGCGCGCTCGGACTTCGAGCGCGCCAAGCTTGAGATCGCCGCCTCGGTTCTGGCCGTCAGCCTCGATGTCGAGGAAGCCTGGTATGATTATGTAGGCGCCACCCAGGTGGCGGACATGCGCCAGGCGGTGGCCAAGAGCCTCGCGACCTCGGAGGAACTCGCCCAGCGCTACTATGAAGCCGGCAACATCAGCGAACTGCAGCTGGCGCGCGAAACCGCGGTCGCCAGCGAAGCCCAGGTCAACGCCTCTCGTGCCCTCGTCACGGCTCGGCGGGTCCGGCTGAAACTCAATACCGTCATGGGTCTCGGCGGAGCCGACGCGACCTGGGCAACCAGTGACCGGCTGTCGCTGCCGGTGGCCACCGAGGACGATCCGGCGGCGCTAGAGCGGCTCTCCCGGAACGGAAACCTGTCTCTGCTGGCGGCCCGGCGGGAGGTGGCGATCCTAGCCGACGCGGCAGGGATCACCCGGCGCTTCCGGCTGCTGGGCGGGACCCAGATCGGCTACGACCGCGAGCAGGAGGTCGATCGCTCGGTGATCCATGGCCCCACCCTCGACGTGGAGCTGCCGATTTTCAACCAGGGCGGCGCGAAGGTGGCGCGAGCCGACGCCCGCCTGCTGGCCGCAAAGGCCCGTCTCGCCGAGCTCGAACTCGCGACCGACAACGGGGTGCGCCTGGGCGCCGAGCGGGTGAAGATGTTCAGCGACATCGTCCGATTGCATCACGACGCCCTGATCCCGGCGCGCGAGACGGTGGTCGAGCGCAGCCAGCAGGAACAGAACTATATGCTGATCGGCGTCTTTGAGCTGATCCAGGCCAAGACCCAGGAATATGACGCCTATCAAAGCTATCTGGAGTCGATCCGCGACTATTGGCTGGCGCGGATCGACCTGATGCGCGTGGTCGGCGCCCGCCTGCCCAGCGAGTCTGGAACTTCGGCCCTCGCGCCTTCGGCCGATGAAATTCTCAAGCCGAAAACTGTTGGCGCGCCGATGGATCCGAACATGAAGATGCCGGCCTCCGAAGGAAGCAAGCCATGAAGCTCAACCGCCGCCATTTGCTGGTCGGCGCCGGCACGGCCACGCTCGCCGCCTCGGCGGCGGCGGCGTCCGCAGAGGCTTCGCCCCGCGACAGTCGCTTCACGCCGGTCCGCACCCTCAACGGCTGGACTCTTCCGTGGACTCACAAAGACGGGGCCAAGGAGTTTCATCTTGTCGCGGAGGAAATCGTTCATGAGTTCGGCCCCGGCTCCAAGGCCACGTGCTGGGGCTACAATGGCTCGACCCCCGGCCCCACGATCGAAGCGGTGGAGGGCGATCGGGTGCGGATCTTCGTCACCAACCGGCTTCAGGAACCCACCACGGTTCACTGGCACGGCCTGATTCTGCCATCGGGCATGGACGGGGTCGGGGGACTGAACCAGCCTCACATCAAGCCCGGCGAGACCTTCGTCTATGAGTTCACCCTGCGCCAGCACGGCACCCACATGTATCATCCCCACGCCGATGAGATGACCCAGTTGGCCTATGGGATGATGGGCCTGTTCATCATTCATCCGCGCGGCGGCGACGCCGTACCGGTGGATCGCGACTATGCTTTCCTGTTGCACAACTGGGCCCTGCATCCCGGAACCTGGCGGCCCGATCCATCGGTGATGGTGGATTTCGACCTGTGGACGTTCAACTCCAAGGTTTTCCCGGCCATCGACCCCATCGTCGCCCGCACCGGGGAACGCGTGCGTATCCGGATCGGTAACCTCTCGATGTGGAACCATCCGATCCACCTGCACGGCGTCGAATACTACGAGACCGGCTCGGATGGCGGGCGCTGGCCGCGCGAGCAATGGCGCCGCGAGGTGACCTCACTGATCAGCGTCGGCCAGATGCGCGACATCGAGTTCGTGGCCGTCCCAGGCGACTGGGCCTTCCACTGCCATATGTCGCACCACACCATGAATGCCATGGGCCATGGCGTGCCCAACCCCACCGGCGTCGATCAGACCCAGGTCGAAGGCAAGATGCGCGCCATGCTGCCCGGCTATCTGAAAATGGGCCGCGAAGGGATGGCCGAGCATCAGAACCATACCGATGGTGGCCATCCAGGTCCCCCCAACACCATGGCGATGATGGTCGGCAACGGCCAGTTCGGGAATATCGAGATGGGTGGCATGTTCACGGTTGTGAAGGTCCGCGACGAACTTGCTCGCGGCGACTATGCCGATCCAGGCGCCTACGACTTTCCTCCCGAGACAGTGGCCCGCCGGGTCAGTGTCGATCGCGACTTCGGCGCCCCTGTCCGGCGCAACGGATAGGATCGGGAGACATCGTCATGACGCCACGACACGCAATGTTGGCTTTGATCCTTCTGATGATCCCGGCGGCGGCCGGCGCCCAGGCCAGAAATGACATGGCCAACATGCCTGGCATGGCGGGCATGCCCGGTATGTCGATGGGAAGCATGACACCAAAGGCCAGCTCGCCTGCCAGACCTGGCGCATCGAAAACGAAGAAGCGCCCCGCGACCTCAGTCAGGGCGAGGCCGCATCGGGCCATTGGCCATCCCGCGACTTCCGATATGGCCGATATGGCCGGGATGGAAGGAATGCCCGGGATGGAGGGCATGAAGCCGACCCCCAAGGGTATGAACCGTGTGATCAACAGCCCCGCCGAGGCGGCCTTACAGGCCTTCTCCGACGCGCTCGAAGTCGGCAACCGCGACCTCGTAGTCCGATGGCTTGCGCCCGACGCTCAGGTCGTGGAGGGCGGCGCTACCGAAACCCGCGATACTTATGTCAGCCACCACATGGACCTAGACATGCGGATGCTCAAGGACGCCAAGCGCATACTCGTCGATCGCCAGGTCGTGAACGACGGCCCGGACCGGGCGCGGGTGACCTCGACGATCCGGCTGATCGGCAACCGCGCCGACAGGCCCTTCGACACGACGACCACCGAGGTCGCTACGATGGAAAAGTCATCGGGCGAATGGCTGGTAAAGCGGGTTGAATGGAGCCCGGCGCAAAAGGCGGGAGCCTGAAAATGACTGATCAACGACCCACGGGCTTTCGGCGCCACTTCCCCAGCTGGCCGTTTGTCGGTTTGGCCGGCGTGCTGATCGGCGTGCTGGTCGCCAGCTTCGTCTATTTTGGCCTCTACGACATCGGCGCCGATAAGCCCCACACCATGCCAGTTCACTGGGTCATAGAAAACCTGCGCGATCGGTCGATCTCGGTTCGCGCTCACGGCATCGTCGCGCCCAGCGACCTGAACGATCCCAAACGCATCGCCACCGGCGCGGGCCTATACACCGAAATGTGCAGCGGCTGCCACCTGGCGCCTGGCGTGGAGAAGACCGAGATCAGCCAGGGCTTATATCCGCCCGCGCCCGAACTTAGCCGGGGCCTGGCGCATTCCGCCGCCGAAGAGTTCTGGATGATCAAGCACGGGGTCAAGCTGACGGCCATGCCAGCCTGGGGGCGCACCCACAGCGACGAGCTGATGTGGGACATGGTCGCCTTCGTCCGCACCCTGCCGCACATGTCGCCGGCTCAGTATCAGATGGCGGTCAAAAGCGCGCCCCAGGACCATGACGCCATCATGAGAGACATGCCCGGCATGCAGATGAAGGGCGCCGATAGTCCAGAAACCCATTGACCCTTGGCGAGAACCTCTTCGTCGCGCAAACCAGTTCAGCGTCGGCGGCCGGCCTGATTGCCGTCAGGAGATCGGAAAGTGTCGGTGACTAAAAGTCCTCTTGATTGTCTGGTGATCGGCGCCGAATCCGCCGCTCTCACGGCAGCGATCCACATAGGGCGGTTTCAGCGCCGATTTCGCGTCATCAACGGTTGCGAGACCCGGGCGCGACTGATCCCGACCTCGGCGCGGAATTGGAAGGCAACGGCTGCATGATCACGGACAAGCACCTTTGCTCATCGGTCCCCGGCCTCTAAGCCGCCAGCGACGTCGTCATTGGTCTGGACCAAGAATCCGTAGCCACGGGCCACGCGGCGATTGCCTATACGGTAATACACAACTTTTTACCGAAGCGGCACATGCCCTCCTAAGCTATAAACAATACCAGTCATCACTATCGAATCTGGCAACAGAACTAGAAAGAACGTACGATCGTTGTGGACGAATTCCGAGAGATTTCCACGTCGACGTGCGTATTCAATTAATAGCATACGCTGACGACCGCGGACCACCGGCTAGCCATCGGGTCGCCGCAATCAACGGGTCCAAAAATGTCGCCCTATATTTGAAATGCGCCGTCCCGATTGGCTGTTGGCGGGGTCGCCGGACCAACTAATTTCCGGTCCGGCACATGAGCCTCCGTATGCGATGGTCGCGACGCTGGCTGCCACGCCTATCCTCCTCGTAGCCTGCGCTACGGAAGGGAATTTTGTGTCGGTAAACACCGAAGCGGTGGGTTCCGCGAACTTTCGACGGAGCCAAACTATCGTTTCCGCCCGCGCTGGATGCGTGGCTATTTCAAGCACCGTATGTGGCCGCAACCAAACGACCTTGCTGACGCCGTAATTCGACCAAGCGGCTTCGACTAGCCGCCGTGAGCCGCCAGCCACGCTTGAAGCTCGGTCTTACTTTTCGACTGCTCGGCGATCATCTGCTTGGCCATACGTTTGGCTTCCGCGTCGGCCCCGTACTTTATCTCGATTTGAGCCATGTCGATGGCGCCTTGGTGGTGAGCCAGCATTTTGCGGGCGAAGGTCACATCCGCGCTTG
>JAYVYH010000236.1:0-2410 GCA_043784385.1 Caulobacteraceae bacterium | reverse complement strand
ACCATGCGCCAAGCGCTGGAATGCTGTCACCGCGGCTGGGGCGAGAGCATCATCATCGGCGTGGCGGGGGCCGGGCAGGAAATTTCCACCCGGCCATTTCAACTCGTGACCGGCCGGGTGTGGAAAGGAACGGCCTTCGGCGGCGCCCGGGGGCGCACCGACGTGCCGAAAATTGTCGACTGGTATATGCAGGGCAAGATCGAGATCGACCCGCTGATCACCCACATTCTGCCCCTGCAGGACATCAATAAAGGTTTCGACCTGATGCACGCGGGTGAGAGCATCAGGTCGGTGATAGTGTTCTGACGGCGCTAAATTCCGCCCCGTCGTCCGTTTACGAAATGCAGGATGATCATGATCACCGCGATCACCAGCACGATGTGGATCAGCGCCGTCGAAATGTGGAATACGAAGAACCCCAGTAGCCAGCCGACCACCAGAATAGCCGCGATAATACCGAGCATGTCTTCACCTTAGGGTTGTGTGTCGTTGCGTGGCGATTGAATGCGCCGGCCGCGCGGAGGTTCCCCATCCAGCGATGGTAAAGCGTTGCGCCATCTTGAGTGAAACCCTACCGGAGGGGCTATCGGAATTTTCTTGCCCGCCATCGCGCATTTACCGCCCGCCCGGGCCACCGCGTGTCGCTGGCTCTCCTCCGGCAAGAGGCCGCCGAAAAACGGGCGGCACGCGCGACGACTGAATGGCGTCTCGCGCTCCGCCAACGAGGCCGACGGGCGCGGCGCACTGCGATTTTCGAGCCAAGCTGTTGAATCGGCGAAGCCAAGTGCGCCGTGCCGGTCTGGGTCGACCGCCTGACTAGCCGGAGATTCCACCATACGGCGAGCATCCGCTGTGTCATGCCTCGCGCCCGTCCGCCAGGCCGGGTGGAAGCGTGATGTCCACCCAGCAGCCGACCGCTTGCAACACCTGGAGCGTCTTGCCGATCTGGGCCGTGGCTTGCCCGCCTCCAGATCGACATCGCCCCAAATTCTAGAACCACATGTCCCGAACGCAGCGCCCGTCGCTCGGCTGGTCTTTGAAGCTGCCGAGGCCTTCGAAATGGTCGATCGGCAGGTCGGCGACTTCGTCGGGCTCGGCCAGGCGCCAGTCGACCGCGATCTGTCGGCGACCGTCCGCATCTAGGCTCAGGCCGCGCCAGGAGACAATCGGAAGTTCGCCGGATCGTCCCGCCGCACATGGCCCGAGATCTGGCCCCAACGCCGGACGATAGCGTTGGTCAGAGGCAGCATCAGGGGCCTGAAACGCATCTCGATGGCGTCGCGGTTGGCGGCGCGGCGCAGGCGCTCAGGGAGTTTTTTGGGAACTCATCCGGCGGATGCGGTTTCAATCCACATTCAAAGCCATCCATGCGCGCTTCGAAACATGATGGCTTTGTCGAACCGCGAGATTTCAAATCAGTGTCACAGGACAAGACCTCTTACTTCGAACGGTTCGGCAAGGCGCTGAGCGCGGGATTGATTGGCGCGGCGATGGCCGCCGTCGCCGGCGGAATAGCCCTGGTCGCGGTGTCGTTCGCGCTCTATGCCGCGCTGGAAACAGTGCTTTCGCCGGCCGCGTCCGCGGCGGCGACGGCCGGCGTCTTCGCATTGATCTGCGCCGTGCTCGCCGTGGTCACACCGAGGCTCGTGACCGGAGCGTCGAAAGCGCCGCCGGAGAGCCGTGCCTCCAGCGTCACTCCAGCCACCGTCACCTTGGCAATCGAAATCGCCATCGCCCTGTGCGCCGGCCTCGCCGAGGCGGCCCGGCGACGGCGCGAAACAACCCGCGTCGGCCGTCGCTGACGCCGACCTGAAGCCAACTTTCAAACCAGGAGCAACATCATGAGTGACCAGGAATTCGAAGGCGCGGTGAATACAGCCACCGGCACGATCGACACAGCCGTGCACGCCAAGGCCGCAAAGGCCAATGCGGTGATCGGCGACGTGGCGGAGAAGCTGACCGCCGGCATCTCTGACGTCGGAGACCAAGCCTCCGCTGCCGTATCAAGGTTGGGCGATCAGGCAATCGGCGCCTACGACCGCGCCTCCCTCACCGCCCAGAAAATGGGCGAAACCATCGAACCCTTCGTCCAGGATCGCCCCTACGCAGCGCTGGGAATCGCCGCATTTGTGGGCGCCGTGGCCGGACTGCTGCTCGCGGGTCGCGGCCCGAAGGTCATCTACATCAGGTCGCCTCACTAAGGCGAATAGCGCGGTGGCCTCGGCGCCGGCATAGGGTCGGTCGAGACAGAACCCGCTTGTCACGCTGGCCGATCGCAATCGGTTGGCCAATGAAGGCGTTAACGAAGGCGCGACTCGCCGTGCCGCCCTCTTGTCGCTTCGCATTCAGCCTTTCCCGTCGTCGACAGCATGTTCCAGCGTCCGCCTGACATACCGTTGATAAGGCATAC
>JAYVYH010000235.1:0-27080 GCA_043784385.1 Caulobacteraceae bacterium | reverse complement strand
GAAAATCCTGATAATGTCAGGCACAAGGTGCACTTCGACAATCTGACACCGCTCTACCCGGAAGAGCGGATGACCATGGAAATCGACGATCCGACATTGAAAGACCGTTCAGGTCGCGTGATCGATATCGTCGCCCCTTTGGGTAAAGGCCAGCGGTGCCTGATCGTCGCGCCACCGCGGGTCGGCAAGACCGTGATGTTGCAAAACATAGCCAAATCGATCGCGGCTAATCACCCGACCTCTTACCTTATCGTCCTGTTGATCGACGAACGGCCAGAGGAGGTGACGGACATGCAACGTACGGTCCGTGGCGAGGTGATTTCGTCAACATTTGATGAACCCGCCATCCGACATGTCCAGGTCGCCGAAATGGTCATCGAAAAGGCCAAGCGCCTAGTCGAACACAAGCGCGATGTGGTCATCCTGCTGGATTCCGTGACTAGACTTGGACGTGCCTACAACACCACCGTACCCTCTTCAGGCAAGGTGCTCACCGGCGGTGTCGACGCGAATGCTCTTCAAAAACCTAAGCGGTTTTTCGGCGCCGCTCGCAATATCGAAGAGGGGGGCTCCTTGACTATCATCGCCACCGCTCTGATCGATACGGGTAGCCGCATGGACGAGGTTATTTTCGAGGAATTCAAGGGGACAGGCAATTCCGAAATCATTCTCGATCGGAAGGTCGCCGATAAGCGGATATACCCTGCGATCGACGTTCTGAAGTCGGGAACCCGAAAGGAGGAATTGATTACACCCAAGGATCAGCTTCAGAAGACTTTTGTTCTTCGCCGTATTTTAAACCCGATGGGTCCGCAGGATGCGATCGAGTTCCTGCTAGATAAACTGAGAAACGCCAAAAACAATGCGGATTTCTTCCAGTCTATGAATACATAGGGCAGGAGCGACACCACAAACAAGATAGGGGAGTTTATCGTGAAAGTTCGCCTAGAGGTTGATTGCAGCCCTAAAGAAGCCCGGGCCTTTCTAGGACTTCCAGATGTCACCAGCTTGAATGATCACTTGGTTCTGGAAATGAAGAAGCGGGTTGAGAGCAATATGGCTCTGGTTTCGCCAGATGAGCTTATGCGCAACTGGATGTCGTTCGGCGGTCAGGCGACAGAGCAGTTTCGCAAGTTGATGGCGGCGGCGACGACCGGAGCGCAGACGTTCAAATCGAGCGGATGAAGAACACCATCTTTGCCCTCGCCACCGCGCCAGGGCGCGCGGCGGTGGCGGTCCTGCGGTTATCCGGTCCAGGCGTCCGGAAAGCCTTGAGACTGATCGGCGCGGTTGGATTGAAGCCAAGAAGAGCCTCTTTGCGTACTTTCATTGATGCTGATGGCCATGCGCTCGACCGGGGTTTGGCCATATGGTTCCCCGGCCCCGGCAGCTACACAGGCGACGATTGTGCGGAACTACATGTTCATGGCGGCGTCGGTGTCGTCGACAGCGTGAGCGACGCTCTCAGGGCGTTGGGACTCAGACTCGCTGAGCCGGGTGAATTCACAAGGCGGGCCGTCCAGAATGGCAAGCTCGATCTTGGACAAGCTGAAGCAGTAGGTGATCTGATCAACGCCGAGAGCCGTGCGCAATCGCGGCAGGCCATCAGCCAACTGAATGGCGCTTTGGGCGGGCGGTATCGGGCTTGGCGCGGACAATTGATCGCAATACAGGCCAACCTTGAGGCTGCTGTGGATTTTCCCGATGAGGAATTGCCGCTTGATGTGATGAACCGCTCAGCTGGTCCACTCGAAAGGCTGCTGCAGGAGCTGCAAACTGCCATCAACGAAGGTGTCCGTGGTCTGCAGGTCCGCGAGGGCTATCGTGTTGGTTTGGTTGGCGCGCCAAATGCCGGAAAAAGCACACTTTTCAATGCCTTGCTCGATCGGGATGCGGCGATTGTCGCGTCGGTGGCAGGAACCACACGTGATATCCTGGAGGTCAGCCTCGACCTTGAAGGCTACAAGGTCCTGCTCTGTGACATGGCGGGACTGGGTGATCCCGGGGATGCCATAGAGGCCGAGGGAATGCGACGGGCCATGGCCTGGGCAGAGTCGGCTGATCTGCGTATCTGGGTAGTTGATCACGCTGGCGTGGGCGATGAATGGCGGTCCGGGCTTGGTCTTATTCGAGCGAATGACTTGCTCGTGCTCCACAAATCCGATCGCCCTGAAGGTGATGTTGAACGCGTCGCGATTGAAGCGGCGGAGCGGTTGGGTCTGGATAAAGTTTACACGAACCACCTGCCGGGAGGCTCTGACGCTTTCCGGACATGGTTGTCCGCACGAATACTCGGCGACTTGCGTGGATCGGACTTTCCAGCCACGACCCGGGCCCGGCATGCACTCCAGCTGACCCAGGCGCGGGAGCACGTGGGGCGGGCGTTGATGGTCCTCGCCCGACCTGAACTGGCAGCCGAGGATGTCAGACTCGCGATCAGAGCCCTCGCCCAGGTAACTGGAGCCATTGGTGTGGACGATGTGCTGGATCGGGTGTTCGCGACATTTTGCATCGGCAAATAACTGTTTCACGTGAAACCGTCCGATCGCCCCCGCGTCATCGGCTCGACGGGCGCCCTGGCGCCCGCTAAGCTGGGGGAATGAAAACTTCGCCCGACACAATGATTTGGGATGTAATCGTTATTGGCGGCGGGCACGCGGGATGCGAAGCCGCCTCGGCGGCGGCTCGTTTTGGCGCGGCGACGTTGCTGCTCACCCATAAGCTGGAAACCATCGGTGAGATGTCTTGCAATCCCGCGATCGGCGGGGTGGGGAAGGGCCACCTGGTCCGAGAGATTGACGCTCTTGACGGACTTATGGGGCGTGTCGCCGACTGCTCCGGAATACAGTTTCGGATGCTGAACGCATCGCGTGGCCCAGCGGTGCGCGGTCCTCGGGCCCAAATCGACAGGGGCTTGTATCGCAGTGGCATGCGTGATGCGCTGGGGGCTCAGGACAATCTCACCCTTCGCGCCGAGGCAGTGGAAGACCTCATCGTGGAGGGTGATCGAGTCGTCGGTGTCATCGGCGCTACTGGTGCACGCTATCGCTGCCGATCTGTGGTGCTAACTACGGGCACTTTTCTCAGAGGTGTTATCCATCGGGGTGATGAACGGGTGGAAGCCGGGCGTGCCGGGGATGCCGCGTCCGTTGGTCTCTCCAAGAGGCTCTACAATCAAGGGTTGGTGTTGGGTCGCCTCAAAACTGGAACACCACCTCGGTTGGACGGACGCACCATCGACTGGGCTAGCCTCCCGATGCAGTTAGGGGACTTGAAGCCAGTTCCATTTTCGTTTTTGAGTGGCCCTATCGTCACCCGGCAAGTGCAATGTGGTTTGACCTCGACCAACGCGGCGACCCACGCGATCATTGCGGAACACCTAGGAGAGTCGGCCGCCTACGGCGGGCGGATCTCAGGTAAGGGTCCACGATATTGTCCGTCAATCGAGGATAAGGTGGTGCGTTTCGCGGACAAGGACAGTCACCAGATTTTCCTGGAGCCGGAAGGTTTGGATGATCATACCGTCTATCCCAACGGGATCTCGACATCCGTCGGCGCTAGGACGCAAGATCTCTTTCTGAAGACCATCCCGGGGCTGCGGTCCGTTGAGGTGCTTCGGTACGGATATGCCATAGAATATGACTATGTAGATCCTCGAGAGCTTACCGTAGCGCTGGAGCTGAAACGGCTCCCGGGGCTCTACCTGGCGGGTCAGATCAATGGCACGACGGGTTACGAGGAAGCCGGCGCCCAGGGCTTGGTAGCCGGCCTGAACGCCGCGCGTGGGGCCGGCGGGTACGCCCATGCGATTTTCGGCCGTGACGAGGCCTACATTGGGGTGATGATCGATGATCTGGTTACGCGTGGCGTGACCGAGCCCTATAGAATGTTTACTAGCCGCGCCGAATATCGATTGCGACTCCGGGCTGATAACGCCGACCAACGGCTCACCGAAAAGGGTGTTTATCTGGGATGTGTGGGTTCGACGCGCGCGCGGGCGTATGTATCGAAGGCCGACATACTCGCCCAGGTTAGATCTGCGGCGGGGTCTTTGTCGCTTACGGGAGGTCAAGCCGCCCAAGCAGGCTTCAAAATTGCCCAAGATGGCCAGCCGCGTTCGCTCAAGCAATTGCTTTCCCATCCGGAAATAGGCTTCGAGGCGTTGGCAGTGGTTTGGCCGGAACTCAAGGCTTGGCCGGATTTCGCCCGAGAACAAATCGAAATTGACGCCGCCTATCACGGCTATATGGATCGGCAGGACGCGGATGTGGCCCTATTTCAGAGGGATGAAAATCTGGCGCTGCCGAGCGGTCTAGATTATTCGGCCCTTTCGGCCCTGTCCAATGAGGTTCGGGAGAAACTGGCGGCCGTCAATCCAACGACAGTCGGCCAAGCCGCTCGCATTGAAGGTGTCACCCCTGGCGCCATCGTAGCCTTGCTGGTCCATGTGCGCCGTCGTGGGGCTTGAGGCGCTGGCGCTCCCATCGACTTTTGGGGAGGTGGTGGGTCTTACCGACGAGAGGCGGCGAGATGTTGAGGCGTTCCGATGCTTGCTGGTCCGAGCCAACCAGCAGATGAATCTTGTTGGCGACGCCACTCTGGAGCAGTTTTGGGTCAGACACTTTGTTGATAGCGCCCAATTGTTGTGGTTTTCGCCTAGCTCCACAATCTGGGCTGATCTAGGGAGTGGCGCGGGCTTGCCTGGTGTGATTTTGGCGATACTGCTCAAAGGGCGCCCGGGCTCAACTGTACATCTGATTGAAAGCATGGCGAAGCGATGCCGTTTCTTGAGTGAAGTCGTGCAAGCGCTTGATTTGCCCGCCGTTGTGCACAATGGGCGGGCCGAGGCATTGAAACTGAACGTCGAGATGGTCACCGCGCGCGCCTGTGCGCCGTTGGAGCGCCTTCTGGGCTATGCGGAGCCCTATTTTGCCCGGGGTGCGCGTGGACTGTTCCTGAAGGGAGCCGACGTAGATAGTGAGATCGTGCAAGCCAGGAAATCGTGGGGGTTCGCTTTTGAGGCGGCAAGCAGCCTCAGCGACCCTCGGGGACGCCTTTTGTTCGTTGAGGAATTAAGGCATGTCTGAGATCTCCGGGTCAGTTCGGGTCTTCGCCGTGGCAAATCAGAAGGGTGGCGTCGGCAAGACGACGACGGCGATCAACTTGGGAACAGCCCTGGCGGCCATCGGGGCCCGGGTTTTGTTGATCGACAGTGACCCTCAGGGTAATGCGTCAACGGGTTTGGGGGTGCTGCCTCACATGCGCTCCAAGACCTTGTATGATGTATTGATCGATGGCGCTTCGATGAAGGCGGTCATCGTCAAGACGGACATTCCTGGCCTGTTTCTCGCGGCCGCAGAAGCCGATCTTTCAGGAGTGGAACTGGAACTGGGTCAAACGCCGCGCCGCGGGTTCCGGCTGAGAGATGCTCTCCAGCCACTGAGGGATGGTGCGTGCTTTGATTACATCCTCATTGACTGCCCCCCGTCCCTGAACCTGCTTACGGTTAACGCCATGACCGCCGCGGATGCGGTTCTAGTGCCCTTGCAGTGTGAATTTTTCGCTCTGGAGGGCCTAACCCAACTTCTGCGGACGGTGGAGCAGGTGCGTGGCGCACTCAATCCCTCGCTCGAGATCCAGGGGGTAGTGCTGACCATGTATGACAAACGAAACAGTTCTTCGGCGCTAGTGGCCAAGGATGTACGGAACCATCTGGGAGACAGGGTCTATGAGACTGTCATTCCACGAAATGTACGGGTGTCGGAGGCACCCTCTTTCGGCAAACCGGCGATCATTTACGACCTACACTGTACCGGAAGCCAAGCCTACCTGAAGCTTGCCAGAGAAGTCATAGATCGCGAGCGTAACCGGGCGCCGATCCCGGCGTGAAGACTTCCAACTTGGAGAGACTGGATGACTGAAGGGCGGCGCGGCCTCGGCCGAGGGCTTTCGGCTCTGCTGGATGAGGTCAAAACAGCGTCGACGGCGGAAGGGCGCCGCGCGGCGGGTGTCTTGGATATGGATATCGCTTCCATCCGGCCTAACCCGGAACAACCCCGGCGAGCTTTCGCCACCGATGAGCTTGATGAACTCGCGTCATCGATTCGTGAGAGAGGGGTGCTGCAGCCTATTCTTGTCAGGCCGCTTCCTGGCCCTGGCAGTGAATATCAGATTGTCGCCGGCGAGCGGCGTTGGCGGGCCGCCCAGCGCGCGGGGTTGCGTGTCATCCCGGCCCTGGTTCGGGACTTGGCGGATCAGGAAGTGATGGAAGTGGCGCTGATCGAGAATATCCAGCGCGCCGATCTTAACGCGCTGGAGGAAGCCCGAGGCTATGAGGCGATGGCGCGGAAGTTTGAGCGCAGCGCGGACGCGATCGCCAAGGTTGTGGGAAAGAGCCGAAGTCACGTCGCGAACACTCTGCGGCTTATGAAACTGCCCCCCGCGATTCAGGATCACCTCGAATCTGGCCGCCTCACCGCAGGGCATGCTCGGGCTTTGCTGGACCTCAACGACGCCACTGGCTTGGCGGAACAGGTGATCAAACGAGGCCTGAACGTCAGGCAGACTGAAGTGTTGGCGCGAGCCGCCAAGACACCGGCGCGAAAATCACACGGCCGCAGCAACCCGCAAAGCGAGGACAATGCCGACACCCGAGCCCTGGAGGCGGACCTGGAGGACGCACTAGGACTGAAGGTGGAGATTCACGACCGGGGAGGTTCCGGCGAACTGCGCCTTGCTTACGAAACATTTGAGCAGCTTGACGATCTGTGCCGTCGCCTTTCGCGCCACACTGGGCCGGCTTAGCGAACCTACAATCCCAAGCGGCGAGCCTGACCCGCGATCGCGATAGCCAACCGTTCGGCGAGATAAGTGTCAGGACTTCCGCTCTGTTTGCAGGCGCGGTCTGCGGCAAGAACGTTGACTTGTACTCGATCAAGCTCGCTCAGGGTCCACACCTGGGCCTGACGCAGGAACTCGCGCTCCTGTTTCCAGAATACGCCAGAGGCCCTTGCCGCAGCCTGGGCGCCGGCGCCGTTTCGCTGAAGGACCACAACCCTTCGGAGTCGCCCAAGGTGCAGACCAAGTGCGCGAACCGCTCCAACGCCGCTCTCACCCTCTTGCGCCGCCCGACGCAAACTCGCATGCGCTGCCGCTCGCCTTGCGCCGAATGCGTCAAAAGCTGCTTCACTAAGCGATGTTTCCGGTTCAACGCCAAAAAATCCACCGAGGTCAGGCAAGGCGGCCGTAATGTTCGATCCGGGACCCAGGAAGAGGATCAGGCGCTCTATCTCCCTGCGCGCCACGCCGCGTTCACGGGGTAGGCGCTGGACGAAGGTGTCTATCGCCTCCGCGGTGAGTGCGACTTGGTCGGCAGTCAACGCCTCCCGCGTCAGGCGAGCAAGATCAGCGGGCTCATCATCGTAGCAAGGTATGACCGCGCATGCCGGCGCGGCTTCGCCGATCTTCCGCAGAGACGAGTCCCGGCCAAGCGCGCCCGCTTCGATAATGAAGAAGGCGTCGGGGTTGAAGCGACCATCGAGATGGCCAGAGAGGGCGTCGGCCGATAGACGGTCGGCGCCGCCCTTCTCCCCGCGAAGTCTCAGCCGTACAAGACGGCGGCCACCAATCATGGAAAAAGCCATAAGTTCGCGTTCCAGGCGGCCCTCTTCCCCAGTCAGGTCGGCCTCGGAGAGAATTGCGACGTTGAACGGATCGTCCGGATTTTCAGTCAAGGTCAATGCAAGTTCCCGGGCACGCTCGCCGACGACGCCGAGGTCGCGACCGTAGAGCAGGCAGGCCCTGACTACCGACCCGGGTTCGGCGAGGAACCGTTCAATATCCGGACGGCGTTGGATGATCATTGGGTAGACGTATCAGTCGCCGGTACGCCCGGCCATCCAACCCGCCAGCTGAACTTGGATTCGCCGAGCCGCATCCGCCGCAGCGCGTTCCTGGCTATCCTGGCGCGCCGCGAGCCCGGCATAGGGTGCATTCGCCGCGTCATAGCTCACCTGTGAGACGACTTCTCCCGTGTGAGCGACCTTCCCACTCGCGATCGAGGTCAGGCTGTATTTTACGGTGAGGCCAAGGTCATATCGCTCTGCAACATTGTCCAGGCGAAGGCCCCTCGGGTCGCGAATCTGTACAACCTGAATATCAAGCCGCCAGAGCGGCGCCCTAGTCTTGTCGCGGCCGATGAGGTCGTCGAGATTTTCGCGCAACAGATAGGCGACCCGACCTTGAGGAACGATCACGTCGATGGCAGGCAGACCCGATTCAACACCCCTTGTCGCATACAGTGGAGTGAACCCACAACCACTCACGGTGGCGGAGAGCAAGAGAGACACCAGGAGGCCTGGAAAGCGGAAGGTGGCTCGGATCATTGTCTAGGCCGCCACGATATTGACTATGCGATCCGCGACCACGATTACCCTGCGAATGGTCAGACCTTCAAGGCGTTTTACGATGTCATCGTTTTGGAACACCAATGACCGTACTTCCTCGCTTGTTGCACCTCTGGGCGCGAGCACCTCGCCTCGACGTTTGCCGTTAATTTGGACAGGGAGCACCTGTTCATCATCTTCCGTCAACGCTGATTCCCATTCGGGCCAGGGGGCCGCGGCGAGCAAGCCGTTTTCCCCCAATCGGAGCCAGCATTCTTCGGCTAAGTGCGGGGCGAACGGCCCCACAAGCCGCGCCAGTGCACTCAGGGCCTCACGGCGAGATTGTCTGGAACACGCGCTGGATCTGGCTGTACGCATGACGGCGACAAATTCATAAAGCCGTGCGATAGCGCTATTGAATCTGAAACCCTCAATTGTCTCCGTGACCGCCTTGATAGCCTTGTGAGTGTGTCTGCGCAGCGCCAAGGTAGCGGCCTCGTCGAGGTAGTCGGGGTCGACGTCGCCACTGTCCTGATCGAATTCCGCCCAAATCCGACTAACCAGGCGCCAGGAACCCTCTATGCCCCCGCCGGTCCATTGTATGTCGCGTTCAGGGGGCGAGTCTGAAAGAACAAACAGGCGCGCGGCATCGACGCCGTAGGTGTTGGCGATGTCACTAGGCGCGACAACGTTGCGTTTGGACTTGGACATTTTTTCCGCGTCGCCAATGACGATCGCCTCATCCGTACCCGCCAAGAAGCCACGCCGGTTGGAGCCTTCTCCGCGAATATCTACGGCGCAGGGCTCAAGCCATTCTCCTGATTGGCGACGATAGGTTTCGTGAGTCACCATCCCCTGCGTAAACAGGCCAGCGAAAGGCTCCTTGACGGAGAGCATGCCTTCATCGGCCAACGCACGGGTCACGAAGCGGGCATATAGGAGGTGAAGGACGGCGTGTTCGACGCCGCCGATATACTGATCCACCGGCAACCAATAGTTGGCCGCGTCTTTGTCGATCACCGTTTCGGCATCGACGTCGGTGAACCGTGCGAAATACCATGACGAGTCGACGAAAGTGTCGAGGGTATCGGTTTCCCGTTCGGCCGGACCATTACACTTCGGGCAGCCGACGTATTTCCATGTAGGGTGTCTAGCGAGGGCATTGCCCGGCTGTGTAAAATCAAGGCCTTCGGGTATCCGAACGGGGAGTTGATTGGCCGGCACGGACACCACGCCACAGTCTCCGCAGTGCACCACGGGAATTGGGCAGCCCCAGCCCCGTTGGCGGGCTACGCCCCAATCACGCAGCCGATAGACGGTTGCCCCCTCTCCCACTCCAAGGGCCTCCGCCCGAGCGACGGCTGCGGCCTTCGCCGCCTCGATGTCCAGCCCGTCCATGAAAGCCGAGTTGTAGATGCGGCCAGGACCGACATAGGCCTCTTGTTTCACGTGAAACAAAGTGGCGTCTTCGCCGGCCGGAAGTACAACGGGTGTGACCGGTAGATCGTATTTGCGCGCGAAGTCCAGATCGCGCTGATCATGAGCTGGGCAGCCGAAAATCGCCCCTGTCCCGTAGTCCATAAGCACGAAGTTCGCTATCCAGACCGGCAGTAACCGTTCCTGATCGAAAGGGTGGATGACCTTCAGGCCGGTATCCCAGCCCAGTTTTTCCGCCGATTCTATCTCGGCCTCAGAGGTTCCGCCTTTTCGAGCGGTGGCGATAAACGCCGCCGCCGCCGAGTCGCCCGTGGCCAAGCGTTCCGCGATGGGGTGATCGGGAGCGATCGCCACGAAGTTGGCTCCATAGAGGGTATCGGGCCTCGTGGTGTAGACCGATACACCTCCAACAGGGCCGTCGTTAGAAAAGGCGAAGGTCAACCGCAGTCCCTGGGATCGCCCGATCCAATTTTCCTGCATCAAACGCACTTTGTCAGGCCAGCGGTCGAGTGTCGTCAGGCCATCCAGTAGGGCGTCGGCATAGTCGGTTATGCGTAGAAACCATTGGGTCAGTTTTCGCCGCTCGACCACAGCACCTGATCGCCAGCCGCAGCCATCGATAATCTGTTCGTTGGCCAGGACCGTCATATCGACAGGGTCCCAGTTCACCTGACCCTCTTTGCGGTAAACTAGGCCGCGCTCCAGAAGCTTCAAGAACCAAGCTTGCTGTCTGCCGTAATAGGCGGGGTCGCAAGTTGCCAGTTCACGTGACCAGTCGATCGAAAGACCGAGCCGCTTCAACTCTTCGCGCATCCGGGAGATATTGTCCCACGTCCAGGCCGCCGGATCGACGCCGCGTTCGGCGGCCGCGTTTTCAGCCGGAAGGCCGAATGCGTCCCAGCCCATTGGATGTAAGACGTTGAAGCCGCGCGCGCGTTTGAACCGGGCGACTACATCGCCCATGGCGTAATTACGCGTATGCCCAACATGAAGTTGGCCGGAAGGATAAGGGAACATTTCAAGAACATAATACTTGGGCTTAAGCGAGCCGGTTTCCGCATGGAAGGCGTCAGCCTCATCCCAGGCCGCTCGCCATTTCGGTTCAACCTCTTTGGGACTGTACCGAGCCATAGTTGCGGACTCCTCGAAAGCTGTATGACCTCACCACAATTGCCGTGGTTAATGGCGTAACTTGCGCCCGGTTATGTGAGCGTAGAGCCGCGCCGACCAAGAGGTTTTTTGAACGGTTGTCCGGGCGGTGACGCCAGTCTCGAACCCTGTGCTAATTCCTCAGGTTCGACGTCCGAAGCTGCCGCGCACGCGTGAGGATGGCGTTCTCGATATCTGTGGAGGTCTGGTCAGCTGTGGGAGCCGGCGTCCAGCCGCCCACGCCATCGCTGACCTGCTTGAAGATCGTCACCGTCAGGCCGTCGGCGCGTAGCCGCGAATCTAGGATATACACTGTGGCCTTAAACCGTTCGGCGGGCTTCTCTGGATTTATGTACCAATCGGTAATCACCACGCCACCATAGGGATCGGCAGATTGAAGCGGCATGAATGCCAGAGTGTCGAGAGTGGCCCGCCACAGATAGCTATTGACGCCGATGGCGCCGGCAGGCGCCGACCGAGCCAATTGGTGGGCCGCGCGTCCTCCGCAAGCGGTCAGGGTGAGTAGGCAGAGCGGTACGATGATTAGCTTGGCAGCACGGGTCAACAACGTACGTTCAGACGGCATATTCATAGGTTCCAATCATATCCGCACTGGCCCGCCGCCCAGTGACGTCGCCCCTCGGTCACTGCCTCTATAACATCCCATCGTGCGCGCCAAATCCAATCGCGTGGCTCATGCGCCACATGCAGACGGCGATCATGCCGGCCCCGACCCGAAGACCCTGTGGATGGATTGACGGGATGAAATCATACGTCTTTAGTGCCGTGATGCTCGAAGACGCATGGTGTGTCGATGGCGCGAGGTTAAACACGTTTTGCCATGAAGCCCGCGCGGCCCAGGATATTGGTGATTTCAGCGCTCGTCCTCGCTACGGTTGCTGGCCAAGTGCGCGCCGAGGCGGAAACGGGTAGTGTCATTCTGGCCGCGAACGATTTCTCTCCACCAAGTTATGCACCGGGTCCAACCACCACGGGCCGAACGCTGGAGTGGGATTCCCGCAAGGGTCGCTGGGGCCTCAAACTCGGTATGGAGCAGCGAACCGATCGCCTTGGCGAGTGGCGCGACGTTCAGCCCGGGCTCTACTACAAACTCACGCCTCGACTGCATATCGGAGGCGCGGTAAGCTTGGCGCCTAACCCCGTGATCAACCAGCGTCTTATTGATCCCCAGGGAGCCGCCCCACGGGTTCGGCTTGAGACGACCTTTAAATTTTAACAGTCTGCATCGACATTGGCTGGCTGCCCGTCGCGCAAAATGCTCAACGCTTCCACCGCGGCGATTCCCTTGGCACCCGACAATAACAGGCGACGAGCGGAAACAGCATTAACGCCACCAAGGCCGTAAACCGGAACACCAGCGGTTCGGGTTAACTCAGCGAATTTCATCAGGCCAAGCGGTTTGCCGGCCGAGGGACTCGCGCTTGGAAAGATTGGTGAAATGACGATTGCATCGACGCCGGACAGGCGAGCGCGCCGCACCGCGGGTAAGTCATGGGCGGCCGCCGTAAGCATGAAACGTCTGAGCAATTGCCGGTTGAAACCTGGCCGGCTTAGCGCTCGTTCCGGCAAATGAATCCCATCCGCTCTGAGTGCGACGGCAAGAGCTACATCCGCTCCAACCAGAAAGGCAACGCCGCGTCGCCTGGCGAGGCGCGCCAGGCGACGCCCGAGGATAAGGGCGTCGGGCGCGCCAAAGGCGCGGAAGACAATCCCTGATCCTCTCGGCAGGGCGGCCAGTGATTGTTCCGGGTCCGGGGTCCGTCTTGGATCCGTGAAAAACAGCATGGGCGGCAGCGACTTTCGTTGCCTCGCGCCTCGGCCTAATCTACGCGATACTCGCCAAAGCGCTTCCAAGGCTGTTGTCATCAATGATCCAAACCCATATCTCCGCAGCGCTGAGGGCTATTCGGACGAAGATCGCCGGCGCCGCGCGGGCGGCTGGTCGCGATCCCAGTGATATAGCGCTCACCGCAGTGTCCAAGACACAACCCTGGGAGGCCGTCGAACAGGTTTTGAATCTCGATCAGCGGATATTTGGAGAAAACCGCGTCCAAGAAGCCGAGGATCGGTGGTCCGGTCGGCGGCAGGGTCTCGAGTTAAGATTGATCGGTCCGTTGCAGACCAACAAGGCCCGCGAGGCCGTAGCCTTTTTTGATGTGATCGAAACCCTTGATCGGGTGCGTTTGGCGGAGCGTATCGCTGACGCGATCCATCGGCTTGGTCGCTCGCCGCGCCTTTATGTTCAGATCAACACAGGCGACGAGCCGCAAAAGGCGGGGATAACTCCGACCGAAAGCGACGCCTTTATCGCGACATGCCAAAGAGTTCATGGTTTGGATTTGGAAGGGCTGATGTGCATCCCGCCGGAGGGTGAACCGCCCGGGCCGCACTTTGCCCTCCTGGCGGAGATCGCCGCGCGCAATGGTCTTCAGAAGCTCTCGATGGGTATGAGCGCCGATTTCGAAACCGCAATCCGCCATGGTGCAACGTCGGTAAGGGTTGGGTCGGCGCTGTTTGGCGCGCGTCGCTGACGCATTGGTCAGCCTGCCATGATGCCGAGGAAGTCTCCGGGTTTGGCCAAGCGCAGGAACATGCTCATGTGTTCCCGCGCCAGGGCGACGCAACCTTCCGTGGCGACGTAGTCGGGCCGGGTCAAGTGCAGAAAGATGGCAGAACCGGCGCCGGGCACAACTGGATCGTCATTGTAGCCGAAGACAACCACAAGGTCGTAAACATCGTCCTGGCGCCAAAGACTTTCCGCGCTCCCGTGGTAAGGCATCTTAACGGGTTGGTTATATTGGCGATCTGAAGGGGCGTCGCACCAGCCATCGCTGACGTGGATTGGCTTAGACGGTAAAGCAGTCTCTGGAAGGGGGATGCGATCCGCGCGCCACAACAGGCGTCTTAGTGGCCAAACCCCCGCTGGCGTCTTGCCATCACCCTCGCGTTTGACGGCCGCAATACAGACCCCGCCACGCCCGACGGCGCAGCGGACGGTTTCGGCGCCAACGTCCATGCTTCCATTCGGGTGGACGGAAAAAATCATCAAGGGAACCGAAGTTGCATAGCGTGGCGTTATCAAACTAAACGGTGCATGTTGGAGCCCATGGCGCAACCCAAAACCATCCTGATTGTCGATGACGACGACGATCTGCGGGACCTCCTACGGGAACAGTTGGAACTCCAATCCGAGTTCCTGGCGATCGACGCCGCCAACGCAGCGGATGGCGTGACACTGGCTTTGGAGCGTCGGCCGGATCTCATTCTATTGGATCTCGATCTGCCTGACCGCAACGGTCGGGAGGTCTGCAGAACCCTCCGACAGGATGGCGTCACCGCACCGGTGATCATTCTGACGGCCTCTGATGGCGAAGTCGAAACCATCCTCGGCCTGGAATCGGGCGCGAGCGACTACATAACCAAGCCGTTCAAATTCACCGTTCTGCTGGCCCGAATCCGCGCCCAGCTCCGCGCACACGAGCAGTCGGAAGATGTAATTCTCAAGGTAGGACCCTATGAATTCAAACCGGCCGGCCGGTTACTGATCGACGCCAAAGGGCGTAAGCTTCGCTTGACCGATAAGGAAGCTAATATTCTCAAATATCTCTACCGAGCCGGCGAAAAGCCGGTAAGTCGGGAGGAGTTGCTCGCGGAAGTCTGGGGTTACAACGCGGGCGTGACGACCCATACCCTAGAAACCCACGTCTATCGCCTCAGACAGAAGATCGAACCCGAGCCTGGGCAAACCCGGCTTCTGATAACCGAGGGTGGTGGATACAGGCTGGCCCCCTGAGGAATAGCCGGACGAGCTTTAGATCGTCAGGTCGATTGTTATCGGCGCGTGATCGCTAGGTCGATCCCAGGCTCGAACACCATGATGGATTTGGCCAATCGGCCCTCCAGAGTGGCTTGCGGCGGGTCTCAGGCCAGGAGTTATCCATAGATGATCCAGCCGAAGTCCACGGTTGGAAGCTCGGAAGTCCGCGGCTCGATAGCTCCACCAGGAAAATAGTTTCTCTGGATCGGGCGTCGTCTCGCGTATGGGATCAATGAAACCCAGACTCGCCTTAAGTTGGGCCATGGCCGCCACTTCAACGGGTGTGTGGCTGACCACCTTCGACATGTATTTGTGGTTCCACACGTCGAACTCGCCAGGAGCCACATTCAGATCGCCGGCGATCACCAGCGGCGCGCTTGGCGATCTGGTAGCCAGCTCGGCCGTCAACCGCTCAAAAAAGTCGAGCTTGTGATCGAATTTGGGATTTTCGGCCCGATCGGGCACATCCCCGCCGGCTGGAATGTAGAAATTCTGAACCTCGATCCCGGCAACCATCGCAGACACGGTTCGTGCATGACCTTCGCGACAGACAGTCAAGCTGGGAGCGTCGTCCAGTGGCAGCCGTGAGGCGATCGCCACGCCGTGCCAACCCTTTTGGCCCTTGATCTTCAAATAGGGATAGCCGGCCTCGGCCAGGGCTGCGGCTGGGAACTCAGGTTCCTGACACTTGATTTCCTGAAGGCAGATGACGTCTGGCGCCTGTTCGACAGCGAAACGCGTCAGGTGCTCGATTCTCAGGCGGACGGAATTGACGTTCCAGGAAGCTATTCGCAGGCGCATGCCTGTTCTTAACCCAGGCTAGACCCTGTGGGAATCGATGTTGGATCATCTCTCTCCAAGGGATGGATCCAAGTCCGCAGTTGATCGAGGGTCAGACAGCTTGAAGAAGCCGGGATCGTGCGGCTCGGAGCGCTTGAAACCCTCCAGTCGCACGGTCACGACACCACCGCGTTGATCGGTCAGCGTCCAGCCCGTGAGAGCGAGGGGCGCTTCCGAGAAGGTTAGGGCGATGTGGGCCCGCGAAGCTTTCCGGCCATCCCGGGCGACTAGCGAGAAGTTCCCTTGGCTTCGAGCCAACTTAGTGACGACGACACCCCGATCCAGGCGAATATCGCGGGCGAGGAACAGGCCGAGCGGTGTCGCGTTGATCGGATAAACGTGAATTGTCTTCAATCGACGGTCCACGACAGAAACGCCGCGCCCATCGGAGGCGATCACCAGACCGGAAGGTGGATCATAGTCGAAACGAGCGCGCCCGGGTCGCTGGAGGTAGAACACACCGTCTGCTTGGCCGCCCCGCGCGTTGGTCTGAACAAAGCGGCCGCTGGCGTTGGTCAGACTCTGGAGATATTTGACCACGTCCGCCACCGTCCGCTGGTCCTCGGCGGACAGGACAGAAACCGCCGGCGCCCGGCTTCTGGCCAAACCGGCCGCGAAGGTCAGCACCAATCCAATCAGAGCACCACGCCGGTTTATGTTCATGGCCCGCACTTCCGTGGGTTTGGCGCCTTCAAGGCGGTGGGCCCCCGAGGATTTCTCGTTTTCCGGCATGGTTGGCGGCGCCAACCACACCCTCTTTCTCCATGCGCTCGATCAGAGAGGCGGCGCGGTTATAGCCGATCTGCAATCGCCGTTGGATGTAGCTGGTGGAGGCCTTGCGATCCCGGGTCACCACGGCGACAGCCTGATCGTACAGGTCGTTGGCGCCGGCACTTTCTTCGCCAGATACACCCTCACCGTCCTCATCCTCTTCGGGCAGCGCCGTGACGTCTTCAAGATATTGCGGCTCTCCCTGATCGCGGAGGAATTTGGCGACCTTTATCACCTCCTCGTCGTCGACATAGGGACCGTGGAGGCGGGTGATGCGGCCCCCGCCCGCCATATAAAGCATGTCTCCCATGCCAAGCAGTTGTTCAGCGCCCTGTTCGCCCATGATGGTCCGGGAGTCGATCTTGGAGGTTACCTGAAAGCTGATCCGCGTCGGAAAGTTCGCCTTGATAGTTCCGGTGATGACATCCACCGAGGGTCTCTGGGTAGCCATAATCAGATGGATCCCCGCTGCCCGGGCCATCTGCGCCAGTCTTTGAACGGCGCCTTCGATGTCCTTTCCCGCGACCATCATCAAATCCGCGACTTCGTCGATTACCACGACAAGAAAAGGCATCGGTTCGGGGCGCAGCCTTTCTTCTTCGAAAATCGGCCTGCCCTTTTCGTCGAAACCGGTCTGGACCGTGCGGACAAAATGTTCGCCTTTCGCAAGGGCCTCATTGGCGCGCTCATTGTAGCCCGCGACGTTGCGCACACCGATTTTCGACATTCGACGATAACGGTCCTCCATTTCCCGAACAGTCCACTTGAGGGCGACGATAGCCTTCTTTGGGTCCGTCACCACGGGGGCCAGCAAATGGGGAATTCCGTCATAGATCGACAGTTCCAGCATTTTCGGGTCGATCATAATGAATCGGCATTTGTCAGGGGGAAGGCGGTACAGAATCGAAAGGATCATGGCGTTGACCCCCACCGATTTGCCTGAACCCGTCGTGCCAGCGATCAGCAAGTGGGGCATCTTGGCGAGATCAACGATATAGGGTTCACCGCCGATGGTTTCTCCCAAGGCCAGCGGCAAGGCTTGGCTTGCCTTTTCATACTCAGCACTTGAGAGCAGGTCGCGCAGATAAACCGTCTCGCGCTTGGTGTTGGGCAACTCTATTCCGATAGCGTTTCGTCCCGGAACCACGCTTACCCGACATGCCGCCACGCTCATCGAGCGGGCAATATCATCCGAAAGTGCTACCACCCGAGCCGATTTCACCCCGGCGGCGGGGACCAATTCATAGAGTGTGACCACTGGTCCTGGCCTGATGTGGTCGATCTGCCCCCGAACACCAAATTCCGCCAGAACAGTCTCGAGAAGCTGGGCGTTCTGCCGGAGCGCGCCCTCGTCGAACGCGGAAGCCCGCGGCTTGGGTTTCGCCAGCATGATGAGTTCAGGTAGCCGGAAACCAGGTTCACCAAAGGGTAGGGTTGGTTGGGTCTCTCGCTCTTCTCGCCCCGAAGCTCGGACAGATGTCTTCGGATTCTTTATGGCTAGGCTCGTTGTCGCCGGTTCCTTAAAAATCTCGTCCCCCAAGACCGCGCTTGGACCGGCGGCGGCGGTCCTCGTCGCCGGACGTTCCTCCGCAATAGTGTCGACTGTCGTCCGAGATCGCGCGGGTGGCGCCGTCGCAGGCTTGACCGTTGGTGCTATGCCTCTCCGCGCGCGAAAGCCGAGGCCTAACACCACTCCGAACAGACCGGCCGCCGCGAATATCGCGCCGGCGGCCCATCTTGCCTCGGTCGTCGAAGTCAGGCGCAACGGGGCCATGATGGACGACAACAGAATGTCGCCCACGACGCCGCCCAAGCCCGCCGCCAGGGGCCAGGAAGCGGGCGGTGGCGGAGCCGCTAGGGCGACCGCTGTAGCCAGGACCCCAAAAGTAGCGGCCAGTAGTCGGGCGATTGGGTGGGCGGGAGACGACGCGCTCGACCGCCGAGTCAGGCACCCTAGGCCTGATAGCATAAGCAGGGCGGCGATCAGCCATGCCGAGAGGCCGATCGACTGAAGCGCCACGTCGGCGACATCGGCGCCGACAAGCCCTAGAACGTTGGCGGGAGCGCCAGAGGCGGCGGTATCAGTGCTGGGGTCGCCAGCGCGATAGGTAATCAAAACCGCGACAAGCAGGAGCCCTGCCATCGCCGTGGCGCCGCCGCGGATGCGGTCGGAACTCACACGACGGGTCATCAGCCGTATCGTCGAACCGCGTGAGCCTCCAGCGACCCGTGCATTCGCCGTCCTCGTCATGTCGACCCTCCTGGCCCCGCGACCATGGACCCTAACAAAACCATTTTGCGCCTGGATCATTAAAGGCGTCTTTAGGAGGCGATCGGATATTGGTTCGCGATGGTTCTCAAGCTCCGGGGGTTTCAGGATGCCAACAGCCCTAAGATGTGCTGGAGTGGCTCCCCATGGCCCCTACCAGGGCCGCCGCGATCTGGCGGATATTGTAGGGCTTCCTCACCACCGGAGCGGTGAACCCTTCGGGCGCCGCTCCCGCATCTCCATAGCCCGTCGCGAAGATGAAGGGCACACCGCGAGCCGCGAGCGCGGTGGCCATCGGAAGCACAGAGCGGCCGTTGAGATTCGCGTCCAGCACCGCCACGTCAAACCGCAAATCAAGCATACCCAGCGCCTTGTCGAGATCGGCGGCCAAGCCCACGACCAGAGCGCCGGATTCAGTGAGACCCGATTCCAACTCGACGGCAAGCAGCACCGCGTCTTCCACGATAAGAACGCGCAAACCCCTTATGTCGGCGTCAAGCCCGCCGCCGTGGGAAGCGCCAAGCGTATCTCCCGCGGACGGTGGCGCTGGGGCCAGAGGCGTTCTTGCGCGACTCGGGGGGGCCGCGGCCGCCAGTGCGGAGGCGCTTGCGTTCAAAGTAACTTTGAGGCCTTCCGGCTTGAAATCAAAGACGGCGGTCCCGCCGAGCTCGGGACCCGTGACACGTTCCAGCAAAGTAGAGCCAAAGCCTCGCCGGTTTGGGCGTGCCACGATCGGTCCGCCTGATTCGATCCAGAAAAGTTCGAAACCTCCCGACGCGTTTCGCTCCCACTTGACCTCGATATGACCGCCCTCTGACGATAGGGCTCCGTGCTTAACCGCATTGGCGCTCAGTTCGTGCAAAGCCAGGGTCAGGGCATGGGTCGCTCGCGGATTCAATACGATATCCGGGCCTTCCCAACGCGCCTGTCCCAATGCGAGCCCGCCGAGTTCCGCGGCCGCGATCTGACTGATTTCGGCGCCTCGCCAACGCGTCGCCGTCAGTAGCGTGTGCGCTGCCGCCATCGCTTCCAGCCGGCTGAAAAATGTTTTTAAGAACGCGTCAAGCGAAACGGTCCGACGCGCTGATTGAGCCGCCAGGGATTGAACTGCCGCCAGCACATTTTTCACCCGGTGATCCAGTTCGGCGACGAGGGCGTCGCTTTGATTCGCTTCGCCTTTTTCCGCGGAGACGTCGCGAACGGCCCCGACCGTCCGCAAAAGATCACCCTGTTCGCCGCGTACGGCGACGGCCATCGCATTGAGCCAGATCTCACGGCCGTTATCCGGCCGAATAAGGCGAAATCGTGCATCGTAACGATCACCAAAGCGCAGACCTTGGTCCATGGCTTCAAGAAGCGCAGCCCTGTCGTGGGGATGAACGTGATCCAGAAACCCTTGCCCATCGTGAGCCCGAATTATGCCGCGGGTCATGCCGGTTATATCGGCCATCCGCCCCGACACGGATAATTCGCCCCGCACCATGTTCCACTCGAACTCTCCCAGTCCGGCGGCGGTCAAGGCTAGGGAGGCGAGGTCCTGTGCGTCCGTCCGCGATCCGGTCGTTTTCAGTTCTCTCCCGCCCATGTCACTACCTCGATCAACATCCCTCAAATTGTTCCACCCTGTTACGCCCAGACTAGGGCCTGTCGTCATTTGAGCCATATGGCTGCCGCGACGAGATAGACGGCGGCGAGAAAATTTCTAGCGGTTTTGTCGTAACGTGTGGTGACGGCTTTGAATTGCTTGAGATCAGCGGAAAAATTCTCGAGCAGGTGTCAGGCTTTGTAAATCTCCTTATCGTATCCGAGATCGACCTTTCGATTGGCTTTCGAGGGAATCACGGCGGTCTTTCCGGACGCCTGAAGCACGTCGATGACCCGTTCATCGGCGTCCTAGGCCTTGTCGGCGAGCAGCATGGCGGCCTCTATGGTCGGCAGAAGATGATCGGCGCCTCTTCAAAAGCCCTGTGCCAGACGCCCTTCGCGGCCCAACGACTGAAGCGCCGATGGGTGTTTTTCCAGTGCCCGAACCGCTCAGGCAGATCGCAGCAAGGCGAACCAGTGCGATACCGATAGAGCACACCCTCGACAAACAAGCGGTTGTCCGCCGCGATGGCTTTGCTGCCCTGGCAGCAGTCCAAAAATCCGTAACCATTGATCGTCGCGCAGGAAAAATCGTCTCAGGGGCGTCATCAGTGTCAGCTCCAAAATCGCTGACAACCCATCAATCGAGATTTGCTAGCCGAGGGAATCCCTCAAATGACGACGGGCCCTAGGCCTCGAAAAAGAAGTGGGCTAGGCCCCAATTTAGCGCATTGTGGGTATTGTAGTTCTTTGGTCGACTTCGGGATCGTCAAGCTGATCGTCGATGACGCCGCCAAGTCGTTCCGAAGGCCTTTTGCCCTGACTCCTGGGAGAATCGTGTTGAAGGTTGAATACTTGGAACATATCGCCGAAGCGACTGGTGGAGGTTTTTCGGAGACCGTTGCGGCCGACACCCAGCGGGCAGGCAGGAAAGACTGGGTCGCGGCGGAAAAGTTGCTCTTTGATGGCATTCAAGCCATTCGCACTCACGCCAAGGCCTACTCGGATGACCCTGGTCGGACCATGGAAGAGACCCAACGGTTTGTTGTTGAGCGGGTAAGAGAGCGGCCGGTGACCGCGGCGCTGGCCGCTCTTGGGGTTGGATTTCTTCTCGGCATGCTGCTTTCCGGTAGAGGCAAATGATTTTCCGCCACATCCTCATGGCGCTCGTCACGGCCGCGATGTTCGCCGCCGGATCGGCCGTCGCCGTGGTGGCGCTGGCCTTTGCTCTGTATACCTTCGTTGAACCCAGGCTCGGGCGTGCGGGGGCGGCCGCAACGGTCGCGGTTGTAGTGGTGGCGCTGATGGTGGTCGGCGGTCTCGCCGTCGTCTGGGCCGGTCGAAAGAAGCCATCGAAAACGGGCTCTTCGACACTGGGCGGCACCCTAAAACAGGGCCTCGAATTTCTGCAACGGAAGCCCGTTGTCGCGGCCACATCTGCTGTTTGGGTCGGAATTATGGCATTCCGCAACCCAAAATACCTGGGCTCCGTTCTACGGGCCTTTCTGGACGGCCAACCACCCCGCAAATGAACTCCGGCACCGCACCTGACCGACCCGCCCGTCAGGGTGGAGGGCTCGTTCGCCCTGGATGGAAAAACAGGGCTTGGCCTATGGCCGCCTTAACTGTCACCGGATCGAAGGGTTTGGTGATCAGGAAGGCGGGTTCTGGTTTGTCGCCGGTCAGTAGGCGCTCCGGGAACGCCGTGATGAAGATCACCGGCACATTGATGTCAGCAAGGATATCCTTCACGGCGTCGATGCCTGAAGAGCCATCGGCGAGTTGTATATCGGCGAGAACCAGACCTGGTCTCCGGGCCGCCGCCGCTGATCGCGCTTCGGCGCGAGTGGCCGCGACATCCGATACACTGTGGCCGAGCTCCTTCACTAGCGCCTCGATATCCGCGGCGATCACCGGTTCATCCTCGATGATGAGTACGTCGGTGGCCAACTCCGCGTCGATCTCATGCTGCGCCGTCAGGATGAGGTCCTCGACGGCGCCGAAATCCACGCCCATTATGTACGCGGTCTCGCTGGCGCTGAAGCCTTCCATCGCTGTTAAAAGAAAGGCTTGCCGCGAGGCGGGCGCGATACGCATCAGCCGCCCTGGGGCATTTATCGCCGCTGCGGGGGGCGGCAATTGGCCGTCGAAGCCATGCCAAGTAGACTGAAACATCTGATAAAGTGCCGCCCGAGGCGCTGAACCGGCGTCTAGCGCGCATTCTCCGGATGCAAGCGCCCTTAGCGTGAGGCGGACGAAATGGTCTCCGGCCTCTTGGCTACCTGTCAGCGCCCGAGCGTAGCGACGGACGAAGGGCAGATGTGGCGCTACCGTGGCCAGTAGACTCATATAGGCTCCATTACAGAATCAGCGTCGTGGCTTACCACCAAAATTGAGGGCTCCGCCTTGGCAGTCAGCGTTAATGGCCACACAACGCGGAAGCGAGGCCAAGGTTCCCCTGTGGTTGGGAACCCCTTGAGAGGTGGAGCGTTGACGAAATGACGCGGTAGGGTCGGACGAGTCGTTTACGGCGGCTTGCGCGGGTCGTGATGCGTGGCGGGCTTGGGGCTACATGAAGCAATCGGCAAAAAAACCTGCGAGCCTTGGCGAGGCGCGGATTAACCAGGAGGCAATTGGCGCACGGCTCCGACAACTGTTCGACGACGTCGTGAACGAACGTGTTCCCGATGAGTTTCTGGATCTCTTGCGAGGCGCCGACGAGTCCGCCCCTTCCGAGGATACGGATCTGGACGGCAAACAATGACTGGATTCGCGGCCGTGCGAACCCCCAGCGACCCGGTTCGTGACCGAGCCTTTAAAACAGAACTGGTCGCGCTTATTCCCCAACTCCGAGCGTTTGCCAGATCTCTGACCGGCGATCCCACCGCCGCCGACGACCTTGCTCAGGACGCCATGGTGAAAGCCTGGGACGCGCGCGCAAGCTTCGAGATGGGCACCAATATGAAGGCCTGGACCTTCATGATTCTGCGGAACCAGTTCTATTCCGAGAAGCGTCGTTCCTGGCGGCAGAGCCAGTTGGATCAAGAGGCCGCTGAACGGACGCTGGTGGCGATCGATGATCCGTCTGCGCCGGTAGCTCTGGACGAATTGCGCATGGGTCTGGCGATGCTGCCCGCGGAGCAGCGGGAGGCGCTGGTTCTCGTTGGCGCCGGCGGCTTCGCCTACGAAGAGGCCGCGCTTATCTGTGGTTGCGCCGTGGGCACGGTCAAAAGTCGCGTCAGCAGGGCTCGTCGAGCTCTCTTGGAGATTCTCCAACGAGGCGATTACGTGCGTGACGGCGCCTCTGCGGGCGACGCCATGGGGTCCATCCTTGCCCAGGCGGAGCGACTGAGCAACTCAACGTGATGCCTGTCGTGGCAGGGCGATGGTGGTGGAAAAGCACCATTCGCACCCGGCTGGTTATTGTGATGTCGATTGCCCTGGTTCCCGTCCTGTTGCTCAGCGCCACGCAGTCCGTGCTGATTTTCAATCACGAGTCACTTGAGCGGAAAGTGGACTTGACGGGGGCCGTGGAACGGAGCGCGACTTCGGCGAATGCCAGAATCAACTATGCCGGGGTTTTGCTGCGTGGCCTTGGGATGGTTTCGGCCGGACCGGAATGCGCGTCCCGCCTAGCGGAAATCAGGGATCGGATTCCAGGCTACGCCAACTTGCTGCGATTCAACAGCGCGGGCGAAGTGCAGTGCGCGGCCTCACCGGCCCCCCCGGATTCTCTTCGGGCTAGCCGACCTTGGTTTCGGGCGCTCCGGCGTGGATCGTCGATGACCGTGACAATTGAGCCTGGAGTAGCCTATGGCGAAGAGCCGGTTCTGCTGGTGAGTGTGCCGGCCCAGTATGGGAAGGGACCGCCCGTCGGTGTGCTTACCGGAGTGATCACTCTAAAAAGCCTTCGACCCGACACCGATCCTCGCTTTGATCCGCCCGGGTCAGAGACGGCTCTCGCCGATCGAAGCGGTCGTCTTTTGACTAGTACGCGGGCTGTCGCCTTCCCGGTGACTTTGCAGGCACGCCATACGAGCGGAGTGGCGGGTCGAACGTTCGTGTGGTCCGGCAAGGACCGCCTTGGACAGGATAGATTGTTCACCGTCGCTCCGCTGGCGGAAGGCGGCATTCGAGCTGTATTTTCTGCGCCCTATCGGGACGTTGTCGCATGGGTTTGGCTCAACCCGCTCTCGGCCGCCGGCTTGCCTCTGCTTGCGTTCGGCTTGGCGCTTGCGGGTGTTTGGGTTGTCGCGGACCACGGGCTAGTTCGTTGGGTCAGATACTTGCAGCGCGTAGCCGCGATTTACGCGCACGGCCGATACAACATTCACCCCCAGCGAGCGCAAAGAGCGCCGCCGGAAATCAGGGATTTGGCCGAGACGCTGGACAGCATGGCGACCGAGATCGCCACCCGTGATCGCGCACTCAGGGAAAGTCTTGTCCACAAGGACGACCTGCTTCGGGAAATCCACCACCGCGTAAAGAACAACCTCCAGGTCGTTTCGTCGTTGCTGAACATGCAGCAGAGAACCTTGATTGACCCAGCAGCGCGCGCGGCCATATCCGACACCCAGCAGCGTATCGCCGCCCTGGCGCTGATATACCGCGCTCTCTACGAAGGTCCCGACCTGCGAAAGGTGGACCTGCGGACCTTCCTTGGTGAATTGATAAATCAGTTGATCATGAGTGACACCGGGCCCGGGACCAATGTTCGGACTGAACTGGTAGTAGATACTCTAATCATAGACCCGGATCATCTGGCGCCTCTTGCGCTATTTGCGGTAGAGGCGATTTCGAACGCCAAGAAACATGGCTTGGCCCAATCGGGCGGAGCGCTGATGGTCAGTTTCCGTGTCCGGGGAGATCACGTCGAACTGGCTATCACCGACAGCGGGCGGGAAGGCGCCTCGCCAACTTTGGTCGGAGAGGGTGTCGGGGGCACCTTGATGCGTGCCTTCGCACGCCAACTGGGAGGAGCGGCTAGCTTTCGCACCGAGACGGGTGGTGGAATGACCGCGTCCTTGACGTTCCCCGCGCCAAGCGCGGCTGCCCCTTCCTAGGGTTGCCATGGAACCAGACAGCGTCGGCCGCGTTCGTTGCTCAGGAGCGTCGGTCGTTCCGCAAAAGGAAAACAGCCATCATGCGTACTCTAATTATTCTGGCGGCTTTGGGAGTCAGCCTCTGCCTTACAGCCTGCAACACAGTGTCGGGCGCAGGCAAGGATGTTTCTTCCGCCGGCCACGCTGTGACTGACACGGCCAACGATGCCAAACCGCACTAGACCTCCGATGTGATCCGCCCTTTAGGTCGGCAGGGCGGCTTCCATCAGGAAGCCGCCTTCACGCAGGTCTATCGACAGCAACCCCGCCGCCGCCGTGACGAGGGTATGAAGATAGAAGGCCAGCGCCCACCTGCCAGCGAGTCCATTGTGGTGCTCGAGGCCAAACAATCCCGCCATCACTTCGGGCTGTAACAAGATACGTGGGCCTCTACCCTCGACCCTCAGAGTGAGCCTCCCAGGCCCATCGTTCAATGCGACCCGTATAATTCCATTCGCCATAACCGCCTCGCTGGCAATTTGGGTCATGATCAACAGGGCTTGGCCCGCCGGACTCGGCAATAGCCGTGCGGACGAGGGCCAGTCCAACCGGTTTCGACGACCGTCAAACTGCTTGGCGGCTAGCCGCTGGATCATCTGGGTGTTGCGCAGTTCCTCGCCTTCTCCGAACGCTGTCCGGTAGAAATCAAGCCGGTCGAGCAGCTTCCGGCCACTTGAGGTCGCGAGTTCCAGTGCCGATTCCTTGAGATCACTGGAGTCTGGGGAGGTGTAAAGTTCCAAGCCCGTTGTGATGCCACTGACTAGCCCGGCAATGTCGTGAACGAGACGGGCGGCTAGGCCTGCGGCTAAGCGATATGACGGTTTCAACGGCTGGGTCATGGTCTGCGCACCCTTCCGTGATTTGGTCTCTTGGCAAATGGTTCGGGCACCTTAAAAGACCGCATGAACACGCCACACCCTTTAATCTCCGCTGATTTTGACGCCGATCTCGTGGGTATGACACTCGCGGAAATCGCCGAGGAGGCCGGCCGCCTCATCTTGCCGCTCTGGCGGTCGGATCTGGATGTGCGGATTAAGACCGACAATAGTCCTGTCACAATCGCCGATCAGCAGGCCGAAACTTTCATTCTGGCTCGTTTGGCCCAGCACTTTCCCGGCATTCCGGTGATCTCGGAGGAGGACGCCAGCGAATCGGGCACACCGGATGAAATCGCCGCTCGGTTCTTTCTGGTCGATCCACTGGACGGCACCAAAGCGTTCGTCCGCGGTGACCCGAACTTCACGGTCAACATAGGCTTGATAGAAAATGGCAGCCCGGTCGCCGGCGCCGTTGTCGCGCCCCCGACCGGAGAGGTTTGGTATACCTCAGGCGCGGGCGCCCTGAAGCGGGAGCCTGGACGGGAGACGCGGAGAATTTCGCCCCGGTTGTGGGTGGCGGAAACGTCGGTTGCTCTGATTAGCCACACGATGAAACCCGAAGCCCTGGTTGAGCTCCGGACCCGATACGGTTTTGCCGAGACACTGGCGATGGATTCGTCAATCAAACTCTGCCGGATCGCCGAAGGCACCGCAGACATTTATCCCCGTCACGGGCCGACAATGGAATGGGATATAGCCGCGGCCCACGCCGTGTTGCTGGCGGCCGGCGGTCGGCTCACGACCACGGAAGGTTCGCCCTTCGTCTATGGCAAGGCGTCGGAGAGCTTCCGCAATGGCTGGTTCGTCGCCCGTGGCGCCTAAGCCCCA
>JAYVYH010000234.1:0-1734 GCA_043784385.1 Caulobacteraceae bacterium | reverse complement strand
CATAAGAGCGATCGGAACCACGCCCGCGTTGCGCGTGGCGAAGTATCGCCCCCAGGAGTCGTCGTCGGTGGCCAGCACCGTATTGGCGCCGTCGTTGCCGCCGACCAGGAACACGCAGACCATCGCCTTGTAGTCCAACGCCGCCGTCGCGGAGGCGGCGCCGGCGGCGGCCAGTTGCAAGCCGAACGGCGCGGCGCCACCGAACAGGGTCAAGGCGCCGCCAATTTTCAGCAGGCGCCGACGATCAAGTTCGCCGAGGGTCATGGAATTCTCACCTTTGAGCCAGATATTCAGGCGAAGCTAAGGCCATGTAGACCGCCGTACTGACCCGGGATTTGAGAGCGGCGTTGATCTGGGCTGTCGTGGCGGGGGGCGTGGGAATCCTGATCACGTTCACCGCGTCCAGGATTCGGCTTCGCAGCGAAGCGGACATCTGGCCATAGAGGACCAAGGCGTTGATCCGATCGGTCAAGGCCGCCGAGTCGTTGGCTAACGCGATCTCTTTGGCGTAGGTCGAATAGATATCGGAGACGCCGGTCGTGGCGGATTTAGCGCCGAGCCCCGTGAAGACCACCGCGTGTATGTTGATGATATAGGCCGACACCGAACTGACGTTCACTGACTGGAATTCGGGCGCTACCAGATTCAGGGCCCCAAGGGCCGTGTTCGGGGGTGAATATCCCGGCCGCCAGAAGTTGAACACCGATGGCGAGAACATCACCGACTGGCCCAATGAGACGGACCCACTGGTGGATCCGACCTGCCACCATCCGCTGTCGGAGGTGGCATTGAAAGCGCGCATCCAGTTGGCGACGCGAACCACCGGTTCCCGCAGTTTGCCGAATGTCTGGCTTGATACGGCGGTGTCGTCGCGGGCCTCCGGGTCCAACAGGATCGCCTTCACAACCGCGCCAAGATTGCCCCGAACGCCCGTGCCATCGTCGTTGAACACCGCCGCTACGCGCGCGACATAGGCCGGGCTCGGGTTACTGGTGACCAGCTTCTGGATCAGTTGCCTGCCGATGAACGGGCCGACGTTGGGATGATTGAAGATCGTATCGAGCGCGATCTTGAGATCGCCGCTGGGGTCGGGCGTCGTCGAGGCGGGGATCGTCACGCCGAGAAACGACTTTGACGAGATCGAGTGATAGCTCGGGTAGGCGATCATCGGCGTCACGGTGGCGTTGGGATCGCGAGAGCCGCCGTTGAACGTCGCCTTGCCGCCGACCATCGTTGGTTTAGGCGAATACCAGCTGAAACCGGTAAGAACCTTCGACAAGCCATCAATGTCACTCGTGGAATATGTCGAGATCGGAGACCCGGAGCCATCGGTCTGAAGAGAACCGTCCTGGTTCAGCTGATAGAGGCCGATAGACATCAACTGCTGGATTTCACGGGCGAAGTTTTGGTCCGGTTCCTCGCCCGTGTTCGGATCTTCCTTCACGCTCCCCAGATGGGTAAGGTAAGTACCCATCATCGGGTGGAGTGTTACTCCCTCGAGGAGGGCCCGGTAGTTGCCGAATGCGTTGGCGCCGAGCATGTCGTAATATGAAGCGACACCTCTAGTGTCGAGCAGCACACCATTGAAAGATATCACGAATATTTCGGAGAGGGCCAATTTCACGCGCTGTCGAAGTTGATCTGGCCCCGTCGCCGCCTGTTTCCAAAAACTATTAAAAAAATCGGGGTAGCCGATCCTGGCGGCAGGGTTGGTCGCCTGAAGGGCCGCAAGCC
>JAYVYH010000233.1:0-11878 GCA_043784385.1 Caulobacteraceae bacterium | reverse complement strand
GAGATCGACAAGCGCCGTCAGGACGTGGCGGTATTCTCCGAGGCCTGTCCAAATTTGGCCCATGACATTGAGGCGGACGCGCCCGAGGCGGCGCTGCGCGAGGCGATCGAGGGCCACGTCACCGCCCTGACCCGGCGTATCGGCCGTCCCCCTGACCGGGCCATCCTGGGCTGCACCCACTATGAGATCACCGCCGGGCTGTTTCGCGCCGCCTTGCCGCCCGGCACGCCCCTGATCCATCAGCCTGGAGCCACAGCGGACGCCATTGAGCGCTATTTGGCCCGGCACCCGGACTACAACCCCGGCGCTGGTGGGACACGGCGGTTCTTGACCACAGGGCGGCCCGGACCCCAGAATGGCCTGGTGGAACGGTTCTGGGGGGCGCCGCTGGTTTTCGATGCGGCCTGACGCCGTCTTCGGAGGTCTCGACCATGAAACGCTTGGCCGCTTTGGGCCTGACAATCTGGTTGACTCTGGCCGGCGCGGCACGGTCGGAGGTTCTCGAAACCCAGGCAAGCGGTTTCGCTGTGCGCGAGACCCGGGTGATCGCCGCGCCGATCGGCAAGACTTGGCAGGGCCCGGTTAAGCCCGCCGCTTGGTGGAGTCCGGATCACACCTTCTTGCACGACGCCGGCAATCTCAGCCTGGAGGCGCGGCCGGGCGGAGAATGGCGGGAAACCCTGTCCGGCGGTGGTGGGCTGACACACTTGGTGGTGATCTATCTGGCCCTGCTCTCGATCCTCAGGCTCGAGGGCGCGCTCGGAACGCTGCAAGTCCTGGGTGTGGCCGACCACCCGACCTTCTCCTTGGAGGACCAAGGTGCGGCCACCCTGACCACGGCGACCTACGAAGTGGGCGGCCACGAAAACGGTGGTTTCGACAGTATGGCCGCGGCGGTCGGTCATGTGCTCGACGCCCAGCTGGGTCGGCTGAAAACCTATGTGGAAACAGGCGCGACGCCCTGGACGTCAAAGAGTTTTCCGATCCTGGTTTGAACTTCCATCGACCACGCCTATTTGTCGCCCATGCTACCGACCCTCAGACAACTCCAATATCTGAATCTCTTGGCTCAGCATGGCTCGTTCAGCCGTGCCGCCGAGGCGGCCCACGTCACACAGCCGACCCTCTCGGCCGGAGTGCAGGAGTTGGAGAAGATCCTCGGCGCACCGATGGTGGATCGCAACCGTTCTGGCGCGATCCTGACCGCCGCCGGCGCCGAGGCCGTCGTCAGGGCCGGGACGATCCTGGCCCAGGCCGAGGATCTGGTGCAGGCGTGCCGAAGCGCTGGTCAGCCCTTGGAAGGCCGACTGCGCCTGGGCGTGATCCCGACCGTGGCGCCGTTCCTGCTGCCGGCGGCTCTGCCGATACTACGAGCGCGGTTTCCCAAGCTGCGGCTTTTCCTGCGCGAGGACATGACCCAGCGCCTGATCGCCGACCTGAAAGCCGGAGCACTTGACGCCGTGCTGATCGCCCTGCCCTACGACATGGCGGGCCTGGACTGGGCGCACGTGACCGATGACGAGTTACTGGCGGCCTTCCCGGCCAACCACCCACTGTGCGCGTCGGCCACCGTGTCGGCCCGGGCGATGGACGTCGAGAACCTGATCCTGCTGGAGGATGGCCACTGCCTGCGCGACCACGCCCTGTCGGCCTGCGGCCTCGGCGCGCCCAAGGCCTCGCATGAGGAGGGTTTCGCAGCTACATCCTTGGCCACCCTGGTGCAGATGGTCGGCTCGGGCCTTGGTGTTACCCTGTTGCCAGCCATGGCGGTGGACGCCGGCCTGGCCCGCGCCGCGGATGTCGCCGTAAGACCCCTGAAACCCAACCTCGCCAGCCGGGAAGTGGTTATCGCCTGGCGGTCGGGATCGACCCGGGCGGCGGAGGGAGCCCTATTGGCCGAGGTTTTCGGGGCGGGAAAAGCCGGATGATTTTCGGCTCCGGATTCGCTAGGGCTATCCCATGAGCCTCCCCTTCCTGAAGATGAACGGCCTTGGAAACGACTTCGTGGTCGTGATGTCGGAGGGCGCCGCGTTCACGCCTTCGCGCGAGAAGGCCAGCGCGATCGCCAATCGTATGAGCGGCGTCGGATGCGATCAGTTGATCGCCATAACCCCCTCGCACCGCGCCGACGCGGGCATGCGCATCTGGAACGCGGACGGCGGCGAGGTGGAGGCGTGCGGCAACGCGGCCCGTTGCGTCGGCTGGCTGCTGATGGAAGCGAGCGGCCTTGATCGGGTCCGCATAGAAACCCCAGTAGGAGTTCTGGTGGCCGGCCGGGCGGATCCGGGAATGGTGACGATCGACATGGGCGAGCCGGGTCTCGGTTGGCGGGACATTCCCCTAGCCGTCGATATGGACACTCGCGAGGTCGCCCTGGAAGTTGATGACGTGCTACGCGCGCCGGGCTGCGTCGCGATCGGCAATCCGCATGTAGTGTTCTTCGTCCCCGACGTGGAGTCCGCTCCGGTCACGGCCGTCGGACCGGTAATCGAGCGCAACTCTCTGTTCCCCCAACGGACCAACGTCGAGTTCGCCCAGATCCTCGGACCCAGCCACATCCGCATGAAGGTCTGGGAACGCGGCGTCGGCCAGACCCGCGCCTGCGGCACAGGCGCCTGCGCCACCCTGGTCGCCGCCCATCGCCGGGGCCTGTGCGAGCGGCGCGCCATCGTCACCCTGGACGGCGGTGACCTGGTCATCGAATGGCGCGGGAGCGACAACCACGTGCTGATGACCGGGCCGGTGGCGGTGGAGTTCGCCGGCCGACTGCCGCTGTAAGAAAGATCGATCATGAATTCCCATCCCGCCATCCAACCGCGCCGAACCGCCGTGATCACCGGCGCCGCCAGCGGCGTGGGCCTGGCGGCCGCGCTGCGCTTCGCGCGCCTGGGCCTCAACGTGGTGCTCGCCGATCGGGACGAAACCCAGTTGGCCAAGGCGGTGGCGCTGACCGCGAGCGCCGCGGTCGGGACCGGTGTCGAGGGTCTGGTTACCGACGTCGCGGTCTATGATCAGGTCGCCGCGCTGCGTGACCGCGCCCTGGATCGTTTCGGCGACGTGGCGGTGCTGATGAACAACGCCGCAATCGCGGGCGGCGGCCACGCATTCACTAACCGCGAGGGCTGGACCCGGCTACTGGGTGTCAACCTGGGCGGGGTTATCAACGGCGTCCAGGCGTTCGCCCAGGCGATGATCGACCAGAAACGTCCGGCGGTGATCATTAACACCGGCTCCAAACAAGGCATCACTACCCCGCCCGGCGATACCGCCTATAACGTCAGCAAGGCGGGGGTGAAGGCGCTCACCGAGGGGCTGCAACATACTTTACGCGAAACTGTAGGCTGCCAGGTCTCGGCCCATCTGCTGGTTCCCGGCTTCACCTTCACTGGCATGACCCATGGCGCGGCGGAGAAACCGCCCGGCGCTTGGAGCGCGGCCCAGGTGGTGGACTTTATGCTGGAGCGCCTCGTGGCCGGAGATTTCTACATCCTTTGCCCCGACAATGACGTGGCCCGCGAGATCGACAACGCCCGCATCGCCTGGGCGGCCCAGGACATCATCCAGAACCGCCCTCCGCTGTCGCGCTGGCACCCGGACTGGAAGAACGCCTTCACAGACTATATGGCCCGCGAAATTCCTTCCTGACGTAAGGCGGCCGCTTCTGATAAAAGCCGCGCTGGTCCGGTTCGGGTGGTTAGGCGTTAAGGTTGAATGGCTGACGGTTTTTCCATTGTTGAGTCGGCGCGGAACGGCCACGCCGTAAAGGTGATCACCTTCGGTTGCCGGCTGAACGCCTGCGAGTCCCAGGCTATCCGGGAACAGGCGGCCGCCGACGGGGTGACGGACGCGGTGGTGTTCAACACCTGCGCGGTGACCGGCGAGGCGGTGCGCCAGGCGCGCCAGGCAATCCGCAAGGCCAGAAGAGAACGGCCGGACGCCCGGTTGATCGTCACCGGCTGCGCGGCCCAGATCGACCCGGCCGGTTTCGCTGCGATGGACGAAGTCGACTTGGTGCTGGGCAACGCCGAAAAGTCCGCCCCAGGCGCGCTTGTGGCTGCAGGTTTGAAAGTCCGGGTCGGCGACATCATGTCGGTCAGCCGCACGGCCGGCCATCTGATCGCCGGTTTCGCCGATCGGGCCCGCGCCCATGTCGAAATCCAGAACGGCTGCGACCACCGCTGCACGTTCTGTATTATTCCCTATGGGCGGGGAAATTCCCGCTCGGTCCCGGCCGGCGCGGTTGTCGATCAGATCCGGGATCTGGCTCGCGCCGGCTACAACGAGGTGGTGCTGACGGGTGTCGACCTGACCAGCTGGGGCGATGATCTGCCCGGCGTCCCCCGGCTCGGCGGTCTTGTCCGCCGGATACTCAAAGGCGTGCCCGAACTGCCCCGCCTGCGCTTATCTTCGATAGACACTGCCGAGGTCGATAACGACCTGATGGCCTGCCTGGCGGGCGAGGCGCGGCTGATGCCACATCTGCATCTATCGCTGCAGGCTGGCGACGATATGATCCTCAAACGGATGAAGCGGCGGCACAGCCGCGCCGACGCCCTGGAACTGATCGCCACAGTGCGCGGGGTTCGGCCGGACGTCGCCTTCGGCGCCGACCTGATCGCCGGCTTTCCCACCGAAACCGACGAGGCTTTCGACAATACCCTGTCGCTGGTGACGTCGGCTGACCTGGCTTTCCTGCACGTGTTCCCTTTCAGCCCCCGCCCCGGCACGCCGGCAGCGCGGATGCCAAGAGTCGATCCGGCCGTGGTCAAGGCCCGCGCGACGCGTCTGCGAGCGGCCGGAGACGCCGCCTTTGCCCGTCACCTGGGCAGGACCGTTGGCCGGACCGTCAGCGCCCTGGTGGAGCGCCCAGGCCGGGCTCGGGCCGAGGACTTCACCGAGGTGGCTTTCGCGGGCGAGGCCCCGCCTGGCACGGTGATTGTCGGCGCGATCTCGGGCCATGACGGCGTACGCGCCCGCCTCGACGCCTGGACCATAGCATGACGGAACGCCGCCAAGGCTGGTTGTCCCGGCTGACCGAGGGGCTGTCGCGCTCGTCGCGGCAGATGACCCAGCAGATCACCGAGGCTCTGGTGGCCCGGCCGCTGGATCAGGCCCAGCTGGACGAACTTGAGGAAATGTTGATCGAAGCCGACCTAGGCCCCAAGGCGGCGGCGCGGATCACCGAGGCATTCGCGGTCCAGCGGTTCGGCAAATCGTCGAGCGAAGACGAAATCAAACAGGCCCTGGCCGAAGCGGTAGCGGCCGAGCTCCTTCCCCGACAGGGGGTGTTCGACCCCCTGGGCGGCCCCCGGCCTTATGTGGTGCTGTTCATCGGCGTCAACGGCTCAGGCAAGACCACCACGCTCGGTAAGATCGCTTCGGACCTGACCGGACGCGGCGCCCGCGTGCTGATCGCCGCCGGCGACACATTTCGCGCCGCGGCTGTGGAACAGCTGAAAATTTGGGCCGAGCGGGCGGAGGCGGATTTCATGTCGCGCCCAAGCGGCGCCGACGCCGCCGGACTGGCATTCGACGCCCTGGAGCGGGCTCGGGCGGAAGCTTATGACGTGCTGCTGATCGACACCGCCGGGCGGCTCCAGAACAAGCAGGGACTGATGGATGAGCTTACCAAGATGATCCGTGTGCTCCACAAGATCGACCCGGACGCCCCACATGAAGTGTTACTGGTGCTCGACGCCACCGTCGGGCGCAACGCTCTGGCCCAGGAGAACATCTTCGGCAACGCCATCGGCGTCACAGGTATCGTGATGACCAAGCTCGACGGCACCGCCAGGGGTGGGGTACTGGTGCCGGTGGCCCAAGCCTCTGATTCGCCGATCAAGCTGATCGGCGTCGGCGAAGGCGTCGAGGATCTGCAGGCGTTCGACGCCCGCGCGTTCTCGCGCTCGCTGGTGGGCCTGGAGGGACCGTTCCATGGTTGAGCGCGCGCCCTCGGCGTCCTGGGTCCGATTGGCCGTGGACGGAGCGCCGGCCATCGCCTTCCTGGCGGTGCTGCTGGTCACGCACGATTTCGCCCTGGCCACGTGGTTCGTGGTCGGCGGCTCGGTCCTGGCGCTGGCGGTCGGGCTGATTGTCGAGCGCCGGGTGGCCCCCTTGCCGGCGTTCAGTGGCGGCCTGGCTCTGGTGTTCGGCGGCGCTAGCCTATTCCTGCACCGGGCCGACATTCTGCAGATGAAGATGACCATCGTCGATGGTATTCTGGGAGCCGTGCTGTTCGGCGGTCTGGTGCTGAAGAAGAACCCGCTCAAAGCCATTCTTGGCGGCGCTTTCGAACTGCCGGATTCGGCCTGGCGGGTTCTGGCGATCCGCTACGGCCTGTTCTGGTGGGCCTGCGCGATCGCCAATGAAGTGGTGCGCCACACCCAGACCGCTGAGACCTGGGGCGTATTTCGTATCGTGATCATGGTGGCGGCGGTGGTCTTCGCCCTTGCCCAGACCCCCTATCTGATGAAGCATAACCGTTCCGGCTTGCCGAGCGATATTCCTGAACCGCCGGAATCCGGTATCTGATCGTACGGCGAGACCAGACGTCCACGGATGGTCTGTCGTGAAAGCGACTTGAATTTCGGCTAGACTACTTCTTAGTTTAGTCCGTCCGCGCTTAAGGGGATCGCGATGGCAAAGGGCAAGGGCAAGATCGTTCGGGATGGGTTGAGCGGCTCGGCAACGCATCTGCTGCACCGTACGCTCCAGTTGGCGCTCGATTTTCACGCCGAGGCGGCGGGCGCCGCCAATCTCACCCAGCGTCAATTCACCGTGCTTTCCGCCGCCGCCGCCGTTGACGGCCTGACCCAGAACGATCTGGTCAGGGCCACCGGCATCGATCGCTCGACCCTGGCCGACCTGGTGGCGCGCATGCTGGCCAAGGGGCTTCTCCAGCGCGAACGCTCGGCTACCGACGCCCGGGCCAACACGGTACGGCTGTCGGAGGCGGGCCGCGAAGCCATGGGCTCCGGCGCGGGAGCGGCGGCGGAGGCGGACGAGCGCCTGCTGGCCTTGCTGTCGCCAAAAAGGCGGGAAACCTTCCTCAAGACCCTGGCCAGTCTGGCCGCCGCCGCCGATGAGCCGATCAAGGCAAAGGCCGCCAAGCCTCACCCGTCACCAAAACACGAAAAACCCCCCGAGAAAAAGAAGAAAAAAGCCAAAAAGGCCAAGTCCCCGAAGGGACCCAAAGTCGAGACTGACGCCTGACTCGCCCGTTCAGTCGAAGCCCGTCATCTGGCACCATACTTCGATAGGATCGCGGCGAGTGCGCCAGCCGTTGATCGGCGCGGCCTCATCGCGGTAGCCAAGCGCCATGCCGCTGAACAGCATGTGATCGTCGGGCAGGTCGATGAATCTCGCCACCGTCTTGGGGTAGCGCACCCAGTATTCCTGAGCGCAGGTGTCCAGTCCCCGTTCGACGGCAAGCAGCATGACCGTCTGCATTAACATGCCCATGTCGGCCCACTGGGGGTGGCCGACCTTGCGGTCGAGGCAGAAGAACAAGCCCACGGGCGCCCCGAAGAACTCCGTGTTCTTGGCCAGTTGCCGGAAACGTCCCGGACGGTCGTCTCGGCCGATGCCGATCGACGCATATAGATCCTCGCCGCAGACGTAACGCCGGGTGCGGAGAGGGTCCCACAGATTGGCCGGATAGACCTCGTATTCTGGCTCCTCCATCGGCGTGGCGGCGACCAGAGCCTTGAACCGCGCCAGGGACTCGCCAGCGATAGCGTAGACGCGCCAGGGCTGCAAATTGCCGCCCGAGGGCGCGGCCTTGGCGGCGTCCAAAATCGCCTTCACCACATCGCCCGGCACCGGATCGGGCTTGAACGCCCGCACCGACATTCGCCGCGCCACCGCCTCGCTGACATCCATGATCCCGTGTTCCCTTGATTTGCTTTGATGCCGCTTGACGCGAAGCCGCCGCCCGACGCAACCCTTATATCGCGCCGGGTCGCGGATGGCGCGAGCGAGCGGGGGCGCCATGGCGCGAACACGCGGATCGAGATCAGGTGGTGGCCTGCTGAGAGGGCTGCGAAACCTGCTGGCGACACTGATCGTGCTGGCGATTGCCGGGCCGCCGCTCTGGGTCGTGGCCTATCGCTTCGTCCCCCCACCGATCACCATCCTGATGATCGAGCGTTTGATCCAGGGCAATGGCCTCGACTACCGCTGGACGCCGATCTCGCGGATCTCGCCGGCCATGGTCCGGGCCGTGGTAGCCTCGGAGGATTCCAGATTCTGCGCGCATCACGGCTTCGACTTCAACGCCATGGAGAAGGCGATGAAACACAACGAGGCGCGGCCGGGCCAGATCCGGGGCGGCTCGACCATCAGCCAGCAGACAGCCAAGAACGCTTTTCTGTGGCCGGGGCGATCCTGGGCGCGCAAGGGCGCGGAGGCCTGGTTCACTGTGCTGACCGAGACGATCTGGGGCAAGCCGCGGATTATGGAGGTCTATCTCAACGTCGTTGAGATGGGTCCTGGTATTTATGGGGTGGAGGCAGCGTCACAGCACTATTTCCACATCTCGGCCCGTTCCTTGACCGCCGCGGAAGCCGGCCGGCTAGCCGCAGTGCTGCCAAGCCCGCTGAAGTGGAAGGCCGCCAGCCCCGGACCTTACGTCCGTCGCCGTACCGGCAGCATAGAAGCCCGCTCGGACGTGGTGGCGAGGGACGGCCTCGCCGACTGCGTGCTTTAGTCCAGACCAATTTCCGCCAGGCGCCGCCGCAGGAAATCATGCGCGGTGATCGGTTCGGGATAGCGGTTTGGTCGCTCCGCCGTCACGCACCCACTCAGGGGCCCGATCAGGAAATCAGGGCGAAAATGCAGGAAGAATGGTGTCGAATAGCGCGCTATGCCACGGCGCTCTGAAGCGGGATTGACCACCCGATGGCTGGTGGAGGGCAGCGCGTCGTTGGTCAGGCGCGCCAGCATATCGCCGATGTTGACCACCACCGCGCCCGACGACGGGTCGATCGGCAACCATGTTCCGTCACGGTCCAGAACCTCCAGCCCGGCCTCCTCGGCGCCCAGCAAAAGGGTGATGGCGTTGATGTCCTCATGCGCCCCGGCGCGGATGTGCGGCCCGTCGAAGTCGGCGGGCGGATAGTGCAAAAGGCGCAGGATGCTATTGCCGTCGGCGATAGGTCCGTCGAAGAAATCCGGCGAAAGCGCTAGATGACGCGCGACCGCCGCCAGAATCCGCGCACCGAGACGCTCAAGAGAGTCGAACAGCCACAGCGCGTTGTCGCGGAAGCTCGCCGGCATTTCGGGCCAGATGTTTTCCGGCATGTAGCGGCGGAGCGGGTGGCTGGGTGGCAGCTCCCGTCCAACGTGCCAGAATTCCTTGAGGTCGGAATGGGCCACGCCTTTGGCCGTCTCGACGCCGAACGCCGTGTAGCCGCGCTGGCCCTTGCCGCCTTCGACGAAGCTCCGGCGCTTGACTACCTCGGGCTGGGCGAAGACCGTCTTCATGTCGGCGCCAAGCGCGTCGATCCGCGCCTGATCCAGGCCATGGTCGGACACCACCGCGAAGCCGTGTCGGGCGAAACTGGCGCCCAGGCGCGCGGCAAAGGCGTCCGGGTCATCCCTATCGAGGCGGAGCGAGACCGGTTCGAGAGCGGCTGGCGTCATGTCGCGAAACATCCACGCCGCGCGGTTGAAATCAATCACCCTTCGGGACTAAGGCTTGGGTCCCTTACAAATTGTGCAATGCGGAAAGACCATCGTGGCATCGAAGCTTCGCGACGACGCGGCCGCCGCCCTGGCCGGCGTGCTGTTTGACGGCATGACCATCATGGCCGGCGGCTTTGGCCTGTGCGGCATCCCCGAAAACCTGATCGCCGCGATCCGCGACGCCGGGACGAAGGGCCTGACGGTGATCTCCAACAACTGCGGCGTCGACGGCTTTGGCCTTGGACTGCTGCTGGCGACCCGCCAGATCGACAAGATGATCAGCTCCTACGTCGGCGAGAACAAGCTGTTCGAACAGCTCTATCTGTCCGGCAAGCTGCAGCTTGAGTTCAACCCACAGGGCACCCTGGCCGAGCGCATTCGCGCCGGTGGCGCCGGCATCCCGGCCTTCTTCACCAAGACCGGCGTCGGCACCCTGGTGGCCGAGGGCAAGGAGGTGCGAGACTTCGACGGCGAGCTCTATGTGATGGAACGCGCCCTCAAGGCCGACCTGTCGATCGTCAAGGCGTGGAAGGGCGATGCGGAGGGCAATCTGACCTACCGAAAGACCGCGCGCAATTTCAATCCGATGATGGCTACGGCGGGCAAGGTCACCCTCGCCGAGGTCGAGGAAATCGTGCCGGTGGGCGCGCTGGACAAGGACTCGATCCATACGCCCGGCATCTATATCGACGGCCTGTTCCGGGGCGATCATTTCGAGAAGCGCATCGAACAACTGACCACTCGCCCGAAAGAAGCCGCCTGATGGCCTGGACCCGCAACGACATGGCCTCCCGCGCGGCGAAGGAGCTCCAGGACGGGTTCTATGTGAACTTGGGGATCGGCATTCCGACCTTGGTCGCCAACCATATTCCCGACGGCGTCAGCGTCACGCTGCAGAGCGAGAACGGCATGCTTGGCATGGGTCCCTTCCCCTATGAGGGCGAGGCCGACCCGGACCTGGTCAATGCCGGCAAGCAGACCATTACCGAACTGGCCGGCTCATCCTATTTCTCCAGCTCCGACAGTTTCGCGATGATCCGGGGCGGCCACATCGCCCTGTCGATCCTCGGCGGCATGCAGGTGTCGGAAAAGGGCGACCTGGCCAACTGGATGGTGCCGGGCAAGATGGTCAAGGGCATGGGCGGGGCCATGGACCTGGTGGCCGGCGTGCGGCGCGTGGTGGTGGTGATGGACCACGTGGAGAAATCCGGCGCGCCCAAGCTGTTGAAAGCCTGCACCTTGCCACTCACCGGCGCCGGCGTGGTGGACCTGTTGGTCACCGATCTCGGCGTCTTCGACATCGACCGCAAGGGCGGCGGCGTCACCCTGACCGAACTGGCGCCCGGCGTGACGCTGGACGAGGTGCGGGCGAAGACCGAGGCGAGTTTCAGCGTCGGGTTCTGAGACAATGCCCGGCTACTGCTCGCCGCGCGGCATGGCCTTGCGGACTTCGGGGTCGAAGCCGCTGGCGGCCCATTCGCCTTGAGCGGTGTTCCAGTGGGAGAAGAACAGGCGGACCTTTGGATCCGGGCTGATCGCCAGGCGCTCGGGGAACAGGTTCCAGTCGGTCAGCACGGGGCTGGGCGCCCGAACATAGCGGCTGGTAGACGGCAGGGCGCTACGCAGCCAGCCACCGCGCGCGTAGTACTGGTGCCAAGTCCGGCGCATCTTCTGACCATCGCCGTCGAGCCGCGTGTGGAAGGTGGCGGTGTCATAGAGCACGCAGGTCCCGGCCGGGCCGTGGAGCGGAACCTCTCGATACTCGTCACCTAGAGTCTTGAACGCCGCTTTCAGGGTCTCGAACCGGCTGCTGTTCGGCACGACGCAGAAGCAAGGCGCCCCCGGCTCGACGTCGGTCAGGTAGTGGATAGCGCACAGCCAGTCGCAGGGCAGGTAGGGCGCGCGGATCAGGCGGTCCTCGCGCACCGCGTCATGGTGGAAGTTCATCGCCCCAGGCCCCGCGCCTTCCGGCGTCTCGCGAAAGTTGAACTCGGAGAACCGCACCCGGTCATCGCCGCCCAGCAGGCGCGCGACCACGGGGTATGAGCGCGGGTGGCGCGTATAGGCATCGAGCTCCGGATGGTCGAGCAACGGTTGGGAATAGATCAGCCCCTGGCCGCGATGGTGCGGCTTGCGCTTGTCGCTCAGGCCCCAGGCTTCGGGCCGGTCGGCCTGAGTGCGGTGGCAGAAGGCG